>CAIQPH010000311.1 GCA_903873655.1 uncultured Holophagaceae bacterium | reverse complement strand
GCCATGGTGGCCACCATGGAAATCTGCTTGGAGGCCAACTCACCCACGACCGCCAGCTTGGTCTTGGGATCAATGATGGGCAGGGTCAGGTTCATCACCTCAGCGATGGAGAGGATGCAGGCCACGGCGATGAAGGAAGGGATCATCTGTCTGAAGGTCTTGCCGAACTGCTCGCCCATCACCGAGTACTTGATACCCATGAAGGGGAAGGCGATGAGGCCGGCGATGAGCATGATGGTGCCTGGGGTCTGGAGCCAGGTGAAGGCATAGATCTTGTTCGGGTTGTAGATCTGGGTCTTGATGACCAGCCAGTTCCAGCCAGGCGCGGCACCGGCGAACAGGGGCTTGGTCTTGGGGAGGTTCACGGCGATGACGAGGACGGCCAGCAGCAGGTAGGGCAGCCAGGACAGGAACAGTTCCTTGAAGTGGAATTCCCTCGTCACGTTTTCTGCGGGGGCATCGCCCTCGAAGAGCCAGGGTTGGGTGTGTTTCTGGAACTTCAGATAGAGGGCCGTGGCCACAAGGCAGACGAGGGCCGCCAACACTGAAGTGAGGTCCGGACCGATGAAGTTGGAGACGAGAAACTGGGTGATGGAGAAGCTGAGGCCGGTGACCAGGATGGTGCCGATGGCCCCCTTCAGGCCCTTGGCCTTGGACATGGCATAGACCGTGGCGAAGGCCATGATCATGGCCAGCGGCGCCATGAAGCGACCCGTCATCTGGGAAAGTTTCATGATGTCCAGGCCCGTGGTCTTGGCCAGGGTCACGGTGGGGATGGCCAGCGAGCCGAACGGCACCGGTCCGGTATTGGCCACAAGACACACGAGGGCCGCCATCATGGGGTTGTAGCCTAGGCCGATGAGGATGCTGGCGGGGATCGCGACGGGAGCCCCGAAACCGCAGATGCCCTCGAGGAAGGCGCCGAAGCCGAACGCGATGAGCAGGGCCTGCGCCCGGCGATCCACGGTGAGGTTCGCCATGGCGCCCTGCATCTTGTCCATCCAGCCGGTGACCTTCAGCACGTTGTAGATCACGAGAGCGCCGAAGGGGATGTACATGATCGGGAAGATCCCCGTGAGGCCGCCCTGGAGTGCCGCCAGCAGCGTCACCTTAACCGGGAAGTGGAAGACGAGGATGGCCGTGAGCACCGTCACCAGCCAAGCGGCGGGCGCGACCTTGGCGGCAGGTTTCATCATCAGCGGGATGCCGATGAGCAGGACAACGAGTGGCAGCGTAGCCGCAAGGATATTGAAAAACATAATCTACCTCCGAATCATCTACGGAGGAGCATAACCAAGTGCCCTGTGGTTACCAAGAGAATTTTTCAAAGAGAAGCAGCATTATTTGGTTTTGACGGGATCCGCTGGACGCTTCGGCAAAGTCATGGGCTTCTCTGCGATCCGCTTGAGGACTTCCTGGACCCCGCGTTCCAGCTGGAGGTCATGGCCCGCCAGCATTGACACGGGGTCGTTTTCCACTTCGATGTCAGGGGACACGCCCTCGCCTTCGATGATCCACTCGCCGGTGGGCGAATTGGTTCCCGAGCGCGGCACGAAGACGCTGCCGCCATCGATGAGGGTCAATTCCCCACCGCCACCCACGACGCCACCCCAGGTGCGCTTGCCGATGAGCGGGCCGAGGCCCGCGAAGCGGAAGCGGTAAGGGAAGATATCGCCATCGCTGGCGCTGGTTTCGTTGCAGAGGGCCACCATGGACCCATGGAAGACCGTGCGGGGATAGGTCGAGGGATGGTCCCCGTCGCTGCCGAACCTAGTGCCCAGCAGCTTCTTGCCGAGCCGCTCCAGGATCATCTCGCTGACGTTGCCGCCGCCATTGGCGCGGACGTCCACGATCAGGCCCTCCTTGCGGATCTGCGGGTAGTACCACTTGATGAACTCGTAGAGGCCGGGCGCGCCCATGTCGGGAATGTGGAGGTAGCCCACCTTCCCGCCGCTGAGCTTGTCCACGGCTTCCTTCGAGCGCAACACGAAGTCCAGGTAGCGCAGGCTGGCGTCGCTCTCAATGGGCCGGTAGGTCACTTGCCGGGCGCCCTCGAAGCTGGGCTTGGCATTTAGCGTGAAGGTCACAGCGAAGGTCTTGTTCCGAAGGCGCTGGTATGGGTTATCGTCGGCCTTCAATTCCACTCCGTCGATGGCGAGGAGGTAGTCGCCCTCATGGGCATCCACGCCCACTTCGGTCAGGGGACTGCGGTACTTGGGCTCCTCGTTCTGGCCCCGGTAGATGCGGGCGAGGCGGTAGCGGCCCGTAGCGGCATCCAGCTCGATCCTGGCGCCCGGCAGCCCGACCTTGGCGCGCTCGGGCAGGACGAAGTCCCCGCCCTCGGTGTAAGTGTGTCCGATGTTCAATTCTGAGATGAGTTCGGTGATGACGTAGGTCAGATCAGAGCGGTGGGTGACGTACTGGAGCCAGGGCCGGTACTGCTCGCGGAGAGCCTTCCAGTCGTAGCCGTGCATGTTCTTCACGTAGAACGAGTCTCGGAAGCGCCGCCAGGCCTCGTCGTAGACCTCGCGCCATTCCTCCGCGGGAATGCGGTCCACAAAGAGGTTCTTGGTGGCGACGGTCTTCTTCTCGGTGGCCTTGGGCTTGGCGTCGATCAGCTGGTAGGAGGCCGCGGGCCCGTGGCCGATATGGGCCAGGATCTTGTTCCCGTCCTGGCTGAGCGTCCAGCCCTGGACGTCGGTCAGCAGCTCGCTCTCCTGGCGCTTCTTCTGGTCGAAGATCCAGAGACTGCGGCCTCCGTTTCGGGGGCCAGCGGCCTCGCCATAGAAGAAGGGGGCGGCCTTGGTGTACAGCAAGTGACCGCGTATCGCCTCCAGCCCGCCCAGGTTGTCCGCGGGTATCGGAACCCGGGTGCCCCGCTGCTCGAAGCCCTCCCAGTCGATCCGAACCGCGGCTGGAGCCTTCGGGGCTTCAGCCTTCTTCTCGCCATCCTCCTTCTTCTCGGAGGCACTACCTACTTCGTCGCTCTCGGGCGGGAAGGGATGTTGAACGTCCTTCCGCAGGCTGTAGGCGATGATGTCCTCGTTGCGGTTGCCAGCGTAATCCCATTCCAGGTTGCTGATCTGCGGCGCGAAGTCGCGGCGGCTCAGGGTGTAGAGGTACCGCCCGTCCGGATCCCAGGTGGGATCGGCCACAGTGAAGAGGTCCCCCGTAAGCCGGTGCAGCTGCTGGTCCGCGAGGCTCCAGATGTGGAGGCTGCGGGTGTTGTTCTCGTTCCCGAGGGAAAGGGCGAGGTACTGGCCATCCTTGGACCAGGCGTGGTCCCCCCGGTGGCCGAACTCGTCCTTGGCGACCTTGGTGAGCTTGCGGTCAACCACACCCACCAGGTAGGTCAGGCCATCCTTGTGGGTGAAGGCGAGGTGCTTCCCATCCGGAGCCCAGACAAGGCCGTTCAGCTGCCCCACTAGCCCCGACGTCAGCGCCTCGGCCTTGCCCTTGCCCTCCTGGTCGATAAGGTAGATCTGATCCTCGCCTGTCATGTCGGAGATGAAAGCGACCTTCTTGCCGTCGGGGGACCACTGCGCCGCGCGGTCATGGGCGCCAGAGCTATTGGTGAGGTTGCGCACGGAGCCCTTCTCGATGGGCACGGTGAACACATCGCCCCGGGCCACAAAGAGAGCCCGCTCGCCCTTGGGCGAAAGGGAGAAACCTTCGATATTCCGTTCCACGCTGATGCGCGAAGGGCGGGAGGCACCCCCATCCGTCGGCACGGCGATGGAGAGGCCCCGATCGCTGCCGTCCTGGACGTTGAACACACGTAACTCGCCGTTCAGCTCGTAGACGATGCGTGACTGGTGGTCAGAGGAGGGCCAGCGCACGTCCCAGGTCTTCTGGAAGGTCAGCTGCTTCACGGCATCCGTGGCGGGCTCTACCGAATACAGGTTCAGGGTCCCGTCGCGGTCCGAAGCGAAATACACCTTGTCGCCGATCCACATGGGGTCGCGCTCGGTGCGCTTGGTGGCGGCAACCTTCTTCTGCTGATGTGTGGCCAGGTCGAACACATAGATGTCTTCCGCCCAGCCGCCCTGGTAGCGCTTCCAGTGGCGGAAGTCCCGGAACAGGGGCGTGTAGGCGAGGCGCTTTCCATCTGCCGAGAAGGAGCCCGAACCTGCAGTTGGCATGGGCAGCTTCGTGGGCAGGCCACCCTTGGTGCTGACGGTATAGAGGGCCGTTCGGCTCAGAACGCCATCGCCATCACTGTCCGAACGGAAAAGCACACTGGATCCGTCCGGGGTCCACCCCACCACCTGGTGGTCGTAGCCATGCCTGGGCGCGAGGGGACCATGGGCGGGATCAAACGTGAGCTGCCGCGGAATGCCGCCGCCACTGGGCATCACGTAGACCTGTTCATCACCGTCGTACTGACCCGTGAAGGCGATCCATTGGCCGTCTGGGCTGAATTTGGCAAAGAGTTCAAGGCCGGGATGGGCGGTCAGGCGGGTGGCGGCTCCCCCGTTGGCTGAAGCGGTCCAGAGATCCCCGCCGTAGGTGAAGACCACCTTGTCACCATGGATGTCCGGGAAGCGGAGCAGCTTGGTCTGCGCCTGCGCTGCGCCGCAGAGGGCAAGCGCGAGAGCCAGGCAGCGGAGAAGGCCAGCACGTCCAGGCATGGGATCACCTCAAATGGGAAGATCTCCATTGTAATACGAGGTAGAAGAAACACCAGCTCCTGTGGCCCGGATCCCTGGCCTGATGAGTGCTGTCTCCGCTAGCCTGAATGACCATGCGCATCCAACAGGCCCTCGTTCTTCTTCTCTCCCTGCCTCTTCGGGCAGAGGATCCACCCATCGAAGTCAATCCCAACCGCCCCACCTTCGCCACCCCGGCTAATACAACTCAGCCGGGGGTCGCAGAACTGGAGTGGGGCCTGCAGCGAAGCGCCCTCCGCGATGACGGAACCACCTTCGGGACCCCTACACTCTTGAAGTTGGGCCTGCTGAAGGACCTGGAGTTCAGGGTCTCGACACCGGGTTTCCTGCGTCTGGAACCGGCGGGTGCGGCCGCGACCTCAGGTCCTGGCGATCTGAGCCTCGGGCTGCAGTGGTGCTACTTCCACGACGGGCTGTTCGGGACAGATCAGGCCATCCAGGTGGCCCATACCTTCCCAACGGCCGCCATGGCCCAGGGCTTGGGCAATGGCGCCCCCATTGACATTCTCACCTTGATCTTCAGTCGGGATGCGGGCCCCTACCACATCGATGTAAACCTGCTGGAGTCCTGGATCGGCCTCACCTCGGACCAGGGCGGGGGCCGGGCTGCGCAGACCGCGGGCACGGTTTCCATCACGCGGAATCTCAATGAGGCCTGGTCGATCACCGGCGAGCTGTACGCCCTTCAGTCCACGCCCCTGAATGCGCGCGTCGTCTCGAACCTCTGGGCCGTGGCGTACAAGGTATCCAAGCGCCTGGTGCTGGACGCGGGTGTGGATGTGGGGCTGACCCACGGGGCGCCCCGGTTCACGGTCTTCACGGGACTGACGGTAGGCCTTGGTCGCTTCCACAAGCCATGAATGAACCTGCCCCGGTCTCCGTCAAGCGCCTGCTGGAACAGGTCAAGACCAGGCTGGAACCGCTCTTCTCGGCGGTTTGCGTGGTGGGCGAGGTATCGAACTTCCGCAGTTCTGGAAAGCATTGGTACTTCACGCTGAAGGAGGAGGGCGCTGCGCTCTCCTGCGCCGTGTGGGCCAGCCAGCAGCGCTTCCTGCAGCACCGCCCGGCGGATGGCCAGCGGGTGGTGCTGAAGGGCAGTCTGAACCTCTATGTGGCCGGCGGAACCCTCACCTTGGCTGTGACCCACTGCGAACCTGCGGGCGTGGGCGACCTCCAGGCGCGATTGCGGCAACTGGAGGCCGAGCTCCGGGCCCAGGGTCTCTTTGACCGCCCGAAGCGCCTGCTGCCCCGCTTCCCGCGCAGGCTGGGCGTGGTGGCGGCCCTGGGCGGAGCCGCCCTGCGCGACGTGCTGGAGGTGACCACCCGCCGCGCCCCGGGCATCGATCTGCTCATCGCGCCAGCGGCGGCCCAGGGGGAGCGCTGCGTGGCGGAGACCCTGCTGGCGATCCAGGAACTCCAGGATCCCCACTGGGGCTGTGAGGCCCTGCTGCTGGTGCGCGGGGGCGGCAGCCTGGAGGACCTCTGGGCCTTCAACGATCCGGAATTGGTGCGGGCCGTGGCGGACTGCCGGATTCCCGTCATCAGCGGCGTGGGCCACGAGATCGATACGACCCTGGTGGACCTCGCGGCGGACCGTCGCGCTGCCACACCCAGCCAGGCCGCGGAGCTGGCCACGCCGGACAGCTCGGCCCTGGGAGCGGATCTCCTTAGGCGCATGGAGGCCCTGACGGCCAAGACCCTGTGGCGCCTGCGGGGGCTGGAGACAACCTTGAACCTGCTGGTGGATCACGGCCTGAACCGGGCGGATCCTATGGTGCCCTTATCGGCCCGGCTCGGTTCACTGTCCCAGCGCCTCGCACTGGCCCATCCCAGCCGGAAGCTGGACGGCGCGGCGGCCCGACTGGCCCTGCTCCGCCAGCGGGTGGCCCAGGCTGGGCCTGCCGCTGCCGGAGAACTGGACCTGCCTCGCGTCCTCGATGCCCGGCGACGCCTGGGCCCCGCGACCCTCCAGGCCCTCCAGCGGCGGGATCAGCACCTGGCTGTGCTGGCGGAGCGGCTCCATGGCCTGGATCCCACGGGACCGCTCCACCGGGGTTTCGTGCTGGCCCTCGCCAAAGATGGGCGCCCCGTGACCAGTGCCGCTGCCCAACCACCCGGAGCAGTCCTGCGCCTCCGCTGGAACGACGGCGAAAGGAATGCCGCGCTGGACTGACAAGGTTCAAGTTCAGAAACGTTCGGACCGAGAGGTCATTTAGGATTACCCATGCTGACCCACCTGGCTTTCCTTCCCAGGATCCGACATTTTCTGCAGACCGCCCTCGTCCTGGCGGTCGGTTTCGCTGCATTGAAAGCAGCCCCTGCCCGGGTCGTGAAAGTGGGGGTCTTTCCCCACACGCCCGCCATCTTCATGGGAGAGGATGGCGTTGCCAAGGGCTTCTTCGTGGACATGCTCAAGGAGGTCGCAGCCAAGGAGAACTGGGAGCTGCGCTTCGTTCCAGGGACCTGGCAGGAAGGACTCGACCGCCTCCGGGCAGACGAACTCGACCTCATCACAAGCGCGGCCCGAACCCCCGAGCGCGAGACCTACCTGGATTATTGCTCCGAGCCAGCCTTCACCGTCTGGAGCATCCTGTACGCCCACCCCAAATCAGTGATCGCGAATGTGTTCGATGTCCAGAACCGCCACATCGCCTTGATGCGGGGCGACGCCAACGGAGCGCATTTCCGAGATCTGTGCACCAAGTTCAACATCCCGGTGGTCTTTGAAGAACTGGGCACCTTCAAGGATGTGTTTCGCGCCATCGAATCGGGTCAAGTGGACGGCGGGGTGGTTGTCAACACGTTCGGATATGCCCAGGAATCGCATTTCCGGGTACAGCGCACACCGGTGGTCTTCAATCCCTTCGGGATCTATTTCGCCGTGGGCAAGGGGCAGGGTCCGGATGTGCTCAGGGCCCTCAACGCTTACCTGCATGATGGGAAGCAGAACCCGGACTCGGGCTACCAGCAGGCCATCAAGCGTTGGCTCAGTCCTCAAGCAAAAGCTGACCTTCCACGCTGGGTCCTGTGGACAGGACTCGGTGGCCTGGCGGCCCTTGGCTTGGCTGTCCTGGTAGCCGTGGCCTTCCGGCATAAGGTTGATCTGGCCACGGCGGAAATCTGGAATTTGAACACTGGCCTGGAACAGGAACTTGCCGAGAAGCGGCGCCTGGAAGCGCAGATCCTCCTGGTGGCCACGAGCGTATCCGGCTCCCACGGCGAGTCCTTCCACCTGGACCTCGTGAAGCACCTGACTTTGGCCACGGGGGCTGAGGCGGCTTTCATCGGCGAGATCGTCCGTGAAGAGGATGGCCGGCGCCTGCAGACGCTAGCGGTCTATCTCGATGGCGCACCCGCCACCAACCTGGAATATCCCCTGGCAGGAACGCCCTGCGAGCGGGTTCTGAAGGGGGAACTCTGCGTCATTCCCCAAGGTGTGCAGGAGCAGTTCTCTGAGCCGAAGTTCCTGAAGGGCATGGGAGCCCAGGGATACGTCGGCGCGCCGCTCCTGGACTCCCAGAACAGGGTCCAGGGACTCCTGGCGGTGATCTATCGGACTCCCATCAAATCTCCCAGAGAGGCCGCCTCGCTGCTCAGGATTTTCTCCGCCCGGGCCGCCGGGGAACTCGAGCGGCGCGGAAGTGAAGCCGCCCGGCAGGTGCTGGAGCGTCAGATGCAGCATGCGCAGAAGCTGGAGAGTCTCGGCGTGCTGGCGGGCGGGATCGCCCACGACTTCAACAACCTGCTGACCGCCATGCTGGGGCACCTGAACGTCGCGCAGATGAAGCTGGCGCCGGAATCCCCGGCCCACCCCCACCTGGAGAGCCTCGAACGCGTCGTGCATCGCGCCGCGGACCTGACCCGGCAGATGCTCGCCTATTCCGGCAAGGGCCGCTTTGTCGTGCGCCCCTATGACCTGAACCACGTGGTGCGGGAAGTGACCCACCTGCTCGAGGTCTCCATTCCCAAGAAGATCGCCCTCCGCTTCGATCTGGCTCCGAGCCTGCCCCCGGTGGAGGCCGACGCGGCCCAGATCCAGCAGGTGATCATGAACCTGGTGACCAACGCAGCAGACGCCATCGGGGACCGCGAGGGCACCATCCGCCTGACCACCGGGACCCTCCAACTGGACCGGACCTACCTCGACCAGGTCTTCCAGGGGCAGAACCTCCGGCCGGGCCCTTATGTGACCATGGAGGTGAGCGATTCCGGCTGCGGCATGCCGCCCGAAGTGCTGGAGCGGATCTTCGAGCCCTTCTTCACCACCAAGGTCGCGGGACGCGGGCTGGGGCTGTCGGCCACCATCGGCATCCTCAAGGGTCATCGGGCTGGCATGAGGATCTACAGCGAGCCGGGCCACGGGACGACCTTCAAGCTGCTCTTCCCGACCAGCGAGGCCAAGCAGGCGGAAGAAGCGGCCCAGGTCGCAGCGCCGGTCCTGGCGCGCAAAGCGACCATCCTGCTCGTAGACGACGAAGAGATGATCCGGGATGCCGCCAGCGTCGTGCTCGAATCCCTGGGCCTTACCGTGGTCATCGCGGAAGACGGACTGCAGGCCGTTGAGGCGGTTCAGCATTCGGATGTGAAGATCGACCTGGTCCTCATGGATCTGACCATGCCCCGCATGGACGGCCGGGAAGCCTTCCACGCCATCCGCCGGATCTACCCGAACATGCCGGTCATCCTGAGCAGCGGCTACAACGAGCAGGAATCCGTCCAGTCCTTCATGGGCCGGGGCCTGGCTGCCTTCCTGCAGAAACCCTACACGCTGCGCGCCCTGGAACGGACGGTGCTGGAGGTGCTGGCCCAGGTTCCACCTGCAGGTTGATGGTGCATGGGAGCAGAACCCAGCGGTCACAATGAAAATAGCTGGCCGCCTAGCTTAGCGGCTCAGGATGAGCAGGGTCAGGTCATCCGCGAAGGGGTGTCCCTGGGTGAAGGCCGCCACATCAGTGAGGATGGACGCCTGCAGGTCCCCCGAAGGTCGCTCAAGCAGGGCCGCCAGACGATCTTCGCCATAGAAGGTGTCATCGGGGGCCAGTGCCTCGGAAAGCCCATCCGTGAAAAAGATCAAGCTGTCGCCGGGTTCAAGCGTTCCCTCGCAGAGTTCCAGGGCTTCCCGGAAACGGGTGGCACTGAGCCCGATCCCCAGTCCTTGAGGATGCAGGCGCATGACTCGGCCATCTCCACGGCGCAGGAAGGCCGGTGGATGTCCCGCCCGCACGAACCGGAACTGCCCTGTCCGCGGCTGATAGGTGCCGTAGGCCAGGGTGAGGAAGAGCCGGCGACCGTGGCTCTGGCACCAGATGGCATTCAGGCGGTCGGCCACCTCAATGGGATCGAGGGCCTCTTTGTCGAGGGCTGAGAGCACGCCCTTGGTTTCCGCCGCGTAGAAGGCGGCACTGGTCCCCTTCCCGCTGACATCCGCGATCAGGAAAGCCAGGCTCCCGTCGATCAGGGGGAAGACATCGTAATAATCTCCGGCGACCTCCCGGGCCGGAAGGATCGTCGCGCTGACCGAGGGCAGATGGAGGGCCGCGAGGTCCGGCAGCAACCGCATCTGCACCTCCCTTGCCACCCGCAGTTCCTCTTCCATCCGCAGGCGCTCCTCCCGCTCGGAAGCCGCGGTCTGGAGGCGCGCGGCCATCTCGTTGAAAGCCAAGGAGAGCTGCGCCACCTGATCCCGGCCCCGCAGGCGGATGCGCGCGGAAAAATCACCCAGGCTGAGCCGCTTCACGCCCCCATGCAGATCATTGACGGCCCGCCCGAGGGACCAGGCCAGGACCAGCCCCAGGAGGGTTGCCACGGCCTGGGCCACGATCAGCCCCCCAAGCACCAGGGCAACCACGATGATGGCCTTCACGGTGCCACTGGAGAGCCCCTGCTGGTCTCTGGACTGGAACCCCGCGAACAGGGCATAGAGATTTGTTTCAGGCGTCGCCGTGAGTACCAGGGCGTGACCCGTGGACCAGTCGGTGATGGCGAAAGCCAGCGGCGGCAGGTTGAACGGGGCGAACAGGAACCTGCCCTGGAGAGACTGCCCCACGGTCCAGGCGCCGATGGTGTCGCCTCGACCCTCCAGGATCGGGGCTTCCTTGTCCTTGCCCGGGTCCCCAGTCCTGATCGTGATGCGCCCTTCCCGATCGCTGCCCTGCTTGCGGGGAACCAGTTGGAACCGCACCGGACCGCCGGCCATGGCCTGGATCCGGTCTCCGAGAATGCTGGCGTTCAGGGACAGGATCCGGAAGCCACCAGGCTCCTTGCACACAGCCCTCAGGTAGGCGGTGTTCTTCTGGGTGCCTTTGAGTCCGCCGTCCAGAGCATCGGCCCAGACCATGCCGATAAAGTCGTCCGCTGCGCCCTCCGGGAGGCGTCGCACATGGTCCACCCGGGCGTTGCCATAGGTGCGCAGGGCCTGCAGAGCCGGGGCATCCGAAGGCTCCTGATTGGCGATTTTCAAGGCGTCTTCCCAGGCTGCCAGGGTCTGCTGAGTGGAGCGGTTGACCTGAGCGCCGAGCCCCAACCAGCTGAGCGATATGAGCATGAGTGCCATGGCCACCACGGGCAGCACAGACATCAGGGCGAGGATCACCCACAGCCGCCGCGAGACCCTGAAAAGCAACTTGTCCCAGATCCAGCGCAGTACCCGGGCGAGGAGGACCAGTCCTCCAACCCAGGCCAGGGCCGTCGCGCAACCCGAATCGACCGGCGGCAGCGAAAGCAGCAGGCCGATGGCCAGCATCACCCAGGGCCAATGGCGCCGGAAACGGAAGGCCGTCCATCCGCGGCGGATCAGGTCCTGCATAGGGTTCAGCATGTCCCCCTCAGGCCATGAGCAGGCCGCCGTTCACACTGAGGACCTGTCCCGTGATGTACCCCGCCTCATCGCTGGCCAGAAAGACGACGGCAGAGGCGATGTCCGTCGCGGTGCCCATCCTCCCCAGGGGGATCTGCTTGGTGAATTCGGTCTTCACAGCCTCGGACAGCCCCGCAGTCATCGCGGTCTCGATGTAGCCTGGCGTGACCGCGTTCGACGTGACGTTCCTACTGGCGAGTTCGCGGGCCACGGACTTGGTGAGGCCGATGAGGCCGGCCTTCGCGGCCACATAGTTCGCCTGACCGGGATTGCCCATCTGGCCCACCACGGAGGCGATGTTGATGATGCGACCCCAGCGCTGCTTCATCATGGGCTTGGTGACTGCCTGGATGGCTGTCCAGGCGCCTTTGAGGTTGGTGTCGATCACCGCGTCCCAGTCCTCCTCCTTCATCTGGATGAGCAGCTTGTCGCGGGTGATGCCCGCATTGTTAACCAGGATATGGATGGCGCCATGACGCTCCACGGTCGTGGCCACCGCGGCTTTCACGGAAGCACCGTCCGCAAGGTCGGCCACCGCCACATCTGCCTTGCCCCCCAAGGCGGTGATTGCATCCGCCACTTCCTGAAGCTTCCTTAGGGTGCGGGCGGCACAGACGACCGTGGCGCCCTGAGCCGCAAGCTGCTTGGCGATGGCTTCACCGATGCCCTGACTGGCACCCGTGACGAGAGCGATCTTGCCGTCGAGGCGGAACATGGAACCTCCAAGTCAGGTGGAAGGACAGGATAACTACTTCAGCGTTCTCAGCCAGGCCGCCAAAGCTGACAGCTCCGCCAGGGGTGTGTCGTCGCCGTAGGCGCTCATGGCGGCGGCGCCCGATAGCCCAGCCTTCTCGCGGGTCTCCCGCTTGAACAGATGATTGGCCCCGGGGATCTGGATCACGGCGCCCTTGAAATCAGGGGGCAGCACCTCAGGCTTCCAGGTCTGGATATCCCGATCACCCCAGGCCACGGCACAGGGGATGGGCAGGCGCTGGGCCGTGCCCCAGGGATCCAGATCGAGGAGGTCGCGCACGAAGCCCCGGCTTTCCGGGCGTGCGAGACTGCGGACCAGCGCCGAGATGCCCGGCGCCACACCCGCTGCCGCCTGAGGCAGTTCCTGGTTCTTGCGGATGGCATCCAGCACTGATTCGAGGAAGGCCAGATTCAACGCCGAGACCTCCAGTGGCGCGCCTGCGGCTGCCAACTGGCCCTTTACCTGGGCCACGATGAGCTTGCCCATGCTGATCCCCGGCATGGCCAGCAGCAGCACCGCATCGGCCTCGCCGGCCGCCAGCAGCGAGAGCAGGGCGCCTTCGCTATGGCCCACAAGCAAGAGCTTCTTCCCCTTCGCCTCCGGCAAAACGCGGGCCGCCCTGATCGCCGCCTTGATATCACCCACCTGGGCGTCCAGGGAGATGTCGAGCTTGGCGTCCTTCGATCCGATGAACCGCTTGTCGTAGCGCAACGATCCAATTCCCTGACCCTGCAGCCAGGCGGCCAGATCCCGGCCGCCATGGCTGGGCACGGTTATGAGCGGGTTGGACCAGTCCCGGTCCGTGGGCCCGGAGCCTGCGACCATCACGGCGAAATAGGGATGGGCGCCGCCGACGGTCACCGTCGCGTTCAGCGGGAACGCGTTGAACCCTGGGAATTGGATGGCACGTTCGCCGGTTCGGAGGGCCTGGAGACCGCTGGCCTCCCCGGCCTTGCGCACTTCGGCAGGGGTCTGGCCCGTACGGCGGAGCGTCAGAGGAATCCGGGCGCCTCCCTGGGTGAACAGACCGCTAGCGCTGGGTCCATCGGGGTCCAGAGCCCCATCGAACGTTGGCTCTCCGGGAATGACGGCAAGAGTGAAACGAAGCCGCCCACTCACGGTACTGATTCTTGAGAGGGTGAGGTTCTTGGCACCCTGGGCGGGAATGGCAATGACGCCATGCCAGTCATCACCCTTGGCCCAGAGATCCACGATCATGTCCAGTTTACCGTTGGGCAATTGCAGGGCACCTTCCCAGCGGCCCGCCAGCATCGTGGTAGGCGCAGATTGCGTGCAGGCGGGGACGGCCAGCAAGGTCAGGACAAGTGCGACTCGGATCATGGCGCCTCCGAGGGAGGGGTGCCGGGATACTCCAATCGGTGCCGGATCCAGTAGGCGCGCATCAGCCAGGCGGGCCATTCCTTCCTGATCTTCCAAACCCTTTCGGGCTTGGAGTCTTGGGTTCTTCCTCGAAGAATCTCATCAGCCATTGCAGGGCCTCCTGAAAGACCGTGGTGTGAAGGGTGTAGATCTGCTGCTGGCCCTGGCGACGGCACTTCACCAGGCCCGCGGCTTTCAGCAGGTTCAGGTGTTCGAAATTTTCAAACTATCTAAAGATAATCATCTCCCGGGCGCACCCCACCCCACTCGCCGGATTGACGCGCCCGCCGGGTTCCGATACATTACTGCCTTGGCAGTGATTGCCTAGGCATTGATTTTGGAGTTTCTGGAATGGGCCGTGATCCGGGCAAGCCAGAGCCGCTGTACACCTTCGAGAACTACAACCCGGAGGACAGCATCGGACGCCTCATCGCGGATGTATCCGGACGGTTGCTCGCGGCCGTCGATGATGAGATGACCGGCCTGGGCATCACCGGGGCGCAATGGGTGATCCTGATGCGGATCGCTACCGGTTGCGGTTCCACCGCCGCCGAACTCTGCCGCTTCAGCCGCTACGACACCGGTTCAATGACTCGGATGCTGGATCGACTGCAGGAGAAGGGCCTGATCCGCCGCGTCAGGAGCGACACGGACCGCCGGGTGGTGCAGCTGGAGCTGACGGAGGCAGGGCGCGACCTGCACACCCTCCTGCCCCCGGTGGCCATCAAGGTGTTGAACGCACACCTCGCTGGTTTCAAGCGGAATGAACTTGAGCAGTTCAAAGGATTCCTGAACCGGATGCGGGCCAACAGTGAGCAGCTCATCCGGCTTTCCGCCAGCCCCGACCAACCATGAGGGCCATTTCCATGCGGTCTCCCGGTCGGACCTTCCCTGCCCGATGCTCGGCACGACCTGCTGTTGCCCAATGATTCGACAAGGGAATAGTTCAAGACGGATGGAGGCACTCATGTTCCGCACCACCCATCGGTTCCCTGGCAGGGTCACCCTGTTGTTCTGGGTCCTAGCGGGTTCTGCCCCAGCCTGGACGCAGACGCCTCCAGCCGCACCCAGCGCCAGCCAACCTTCCACGGTGCAGCTGACGCTCGCCCAGGCCATTCGCAAGGCCCTGGACCAGAATCCCCGTGTCCAGCAATCGCTGCTGACGGTTGCCGAAAGTGGGGACGACCGCCGGGCGGCGGCCTCGGCCCTCATGCCCACGGTGGCCGCCCAGGCCTTCGGCCAGCGCAACAAGTACAACCTGGAAGCCCAGATGGGCATGTCCGTGCCCGGCTTTCCGATGCTGGTGGGCCCCTTCAACTGGAACATGATCGGCCTGGAGGCGCACGTCTCCCTGTTCGACCTGAGCCTCTGGAAGAAGTGGCGGGCCTCCCAGCATGCCGAAGACTCGGCCCGCGCCCAGGGCCGCGCCGTGCGTGAGGAGATCACGGCGCTCGTGGTGGGCCAGTATTTCCACGCCCTTCGCGCCGGTGCCTCCGTGACAGCTGGAGAATCGCGGGTGGCATTGGCCGAAGCGTTGGCGAAGCTCGCCGAGAACCAACAGAAGCAGGGAGTCGGGACCAAACTCGATACCCTCCGATCAAAGGTCCAGCTCCAGACGGAACGGCAGCGGCTCATCCAGGCTCAGACCCAGCGGCTCACTGCGCAGGCGGGCCTGGTCCGCCTGCTGGACCTGCAACCCGGAACGAGCATCGAGTTGCTGGACACCCTGGCGGCCCCGGCCCTGCCGATTGGCAGCTTCCAGGACGCCTACCAGGCCGGGCTCGCCCAGCGCCCCGAGCTCGCGGTGCTGGAGGCCCGCGACAAGGCCGCCGAGAGCCTGCGCGAAGCCGCCCAGGGCCTGCGTCTGCCTACCCTCGTCGCCACGGGTTCCTACGGTTCCACGGCTCTGCAATCCCAGCCTTCGGCCAACACCTACCAGGTCTCGCTGGGCCTACGCGTGCCGCTCTTCACGGGCGGGCTAGTATCCTCCCAGGTGTCCCGCGCCAAGTCTGAGCAGAACCGCGTCCAGGAAGCCCGCAGGGATGTCCGCGCCCAGGTCGGTTACGAAATCCAGGTGGCCCGGGCTGAACTGGAAGCGGCTTCCCATGAGGTGGAAGTGGCCGACCTCGCCGTGGAACTCTCGAAAGAGGCCCTCACCCAGGCCCGGCACCGCTTCGAAGCTGGCGTCAGCAACAACATCGAACTCATCAACGCCCAGGACGAGCTGGCCCGGGCCAATGACAACCAGATCAGCGCTCTCTACCGCCTGAACCAGTCCCGCGCGGATCTGGCCCGGGCCACGGGGCAACTCGAGCAGTTCTTCACCCGATGACGGAGACACCCATGAATCAAGATGCATCCGCCCAGCCGGCCCCTTCTGCCTCAGGTGCACCAGAGGCCAACGGCTCCCGCGCTCTTCTCGCCTTGAAGGTCGGCACGCCCATCGTGCTGCTCCTGGCCGCCGGCATGTGGTTCTATTCCCGCAACCGCGTGAGCACCGACGATGCCCAGGTGGACGGCCACCTGGTGCCTGTCTCCTGCCGAGTCTATGGCACCGTCGAGCGCGTACTCGTCGAGGACAACCAGGCCGTGAAGATGGGCGATCCGCTGGTCGCCGTGGATCCTCGCGATATCCAGACCCGGCTCGACCAGGCCAAGGCCGCCCTGGCCCAGGCCCAGGCCCAGACGGAAGGCGCCAAGGCCGATCTTGAAAGAGCCCGGGTGGCCTATCAACAGGCCCAGAGCTCAGACCTGGAAACGGCCAAGGCCAATCTGGATGCGAAGAAGGCGAGCCTGGACAAGACCCGCAGTGACCTCCAGCGGATGAAGCCCCTGGCGGAGCGCGAGGAGATCTCGGCCCAGCAGTTCGACGGTTTCCGTACCCAGGCCGACGTGGCCGATGGCGAGTGGCGCGCGGCCCAGCAGCGACTGGGCTCTCTGCAACAGGAGGCGAACATCCGCAAGGTGGCCGTGGGCGCTGCGGAAGCCCGCCTGGCCTCGGCCCAGGCCCAGGTGAATTCGGCCCATGCCACCCTGGAGGGTTTCGAACTCCAGCTCGGCTACACGCGCATCCTCGCCCCGGTGGATGGCGTGGTGACCCGCAAGTTCGTCGAGGCAGGCCAGACCATCCAGCCGGGCCAGGGTTTGCTCACCCTGATCCCGCTGCACAACACCTGGGTCACCGCCAACTTCAAGGAGACTCAGCTCGCCCGGATGAAGCCCGGCCAGGAGGCGGAAATCAAGGTCGACATGAACGGTGCCGTGCTGAAGGGCCACGTGGATTCCATCGCCGGTTCCACGGGTTCCCGCATGAGCCTGCTGCCGCCGGAGAACGCCGTCGGCAATTTCGTGAAGGTCGTCCAGCGCATTCCCGTGAAAATCCGCATCGACGAGAAGGAGGCCCAAAAGGTCATCCTGCGGCCCGGCATGAACGTCGAAGCGACAGTGCTACTCCAATAGATGAGCACCCCTCGCCACATCAGCCCCTGGATCATCGCCCTCACGGTGATGATCGCGACCTTCATGGAGGTCCTGGATACCAGTGTGGCCAACGTGGCGCTGCCGCACATCGCGGGCAATCTCTCCGCCACGGTGGAGGAGACCACCTGGGTCCTGACCTCGTACCTGGTGGCCAATGCCGTGGTCCTGCCCCTGGGGGGATATTTCGCGAGCCTCATGGGCCGCAAGCGCTTCTACCTCACCTGCGTGTCGATCTTCACGGTGGCATCATTGCTCTGCGGCATCGCGCCCTCCCTGGGCTGGCTGATCTTCTTCCGGGTGCTGCAGGGCCTGGGCGGTGGCGGCCTCCAGCCCATCTCCCAGGCCATCCTGGTGGAGACCTTCCCTCACGAAAAACGTGGAGCCGCCATGGCTGTCTACGGCATGGGCGTGGTGCTGGCGCCCATCATCGGGCCGGTGCTGGGCGGCTGGATCACCGACAACTTCAGCTGGCACTGGATCTTCCTCATCAACATCCCGGTCGGCATGCTTTCCTTCGCCCTGACCAGCGCCCTGGTACAGGACCCGCCAACTTTCCACCGGATTACGCTCCGAGAAGGCGCCCGCTTCGACTATCTGGGCATCGGCGTCATTACCCTCGGCCTGGCCTCTCTGGAGATCGTGCTGGACGAGGGCCAGCGCAAGGACTGGTTCTCCTCCGGCTTCATTGTCTTCTTCGCCATCACGGCGGCGGTGGCCCTGGTCTATGCGGTCTACCACGAGTTGAAGAAGGACCGACCCATCGTGGATCTCCGCCTGCTGAAGGACCGCACCTTCGCCGTGGCCATCCTGATGCTCTTCGTTCTGGGCTTCGTCCTGTACGGCAGCCTGGCGCTGCTGCCCATCTTCCTCCAGACCATGCTGGGCTACACGGCCCTGCTCAGCGGCTGGGTGCTGAGCCCCGGGGGCTTGGCAGTGCGGGTGATGATGCCCATCGTCGCCATGCTGCTGAAGAAGACGGACACGCGCTGGCTCCTCGGCATCGGGGTCTTCACCTGCGGCCTGGGTCTCATCCAGATGTCGGGCTTCAACCTGCAGGTGGACTTCCAGACGGCCATGATGTCTCGCGTGGTGCAGAGCCTTGGCTTTGCCTTCCTCTTCATTCCCATCAACGTCTCCGCCTTCCAGCACATTCCCCATGAGAAGACCGCCTACGCCGCGGGCCTGATGAACCTGGTCCGCAACATCGGCGGCAGCACAGGCATCGCCATCGCCACCACCCTGCTCTCCCGCCGGTCCCAGGTCCATCAGGCCGACCTCATCGGCCATCTTTCGCCCGGCAATCCCGCCTATCAGGGCTTCCTGGATCGGGCCACCCAGCTTGGCGTGCTGCGAGGAGGCCTATCGCCCGTGGACGCCGCCCACGTGGCCCAGGGGGTCGCCTATGGCACCGTGATCAGGCAGTCGAGCATGATGGCCTTCGCAGACACCTTCTGGTTCATGGGCATGCTCTGCTTCGCCCTCTTCCCACTGGTCTTCCTCATGCGGCGAAGCCGCGCCACCGGACCGGTCGTGGTCGAATAATCGAAGAGCTTTTCCTCCCGCCAAGACACGTGGTGTCTTGGCGGGAACGGGGTGATGGCTTATCTACTGCGCCGCAGGCTCATCGACGAAGTCCTCGTCGGACAGGCCGCTGTCGGGGGGCAGTTTGGCCAGTTCAAGCTGGACCATTTCCTGGTGCTCGACTTCCTCGTCCCGCAGCTCCTCGAACAGGGCCCGCACTTCGGAGTCCTTCAGTGCGGGCAGAGCCGACACGAAGAAGGCGTGGGCCTTCACTTCGGAAGCCAAAGCGGCCTCCATGGCCTTGCGCGGACTCATGAAGGCGCGGGCGGCATCGTAGTCCGGTGCTTCGATATCGAAGATCATGGCCCGGGTGACGGACCGCGGCGCGTCCCCGAAACGCTGAACGCGGCGGGCCTGGAGCTCCTGGCCATGCTTCGCCTCGTTCTTGACCATGTACCGGAAGAACTGCGCCGCGTGGGGCGTCTGGTGCTGGTCCATCTGCGTGGCGAATTCCTCGTAGCGTTCCTGGGCCTCATCCTCGACCAGGATGGCCAGATCAAGGGCATCCTTCAGGGACAGGTTGGCGAAATCAATGCCTTGGATGGCCATGGGACCTCCGGTCACTTCTTGATGAAGAGGTCGAGGATGCGTTCCTTGGGCAGGGCATCCTTGGACAGCAGGGTCTGCCGCTCCTTGACCAGATCGCCGTAGGTCGGCGGGGGCTCGGGGTTGCGGTAGAACACGCCGAGGTGCATCTTCTGCCCGTACTGCTGGGCGAGATCCATGGCCGCGAGGCGGTCCGCCGGATTGTGCCCCAGGCTCTGCAGGCTTTCGCTGATGGCCTTGAGGCCCTTGATCTGCTGGGCCTCCTCGCCGTAGGTGACGCAGGGGGACTGGACGTTCACGAAGGCGAAGCCGGGGTAGCGGATGGCCTCCTCGATGGTCGCCGCCATGCCCACGAGGTCCGTGGGCGAGGCCTGGGCCACGAAGCCGGCGCCGTAGGCGAGGACGTAGAGCAGGGGATTGACGGGCTCTTCCATGCTGCCGTAGCGGGAGGTGCAGGTGACCCGGCCCTTCTGGGAGGTGGGGGAGAGCTGGCCCTTGGTGAGGCCGTAGATCTGGTTGTCCATCACGATGTAGGTGATGTCCATGTTGCGCCGGATCAAGTGGGCGATGTGGCCGCCCCCGATGGAGAAGCCATCACCGTCGCCACCCGCCGCCAACACCAGCAGGTCCGGATTGGCCAGCTTGATGCCCTGGGCAATGGGAAGGGCCCGGCCGTGGACGCTGTTGAAGCCATAGGCGGTGGTGTAGCCGGGGATGCGACTGGAGCAGCCGATGCCCGAGACGAAGGCGATCTCATGGGGCGGGCGGCCGATGGCGGCCAGGGCCCGGTAGATGCCCTGCACCACGGAGAAGTCTCCGCATCCAGGGCACCAGATGGGCTTCAGGTCGCTCTTGTAGTCTTTGGGGGTGTATTCGAGGGTGCCAGTTGTGCTCATGTTCGACCTCACTCCTGGGGCTGAAGGTTGCCCTCGTGGCTGCGCTGCAGCTCCGAGAGAAGGCTGTGGAGGGCCGCGACGATGTCGCTGGGCAGGAAGGGGTTGGCGCCGCTCCTGGCGAGGGGCTTGACCCCCTTGGGCAGGTCGATGTGCATCCGCAGCAGCTTGAAGGTCTGGGCCAGATGAGTCTGGTCGATGATGAGGCCCTTCTGGACGGAAGCGAAGAAGTCGTTGTAGACCCCCTCGGCCACTGGATACAGCAGGTAGGGCACCAGGAGCTTCACGTTCAGTCCCTCGGCCAGGGCCATGTCCAGCGCCTCGCGGCAGACACCCGCCACACTGCCCCAGGCCACAATGGCGATGGGCGCATGAGGGTTGCCGGTGACTTCGAACAGGTCCTTGCGGTCCTTCAGGGGCTCGAACTTCTTCGTGCGCTTGTCGTTCATGCGCTGGTGGACGGACCCGCTGTTGGTCGGAGCCCCGGATTCCACGTGTTCGATGCCGGAGGCCAGGTAGGTGCCACCCAGCATGCCGGGAGGGCTGATGGGGCTGATGTGGTGGTCCGTCTGCTTGAAGCGCTTGTAGTCCTGCAGGTCCGCGCCGACCGGCTGGACGCGGTTGATGATCTTGAACTGGCTGGTGTCGATGGGATCCAGGGTTTCCTTGCGGGAGGCGATCTCCTGGTCGGAAAGCACGATCACCGGCGTCTGGTAGTACTCGGCGATGTTGAAGGCCTCGATGGTGATGCGGAAGATATCGGCCACGGAGGTGGGCGCCAGCACCGGGCGGATCACATCGCCATGGGCCGAGAAGGCCGCGGCAAAGAGGTCGGACTGCTCGGTCTTGGTGGGCAGTCCCGTAGAGGGGCCGCCGCGCTGCACATCCACGATCACCAGGGGCAGCTCGGCGATGCTGGCCAGGCCCATCATCTCGGACTTGAGGGACATCCCGGGACCGCTGGTGGCGGTCATGGACTTCTTGCCGGCGAAGGAGGCGCCCACCGCAGCGCCGATGCCGGCGATCTCGTCCTC
>CAIQPH010000310.1 GCA_903873655.1 uncultured Holophagaceae bacterium | reverse complement strand
GGCCTACGGCCTCCTTCCGCTGCCCCTACCGGCGGAGTTTCTTCCTTCTTCTTCATTGGCACCTCTCAGGGGATTGTCCCCAATTGGGTGTCCAAGGGAATACCGGGGCGGTGGACGCGCGGACGCGCCAGATCTGTCACCCCTTGGGGGCACTGCCCTCCAGGTATCGCACGCAATGCGTGCTCCTGCTCGCAAAAGCTCGCAGACCTGGAGCCTCTCCCCAAACCCCTGCCACGTGTAGTGTCCAGGCATGTCGGATGATCCAGGTTCTCGCGGGACACCACACTAGCTGCGCTCGACCCATACGCCCAGGAGCTGCAAGGTGACAGCGACGGCCTCGGCCATCCACTCGAGGCTCGCCCATTCGTGAGTGCTGTGGTAGCTCTGGGAACCCGCAAAGATGTTGGGCGTCAGGAGGCCCATGAAGGAGAGCCGGGAACCATCCGTGCCCCCCCGGATGGGACGCTGGATGGGCTGGATCCCCTGGCGGCTCACGGCCTCCAAGGCGTACTCCAGCACCTTGGGGTCCTCCGCGATCTTGTAGGACATGTTGCGGTAGGACTCTTTGATCTGGACCTCGAGCCTGGCCTCCGGGAACCTGGCCCGGACCTGGCTCACCGCCTCGCGCAGCACCTCCTCACGCTCGGTGAGCTCCTCCTCCGTGAAGGCCCGTACCAGGAACTTCAGCTCCGCCTGACCCACCTCGCCGTTGAAGGCGTAGGGATGGAGGTAGGGCTCCCGACCCTCCGTCGTCTCCGGGAGCCGGTCCTGGGGAATCGCCTCGACGAGGGCGGCGGCCACGCGCACGGCATTGACCATCTTCCCCTTGGCATAGCCGGGGTGGACATCATGCCCCTTGATGGTCACGACGGCCGAATCGGCACAGAAGGTCTCGTCCTCGATCTCGCCCAGATCCGAGCCGTCGAGGGTGTAGGCATAGTCGGCTCCGAAGGCCGCCACATCGAAGTGCTCAGTGCCGCGACCCACTTCCTCGTCGGGCGTGAAACCAATCCGGATGCGGCCGTGGAGCATCTCTGGGTGGACCTTGAGCCAGCCCACCACCGTCAGGATTTCGGCGATGCCCGCCTTGTCATCAGCCCCGAGGAGAGTCCTGCCATCCGAGGTGATGAGGGTATGGCCATGGCAGCGGGAAAGGTTGGGGTTCTGGGAGACGGGAATGGCATCTCCCGAACCCGGCAGGGGCACATCCCCTCCCCCGTAGTGCCGGATGACCTGGTGCTTCACGCCGCCCCCCGGCGTGGCGTGGTAGGTGTCGAGGTGGGCGATAAGCCCGATCGTCGGCACCCCAGGATGATCTGGAGGCAAGTTGGAGGGCACCGTGGCTATGACGTAGCCCCACTCGTCCATGGCCGCGTCCGTGCACCCCAAGGCAATCAGCTCGACCACCAGGAGTCGCGCCAGATCCTTCTGCTTCTCGGTGCTGGGGAAACAGGTGGCGTCCTCATCGCTCTGGGTGTCCACCCGGACATAGCGGAGAAAGCGCCCCAGCAGCGCCTCCCGTTCTTCGAGACCAAGGGTGATAGGGGTCATGACGGTCTCCGGCGAAGCAACCTGGCCAGTATGCCAGCGCGCCAACCCTACTCCGGCCATGGACAAGAGCACGCGGATTTGATGCCGCTAGGCACCACCCAGGTTGGTGACAGGCCCTACCCCTCGGCCTCGCTCCCAGCCAGCCCGATGGGAGTACTTTGGAGCTTCCAGCCGGCCAGGGCCCAGCAGAGGGTGCCGAAGGCCAGCAGGGCGAGGATGGCCAGGGCCGGATGGGTACTGACCTGTTCCTGCGCGAGCAGCTGACTGACCTGCACTTCGGCGGCCCGGCTGCCCGCCAGGCTCTCGATGTAGTGGGTGAAGGTGAGGCGCTGGAGGAAGGGCGGAAGAATCCGCACCAGCGGCTCCCAGAGGAAGAAGTAGAGGGCTCCCCAGAGCGTGCCCCGCTTGAAGAGCAGGCCCACCAGGGTCATCAGGGCCAGTTCGCCCCACCAGGCGCCCACCATGGCCACGATCCGGCCCGGCAACTGGCCCGGATCACCACCGAGGAGCTGGAGCCCCAGCACGCCGATGACGAGCCAAAGCGCACCCCATGCGAACCAGGGCAGGCCCTTGCCGAGAGGCAGGGCCCAGGCGGGAGCGGGGCGGACCAGCAGAAGGGGCAGGGTGCGCTGCTCCAGATCCTCCCGGATGCCCGCCGGGGCCGCCACCAGGGCCATGATGGGCAGCATCATCTTCACCAGGACCTCGTGGAAAACCTTGACCGCTTCGGCGGGGCTGGCGTCCCCGCCCTTGAGCCGGATGAGGGTGAAGATGATGAGGCTGAGGCCCACTGGGAACACCACCAGACCGGCCAGCACCCAGCCTCGGCCCTGGAGGATCCGAGGCACATAGCCCAACGCCGTGGCGCGGATGGTCGCCAGGGGAGAGGGTGCGGCGATCATGCATGGTCCTTTGTTAGGTACTGGAAGACGGCATCCAGGTTGAGATCGAGGGGGTCCAAGGCACGGATGGGAAGGCTGCCCTCCGCCACGGCCTGCTGCAGGCGGGGCAGGATATCCCGGGGTGAGCGCACGGAGATCACCACCGCCCCGTCCTCGATGCGCATGGCGGCCAGCTCCGGCTGTTCCACCGCCCAGCGGGCCAGGACCTGGGCTTCGCCCGTGAGGCGCAGTTCCACCGGGTGGCGGTCCAGCAGCTGGCGGATCTCGGTGACCGTGCCTTCGGCCAGCAGGCGGCCCCGGAAGAGCAGCAGGATGCGGTCCGTGAGCTGGGCGATCTCACTCAGGATGTGGCTGGAGACCAGGATGCGCGTGCCCTGCTCGGCAAGGCTCCGCAACAGCGCCATCAGCGTCAGGCGGGCCTCTGGGTCCAACCCGTTGAACGGCTCATCGAGGATGAGCAGTTCCGGCTCGTGCAGTAGGGCCTGGGCGAGCCGCATGCGCTGGCGCATACCCTTGGACATGCGCGCGAAAGTCTGGCGGGAGCGTTCGACCATGCCCACGGTGTCCATGGCTCGGGCCATGGCGGCCTGCAGCCGCTCACCGGACAGCCCCGACAACTCCCCCATCATGCGGAGCCAGCGATCGCCGCGCAGCCCGGTCGGCAGGCGGTCGCCCTCGGGCACCAGCCCCAGGCGGGACAGCACGGCGGGATTGCGGAAGGGAGCCTCGCCGAAGACCCTCACCTCGCCGCCCGATGGGGGCAGTAGGCCGGAGAGCAGCTGGAGCAGCGAGGATTTCCCGGCCCCGTTGGGACCCAGCAATCCGGTGATGCCACCCCCATCCGGCAGCTCGAACGTGGTGGGGCTCAGGCCCAAAATGGGGCCATAGCGGAGGGAGGCGCGGTCGAGGTTGATCATCAGATCACCGCCTCGGAGGGCCGCGTCCGGCGGGCTGCCACGAAGGTCCAGAGGCCGATGTGGAAGGCGGTGCCCAGGAGGGTGGGCAGCCAGGTCACCAAGGGCCGTTCCACGCCCGTCATGAGCTGGGGCCAGGCCTCCGCCAGCAGGACTGGATTCAGACCCTCCACGGCCTGGATCCCCGTCAGCCCATGGATCATGGAGGCCAGGGTCCCGGCCCCCAGGACCAGTCCCAGCACCCAGCCGATGCCGGCCCTGGGCGTGGCGGCCATGCTGGAGGCGCCCACCGCGATGGCGCCCATGAGCAGAGAGCTGACGGCCATCGCGGGCAACAATCGGAGCGGAGCCGTGACCCAGACCGGTCCGCTGGTTCCCGCCAGCAGCAGGGACATCAGCCAGGGTAGGATCGCGAAGGGCAGCAGGATGGCGAAGGGCAGCAGGGAGGCGAACCCGAGCTTGGCCAGCAGGTAGTCCCTAGGAGCCACCGGATGGGCGTACATCAGGGGGCGGACCCGGTAGAGCGTGTCCCTGGCCACCAGCCCACCACCCACCAGGGCCACGAGAAACCAGAGCAGGTACATGGCGGGATTCAGCAGGCCCGCCTGGAATTCAGCACCCTGGGTGAGGATGGCCTGGGCGAACTGCTGGAGGGGCCGGAGGGACTGGTTGGTATCCATGAGGTACTTGCCGTAGATCCAGCCCACCTTCACCAGCAGGATGGCCACGAAGGTGAAGCCGAAGAACCGGCCGATCTTTTGCCGCCAGAGCCGGGCAAGGTCGAAGCGCATGATCACCAGCGCGGGTGGCTGACCCAGATGGAGGTCGGGTGATGGCGGCAGCGTGGGCGCGTAGATGGGCATGACTCAGACCTCCGCAACAGTCGGATGAAGCGCTCTTAACAGCACTTCATCCAGGCGGTCGTGCCTGGGCGTGACCTGCACCAGCGTGGCGCCCCGGGCCTGCGCCCACCGGAAGATGCCGGCCGGATCGGCCTCGGCCAGCTCCAGATCGTAGAGGCCGTTGCGGCCCTCCAGCAGGGTGCCCAGATCCGCCATGGCGGCTTCCTGGGCCGCGTCCAGGGGATCCAGGAAACGCAGTTCCACACGCCTTGCGAGCGCCTTGCGGAGGCCAGCCATGGAACCCGCTGCCTTGATCTGGCCCTGGTCGAGGATCACCAACTGATCCGCCACACGCTCCACGTCGCCGAGCAGGTGGGAGGCCAGGATGACCCCCGTGCCCAGCTCGGCGTGGACCCGCAGCACCAGGTCCAGCATGCGGCGTCGCCCGTCGGGATCGAGGCCATTGGTGGGCTCATCCAGAAAGATGAGTTCGGGGCTGTGCACCAGGGCCTGGGCGAGCTTCACCCGCTGCCGCATGCCGGTGGAATAACCGCTGACCGGGCGATAGCGGGACTCATCCAGCCCTACGAAGTAGAGCACCTCATGAGCGCGATCCCGGGCCGCCTCCGGCGCGAGGCCGCTCAGTTCGCCCCAGAAGGCCACCTGCTCATAGGCTGAGGCATCCTCGATGAGGGCATCGTATTCGGGCATGTAGCCGATGCGCGAGCGCAGTTTCGCCGCTTCGGGCGCCCCGAGGGGCACCCCCAGCACCGTGCCCGAACCCCGGGAGGGCGTCAGGAGTCCGAGCAGGGCCTTCAGCAGGGTGGACTTCCCCGCGCCATTGGGACCCAGCAGGCCCACGATGCCGCTCTCGAGGGACAGAGTCAGACCCTTCAAGGCGGGCGCCGCGGTCGCGAGGTAGCGCACTTCCAGGTTTTCGAAGGCGATCAACAGGGGCTCCAGACAGGGGGCACGACAGCTTGAATCACGTGGGCGGCTACGGGCAGCGCTGGGATTAGATTAGGCTGGACCTCTTCATCCTCCCACCGCCGGATGCCCCCGCATGTCAATCCTGGACTGGCCCATTCTCGATGCCCTTCAAACCGGGGCGCTGGTGGCGATGTTCTTGAACATCGGCGTGGAAGCCTTGTCCCGCCGGGACCGGACGATGGGGTGGCTCGCCCTCGCCTGTTGCCTGGTGGGTTTGCGCCATGCCGTCCTGGCCCTGGGCAACCTCCCAGGGATGAATCCAGACCTGGTGAACCGGGCCCAGAGCCTGCTTGCGACCTCTGGGTTCGTCGCCCTGTGCGCGAACCTGGCCGCGCTCTTTCCACGCTACATCCCCCGCCGGTTTCCGGGCTGGATGCTTCTCGGCTTGATTCCGAACTTCATCCGGAACCTGTTCATCGCTCAACCCGGGTCCTGGGACACCTGGATGCACCACGCAGCCAACCTCGCCTACCTGCTGGGCTGTGCCTTCCTGCTCGCCTGGACGCTGCGGGCCCACCAACATGGCGACCGGATGGGGAAACGCCTCTTCCCCGGACTCCTGGTCGTGACCCTGCCAGTGGCGGCGGAGATTGCAGCCCTCAGCCTGTTTGACCTCAGGCTCCGGCTGTCCGGAATCAGCCTGATGATCCTGACCATGATCATCGGGAATTCCTGGCAGTGGTTGGCGGTCAATACGATGGAATCCCGTCTCCGCCGGTTGGAGAACGAGCTGGAAGTCTGGAGAAGCCTGGTCCCCGGAACCACCTTCCGCACCAACGAACCGTCCCTTGAAATGGAAGGGCTGTTTGGCGAGGACTGGCCCGATCGAATCAAGGCCAGGCCAGCTGCCACCCTGGTCGGCGCTGACGGCAGCAGCTACCGGGTCCAGAGCCAGACCCTCCTCCACCACGAACGCGCTGGCTGGTACGAGCGGGACGAAGTCGAGTTGCCGGGCCACCAGGGCTTCCTGGCTGGCTGGACGGTGGCACTGGGCATGGATGATCCGGGGCAGACGATCAGGCTCCAGGCCCTCCTGGGCTCCTGGGGCGCCAACGTACAGCTGTGGGGCACCGTACCGCCGCGCGAGGGACCCTATCCCAGCGTGCTGATCTGGGCCCGGGAACCAAGCATCCTTACAGTGTGGCGTGAAGGCGATCTGGTGCGGAGACGCTCGCGCTGGATCCAGGTCGGGGGACCCATCACCAAAGGCCCCCATGCGCGCCTGGAGCCCGGTGCGTCGGATCTGGAGATCCAGAACCTCCTTGACAGGCTGCTTACCCGGCGCTGACCCTGCGGCACTTGCCCCAAAGCGCCGCAACCATCCGAGAATGAGGGCATGAGTTTCGCCCATCTCCACCTGCATACCGAGCACTCCCTCCTCGATGGCCTCACGCGCATCCCCCAGCTTGTCAAGAAGTGCCGCGCCAGCGGCATGCCCGCCGTGGCTGTCACGGACCACGGGAACATGTTCGGCATGATGAAGCTCTACGATGCGTGCGAGGAGACTCAGGACGCCGATGGGAAGTGGGCCGTGAAGCCCATTCTGGGCTGCGAGGTGTACGTCGCGCCGAAAACGCGGTTCGACAAGAAGCTCGAAGCCAAGAACGCCACCGGGGAAGAGGGCCTGGAAGACTGTGTCGATCCCAGCGGCTCCCGGGACGCGGGTTACCACCTGGTGCTGCTGGCCAAGAACTCCGTGGGTTTCAGGAACCTCTCCAGGCTGGTCTCCGCCGGCTTCACCGAGGGCTTCTACTACAAGCCGCGCATCGACAAAGACCTTCTCCGGGAGCACAGCGAGGGCCTCATCGCACTGTCGGCCTGCCTGGGCGGAGAGGTGCAGGCGCGCATCCTCCAGAACCGGCTGGACCAGGCGGAGCGCGTATCCCGCGACTTCCGTGACATCTTCGGAGAAGACTTCTACCTCGAGATTCAGGACCAGGGATTCGACCGGGAGAAGGAGATCATCCCGTTCCAGAAGGAACTGGCAGCGCGGCTCGGCATCCCGCTGGTGGCCACCAACGACGCCCACTACCTCAACCACGAGGACGCCGACCTGCACGATACGCTGCTCTGCATCGGCACCAAGACCACCAAGGCTAAGGAGAAGCGGATGCGCTTCGCCACGGACCAGTTCTACGTGAAGACCCCCGAGGAGATGCGGGCCGTGTTCCCGGCTCATCCCGAATACCTGGAGCGCACCCTGGAGATCGCCGCCAAGGTTGAGCTTTTCCCCATCACGCGAAAGCCCGTCACACCGCGTTTTCCCGTGCCCGATGGCTACAACCTCGACTCCTATTTCCTGCACATCGCCAAGGAGACCTTCCAGCAGCGCATGGAGGAATGCCTCCCCCTCTGGCAGAGCGGGGCCCTCAAACATCCGCAAGAGAAATACCGCGAGCGCCTGGCCTTCGAGCTGGACATGATCCTCAAGATGGGCTTCCCGGGTTACTTCCTGCTGGTCTGGGACTTCATCCGCAAGGCCCGGGAAATGGGCGTGCCCGTGGGCCCAGGCCGCGGCTCCGCCGCCGGCAGCATCGTGGCCTGGTCCATGCGGATCACCGATATCGATCCCATGCAGTACGACCTGCTGTTCGAGCGGTTCCTGAACCCGGAGCGGGTGTCCATGCCCGATGTCGATATCGACTTCTGCCGGGACGGCCGCCAGAAGGTCATCGACTACGTCACCGAGAAGTACGGCCAGGACAAGGTGAGCAACATCATTACGATCAACCAGCTCAAGACCAAGGCCGTGATCAAGGACGTGGCGCGGGTCTTCGAGAAGGACTTCGCCTTCGCCAACAACCTCACCAAGCTGGTGCCCCAGGAACCGGGCAAGCCCATGTCCATCGGCGAGGCCCTGAAGAAGAGCGACAAGCTGCGCGAGCTCTACGAGACCGACCCCGAAGTGAAGAACATCCTCGACATCTCCGCGCGCCTCGAGGGCCTGTCCCGCAACACCGGCGTCCACGCGGCGGGCGTCATCATCGCGCCGGACGAACTCACCCAGTTCGCACCCCTCTGCGTAGATAAGGACAAGAAGGTGATGGTGCAGTACACCATGACCGAGGCCGAGCGGGCGGGCCTGTTGAAGATGGACTTCCTGGGCCTGGAGACGCTCACCCAGATCGCCAAGACGCAGGAGGTCATCGCCCGGCGCCACGGTCAGCCCATGGACATGACCACCATCCGCACCTTCGACGACAAGAAGACCTTCGAGCTGTTCGCGGCGGGCGATACGGATGGCATCTTCCAGTTCGAATCGGGCGGCATGAAGCAGCTGCTCCGCCAACTGGGGCCCGACCGCTTCGACGACCTCATCGCCCTGAACGCCCTCTTCCGGCCAGGCCCCCTCGGTGCGGGCATGGGCACCACCTATGTCGAGCGCCGCCATGGCCGGGAGCCCGTGACCTACCTGTTCCCAGACCTGGAGCCCCTCCTGGCGCCGACCTACGGGGTGATCCTCTACCAGGAGCAGGTGATGCAGATCGCCAGCCTCGTCGCAGGGTACTCCCTGGGCGAGGCGGACATGCTGCGCCGGGCCATGGGCAAGAAGGACAAGCAGAAGATGGCCAAGGAGAAATCCAAGTTCATCGAGCAGGGCGCCACCCGTGGCTACGAGAAGACCAAGGTCGCCGAGCTCTTCGACCTCATCGAATTCTTCGCGGGTTACGGCTTCAACAAGAGCCACAGCGCCGCCTACGCCATGGTGGCCTACGAGACCGCCTACCTGAAGGCCAACTACCCCGTGGAGTTCATGGCGGGTCTGCTGTCCACCAAGTCCGGACGCACCGACGACGTGGCCAAGTACGTGCAGAACTGCCGGGAGGGGGGCATCGATGTGCTGGGGCCGGACATCAATCAGTCCGCGCTCGATTTCACGGCGACAGCCGATCGGCAAATCCGATTCGGATTTGCCGCGGTAAAAGGACTGGGAGAGGCGGCGTTGCAGGCGATTCTGGAAGCCCGGCAATCCGAAGGCCACTTCAAGGACCTCTTCCACGCGCTCAAGAGCACGGATCTTCAGAAGGCCAACCGCAAGGTCTGGGAGTCGCTCATCAAGGCGGGCGCCTTCGACAGCCTGGAACCCAACCGGGCCGCCCTGCTGCAGGGACTGCCCGATGCTGTGTCCGCCGCCTGCAGGGGGAGCGCGGACACCGGCATGACGAGCCTCTTCGACGACGCGGAAATGGCCACCCTCAGCGAAGATTGGCGCGTGCCTGAGAACATCGAACCCTGGGACCGCAAGACCCGCCTCGCCGCCGAGCGCGAAGTGCTGGGCCTCTTCGTCAGCGGCCACCCCCTCGAAGAGTTCGCCGATGCCATCCAGGTCCATACCCATGGCACCCTGGCCAAAGTCATGGAGGATGCCACCTCGGGCCGCCTGCGGGACCGCCATGAGGTCACCCTCGGCGTCATGGTCACCACCGTCGCCTTCAAGACCAACCAGAAGGGGGAACCCTGGGCCATCCTCCAGGTCGAGGATCTCACCGGGAAGATGGAAGTCCTGCTCATGGCCAACAAGTGGGACCCAGTCACGAAGAAGCCGGGCATGCGCCCCTTTGATCGCTACCGCCACCTGGCCGTTCCGGAGGCGATGCTGCGCATCACGGGTGAACTGCGCATCGAGACCATCCAGGGCAACGGCAACGGCAATGCCGAGGGTGAGGAGGACGAGGAGCAGACTGTGGTAAAGGTCTTCGCCACCCTGCTTGAACCGCTCGAGGGTTTCCAGGGCCAGGGTTTCTCCGGGGCCCTGATCCGCCTTCCCCCGGGGGAGTGTCCGCCGCGCCTATCCCCCATCCTCGCGGAACACCGGGGCAACCTCCCCGTAACCTTTGAATACCGGTCGAAGGAGGGTCTCATCGCAAAGGTGAAAGCGGGCTCTGACCTGCGCCTGAAACACGACCCAAATCTGGCCGAAAAACTGGCCCGGGAGACCGGCTGCTCCCTCACCTGGACCTACTGAGAAGTATTCCGGAGTATCCTCATCCGCATGGCCAAGACCCGTTCCGCACCCGAGCCTGATCTCCACGCAGTCATCGAGGCTTTAGCCAACGCCGCCTCCTCCCTTTCGGAAATGCCCCTGGGGCGCCGGGACTTCCCTTCCCGCACTGCCTTGGCCTCTCTTGTGGAAGACCTGCGGGCCCTGCTGTTCCCGGGCTACTTCGGGGCCTCGGAGTTGAAGGCGGACACCCTGCGCTACCACTTGGGCGCCTGCATGGACCGGGTGGCGCACGGCCTCGCGGACCAGATCCAGCGCGGTCTCATGGCCGCGAATGCCACCTGCCCCGACTGCACCGAGCGGTCTCAGGCCCTGGCCCTTTCCTTCCTAGCCAAGCTGCCCGAAGTGCGCCGCCTGCTGGCCACGGACATCCAGGCCGGCTTCGAGGGCGACCCCGCCGCCACCAGCCCGGAGGAGGTGCTCTTCTCCTATCCCGGACTCCTGGCCGTCACCAGTCAGCGCCTGGCCCATGAACTATTGAAGCTGGGCGTGCCCCTGCTGCCGCGCATGATCACCGAACACGCCCACAGCCTCACGGGCATCGACATCCATCCCGGCGCCCAGATCGGCGAACGGTTCTTCATCGACCACGGCACGGGCGTCGTCATTGGCGAGACCTGCATCATCGGCCGCAACGTGCGGATCTACCAGGGCGTGACCCTCGGCGCCAAGAGCTTCCCGCTTGATGCGGACGGCCACCCCATCAAGGGGGTGCCGCGCCACCCGGTCGTGGAAGATGATGTGATCGTCTACTCCAACGCCACCATTCTCGGCCGCATCACCCTTGGCAAAGGCTCGGCCATTGGCGGCAACGTGTGGCTCACCCGCAGCGTCCCGCCCGGCAGCGTCATCACTCAGGCCAACGAAAAGGATGGCATGCCCTCATGAGCGTGCTGCTCCGCTTCCTCTTCTCCGCCATCGGCCTGCTGGTGGCCTGCTCGTTCGTGCCCGGCCTCGGCCACGGCACCTTCCTGGACCTGCTGATCGTGGCCGTGATCCTGGCGGCCCTGAACACCACAGTGGGCAGCTTCATGAAGCTCATCGCCATCGTCCCCATGGCCTGCTCCTTCGGCTGCTTCAGCCTCGTCATCAATGGTCTGGTCTTCTGGCTGGCAGGGGCGCTGTCCGTGAAGCTGGGCCTGAATTTCACTGTGAGCGGCTTCTGGGCCGGCGTCTTCGGGGCCCTGGTCTCCAGCGTCATCGCCTCCATCCTCGGCGCCATCTTCATCCCCCAGGACCGGCGGCGCCCCCAGGGGCCGCCGCCAACCATCAAAGTGGTGAACTGAAGCGGGGAGCCCAGCCTACTTCCAGCAACGCCCGTACCGCCGCCTCGGCGGCCAGCCGGAGCGCCTCGGCATCCGGATAGTCATCGGGTTCCAGGGGGGTACCCACCGTGATCCGGTAGGGACCTCCCTGGACCCTCCAGGTCCCCTTGGGCAGGATCTCCGGGCCGCCATGGATGGCGAAAGGCACGACCGGAACTCCCGCACTAAATGCCAGGGCAAAGGCCCCCTTCTTGAAGGGCAGCAGCCGTCCGTCACGGCTCCGGGTGCCTTCAGGAAAGGCCACGATGCTCTGGCCTGAACGGATGCGCTGGGCAGCCCGTTCCAGGCTGCTCAGCGCGGCCTGACGGTCTCCACGGTCGATGAAGATGAAGTCGGCCAGCCAGATCACCCAACCGACGAAGGGCACCCGCGCCAATTCGCGTTTCGCCACGAAGACCGGGTGGCAGGGGAGGGTCGAGATCACCAGGGGCGGATCGAAGTGGGAGGTGTGGTTGCCGATGAACACGCCTGGTCGGCGCCCATCGCGCAGATCTTCCGGCAGTTCCTCCCAGCCCTCAAAGGAGCAGTGGATGCCGAAAGCACGCGCCGTGCCCCGGACGTACCAGGGCGCCACCCACCAGAAGGCCCGCCGACCACCCATGAATGGGGCCAGCATGAAGCAGAGCCCCACGGACAGGGCAAGGGCCACCCCGCCCAGGATCCAGACCAGCAGCGGTCTAAGGATGGGTCTCGTCGTGTCCACCTACTGGGCAGGCAGCAGCAGGGCGTCCTTGATGCGCACCGGGAACTGCGGGATATCGCCCATGCCACGACGCCACTCGGTCTTGACCTTCGCGATCTTGTCCACGGCGTCCATGCCCGCAATCACCCGCCCGAAGACGCAGTAGCCGTAGCCTTCCTCGCTCATGTTCCGGTGGTCCAGCAGTGGATTATCGACTAAGTTGATGTAGAACTGGGCCGTGGCGCTGTGGGGAGTGCCAGTGCGGGCCATGGCGAGGGTGCCCCGAGTGTTCTTCAGGCCCGCCTTGAAGGTCTGGGGCGCCTCGTTGAGGATCGCGGCGCGACCGGGCTTTTCGTCCAGGTTCTCCAGCATGCCGCCCCCCTGGATCATGAAGCCTTCGATGACCCGGTGGAAGATGGTGCCCTTGTAGTGGCCGTCCTTCACGTATTGCAGGAAGTTCGCCACGGTCTGCGGCGCCAGCTCCGGTTCCAGTTCCACCACGACGGGGCCGTAGCTCGTAAGCAACTGCACCCTGGGCTTGGCCACTGGCGCGGGCTGGGGCGCGGGCGCCTGGGCGGCCAGGGGAAGGGTCAGGGCCAGGGTGCATAGGAGGGAACGGATCAAGGGAACTCCTGGGGGAAGGGGCTAATCCTGATTGAGCCTAGCGGAAAGGAGTTGACCCGCCCAGGCGCCACGCGCCTGGGACCACGTCGAACGACGTCCAATGCCGCACCTAGTGTGGTGCGCTCAAAATAGACGGATCTATTTACAAGTTCTCGGCACTTGATACTGAGAGGTGTCGAGTGCGGGAATTTGTGCGAATCGAATTGACCAATGACGAGCGAGAGCGACTGGAGGGCATGACCCGAAGCCGCACCCTGGCTGCACGTTTGGTGCAGCGAGCGAAGATGATCCTGCTGAGCGCGGAAGGACAGTCTCAGAGAGAGATTGGCGAGGTTCTGGGGTGTAACTTCAAGACCGTTGGCGAGTGGCAGAGACGGTGGATC
>CAIQPH010000309.1 GCA_903873655.1 uncultured Holophagaceae bacterium | reverse complement strand
CCGATGAGGGAGAAGACGTCCTCCTCCTTGCCGTCCTCCCGCACCAAGGTGGCGGTGAGGCCCAGGCGGCGCTTGGCCTGGAGTTCCGCCCCGGCCCGGAAGACCGGCGCGGGCAGCATGTGCACTTCGTCGTAGATCACCAGGCCCCAGTTGGCCGCCTCGAAGAGCTTGAAGTGCTCGAAGGGGCCGGTCTTGCTCCGGCGATAGGTGAGGATCTGGTAGGTGGCGATGGTGACCGGCCTGATTTCCTTCGTGTCGCCCGTGTAGAGGCCCACCTGCTCCTCGGTCAGGGTGGTCTTGTCGAGCAGCTCCTGCTTCCACTGCTTCACCGCAGTGCCATTGGTCGTGAGGATGAGGGTATGCGTCTGCAGGCTCCCCATGCAGCCGATGCCGATGACGGTCTTGCCGGCGCCGCAGGGCAGGACCAGCACCCCGGCACCACCATCGGGCCCACCGCCCGCGTGGAAGACATCCACCGCCGCCTGCTGGTAGTGGCGCAACCCGAAGGGCCTGCCGTTCTGCTTGGTGATGGGTGACAGCTCGAAGGACAGCGGATCGCCGGGCTTGTAGCCGGCCATGTCCTGCACGGGGTGGCCCAGGCGGATCAGCTGCAGCTTTACTTCGCCCCGCATGCCGGTGTTCAGGTAGATGCCCTTTTCGTCCGGGTAGGGTTCGGCCAGGAGACCCTGCAGGGACTTCTGGTTCTCCAGCTCCCAGAACAGGCCCCGGTCGTCCATTTCCAGGGCCAGGCGGTCGCCCTTGGCCACCAGGCGGAGCTTGCCGTAGCGCGTACCGTGATCCTCGATCTCCTGCAGCAGGTTCTGCGGGACCGGATACTTCGACCAGGTGTTCAGGGTCTCGATCATGTCCGTGCAGTTCACCCCGGAAGCCGAGGCGTTCCACAGACTCAACGGCGTGATCCGGTAGGTATGGATGTGTTCCGGGCTCTTCACCAATTCCGCAAAACGCGCCAGCTCGTCCCGCACCTGCTCGAAATCCGGATGGGCCACCTCGAGCAGCAGAGTGCGGTCGCTTTGGACGATCAGGGGATTGTCAGGGCGGAGGGCGATCACGGCGGCGGCCTAAATGCTTGAGATTAGGGGGCGACCGGAATCGGGTCAATGTTCGGGTTCCGTACTGCTACTGGGCGGTCAGAGTGCCCAGATCCAGGATCAGGGACTGCTTCGTGTTGGCTCGGTCTAGGTAGACGGACGACTTTCCGGCTGTGACCGCCAGGCCCACCGACCCCTGATTGACGGATGTGCCGAGATCCAGGGCCAGGGTCAGGATGGGTGTGGCGCCCAGGGTGGCGGGCGGTGCGCCCGTCTGAAAGAGACCGACCTGCAGATCGCCCGCGCTGACCTTGGACTTGAAGAGGGCGGGTGACCCCAGGATGAGTTCCGCTCCTGCCTTGGCATGGGGATCTGAGCCTCCCGGGTTGCCCCAGGTGGCCCCCTTCCCGGTCGTGACGAAAAAGGCCACGCCTTGCGTCACGGTGCCCGTGGGGCCCATCAGATCCAGGAGGAGGTGGCCCGTGTCATTGGTGGCGGCTTCCACCACCAACTGGAAGTGACCGGGTGTGGGCGTTGGATTCTCGTAGCGCAGCTTGGTGGCCTTTGCAGGCACGGGGCCGGTAAGCCCACTGCCACCACCGCAGGCAAAGAGCAGGGTCAGAGGGATCGGGAGCAGGAGCATGCGGAGGAGGGAAGCAAGGCGTCGGGTCATGGCTGGTCTCTCAGAAATGGGCGAGGAAGATGGCCACATCCTCGCCGTTCACGACCCCGTCGCCATTCAGATCACAGGGCGCGAACCAGTTGGTCGAGGCGGGCTGGCTGCCGTAGGCCATTGCCAGGGTGGCCATGTCCAGCACATCGACCCCACTGCCGTTGAAGTCGAGGGTCTTCACGGTCAGTGCCAGATCGTCCACCCGCCAGAACGTCTGCGTGGCGGTGGGACAGTTCCATGCCAGGGCCACCTGGACGGTCTGTCCCTGATACGCGGAGAGGGAGAAGGAGTCCATGGCCCAGCGGAGGTGATCGGTCTGCTGATTGGTGTATTTCTTCAAGGTCTGGAGGACGTTCCCCTGCGTATCCTGCACCTGCAGACTGAGGGTGTCGATGTCTGCAGGGGAGGTTTCCTGAGTGCCCATGCGCACCCAGAGGGCCAGGGCGGGGGTGCCTCCCGTAGGGATGGTCATGGTCTGGGACACGCTGCCGCTGGCACTCGCCATGCTCCCATTGCCGTCGGGCGCATTGCCCAGGAACAGGTAACCTGAACCCGCATGCGCGTTGGCGGAACTCCGGTACGGACTCACATAGGCGGAGGGCAATCCCGTGCTCGTGAACTTCCAGCCGGGAATGTCGGCGCCGGTGCTGGCCGGCGCGGTTTCGAACCCCGGATTGGTGAGCACCTGCGAGACGGGTTCCGCCACCACCTGCACTGAGTTGCTGGCCACGGGCGTTCCGGTGCTTCCCGTGACCACCAGTTCATAGCTGCCTGTGTCGGTGGTGGCAGCCACGGCATCGGTGAACCAGGCAGACGTCGCTCCCGGGATGGCACTGCCGTTGTTGAACCACTGGTAGGTGAAGGGCGGGTAGCCGATTACGGTGCCCTTCAGGGTGAAGGGTTCATAGCTGTCGACTACGGTTGCAGCAGGACTGACGGCTACAGTCGGGGCTGCGTCTGCGGGATGGTCGACTGTCAAGCTGAGAGTGCCGAAGTAATAGTTCCTCTGTGAGGTAGCTCCGGCATCGAGGTAAGTAGCGTCATAATTCATGACCATGGGCATCCGGAAACAGCCGCTGGGCCGGCTGGTTGGCGTCCCCCAGCTGTTCAAGGCCAACCAGTAGTGGTTGGCGGTGATCGGATCAGAATCGTCGTAGCCGACGATGGCGACTTCATGGCCGCCCCAGGTGCTGGGGTCATAGGTCATGCCGTTGGTACCCGAGATGGGCTCCGGCCAGAGGAGGGTTTCATCGTTGTGGGCCCACCATAGGTCGAAACCGTCCGTTCCGCTGAAGTTGGTGTAAAAGTCGAAGGCCACCGCATGGTGGTTGTCCAGGGCCGACTTGATGGCTGCGATGGCGGCTGCCGGACCCACGCCATAGGTGGGGAGCAGGCTGGCAGTCAGGCTGGCTTGGGTATAGGCAGGGCTCAACACGATCTGGCTCGTCGTGATCAGGCTCCGGGTGCAGTAGCTGTCGACATTCCCGTCCGCGTAGGCCGCATTCCCGTTCGCCCAGGGCACCAGGATGGTGGCCTGGTTGACATAGCTCGCGAAATCATAGAACCAGCCGCCGTTCAGCCAACTGGAGGGACTCATCAGGGAATCGACAAACTGTGTGGACAGCCGGTCCTGGAAGCCGTACTTGGCCTTCAGTTCCACTTCGGTCAAGGCGGCGCTGGACCAGACCCAGCAGTCCCCGTTGGAACCCTGATCCCGGATTGATCCCTGGGTGGAAACATAGGGCAAGAGGTTGGTCGCCCTGGCCTGGACCACGGCAGCGGCACTGGCCTTGGCTTTGGGTGTTTCGAATTGGGCCGCGGGAAGCTGGCTGAGCATCGACCGGAAGCGGGCTCTGGCCTCCGGGCTCGGGCGCATGTGTCCGTGAGGCCGGATTGCTTCATCTCCAGCCACTGGAGCCTGACCCCACAGGATGGCACTGCTGATCACGAGCAGCGGCCGGACCAGGGAACCGATCCTCCGGGGCCTTGTGGGCGACACCATGTCCACTCCCTCAAAAACACCAAGCATGGGAAATGTTACTTGAACGGGGCTCCTCGAACTCCTCATGGTCTTGCCTGGATGGTTCGGGCGCTCACCCGCACATCGAATCCGCCGGCTTCCTCGCGTACCGCCGACCACTGCCTGGGTCCTTCTCCGCTTGTTGCTTTTCCTGAATCGATGATCATTCGAAAAGCGTCAGGGTATTCTAGGATTCCCTTGGGTCCAATCGGTCGCTGTGATTCCTGGGACAAGATCTCCGGAGCCACCATGAATATCTCGCCGACCCGATGCCTTTCACTGGCCCTGCTCCTCACGATGGTCGCTTGCGGGGGTGGTGGCGGGTCCTCCGCGCCGCCATCTCAGCCCGTCCCGACCATCTCCGCCCAGGTGCTGATGAACACGGGTTTCGAGCAGACTTCCCCGATTGTCTGGCAGGGGGACACCAGTGTCATCTACCCCAATCAGGACGCGACCTATACGGCCCACAGCGGGTCCCATTTCGCCTACCTCGGCGGCTACGGGGCCGTGCAATCCGACCAGATCACCCAGGACCTCTACATCCCCAGCACGGCCCAGTCAGCGGCCCTCACCTTCTATCTGAAGATTATCACCGACGAAACCGGTGCGGCCTCCAAAGACACCCTCACCGTCGCGGCGCTGAATACCTCCGGCACCACCCTGGGCACTCTGCTCACGAAGTCCAACCTGAATGCCGCCGACTACACCGCCTATTCGGTGAATCTCCTCCCCTACAAGGGCCAGGTCCTGCGTCTATCCTTCAAGAGCCAGGAGGACACCCAGAACCAGACCAGCTTCCTGCTCGATGACGTCCTAGCCACCATCGCGGCCCCCCTCATCGACCTCACACCCATCATTTCCGGTTTCACCCCCACTTCTGGCATCGCCGCCGAGCAGACGGTCCAGATCACCGGGAAGAACTTCTTCGGCCTCACTGCGGTGAGCATTGGCAGTGCCAGCGCCACCTACGTCCTGACGGACGGTACGGCCCTGAGCGCCACTGTCCCCGCTGGCGCAGCCACGGGGAGCATCCCCATCCAGATCACCAATGCCCAGGGCACGGGCTCCTCTGCCACGAACTTCGTGGTGGCCTACGGCGCCCCCACCATAACTGGCGTCAATCCCAATCAAGGACCCGTGGGGACGCCCGTGGTAATCACGGGGACCTATCTGGGCTACCCGGGCACCACGGTCACGCTCAACGGGCTCACCATTTCCTCGTTCACCCAGACCCCCGCCCAGATCACCTTCACCGTGCCCCCGGCCACCCCCGTCGGACCTGGAAATCTGATCGTCACCACGCCCGGCGGGATCCAGACCAAAACCTTCACCGTCAACACGGCGGCCGCCACCCTGGATCTCCACATCGAGAAGGTGGAACTCACCCAGAGCACCCAGACCCTGGACAACTCCGTGCCCGTCGTGGCGGGCAAGGACGGCCTCATCCGGGTCTTCGTGCTGGCCAACCAGACCAATTCAGCGGCTCCCGCTGTGCAGGTCACACTCATGAACAACGGCCTGGCGGTATTCGGCTATCCGAAGCCGATTTTGGCCCCGGGAACCAGCGTTCCCACCACCTTGAACGAAGGCCTCCTCACCGCCAGCTGGAACCTGCCGGTCCCGGGCAACGATCTCCTCACGCCCACCGGGACTGGATATAGCATCACGGCGGTGGTGGATCCCACCGGCGCGATCGCCGAGGCCGACAAGGCCAACAACACCACCACCGTCGCCTTGAGTGGAACCACCGTTCCCATCTTCAAGACCACCATCTTCCCCGTGGCCCTTTCCACCGGCACCGGTGACATCTCGGAGGCCAACAAGGCCCAGTGGGTGGCCCGACTCGCCAAGATGTACCCCATTTCTAGTGTGGATGTCGCTGTTGGCGCCACCTTCACTGGGACCGTTTCCTCCCTTGCTGGGGACGGGACTGGCTGGAGCACACTGCTGGCTGACCTGGCCGTCAAACATCTGGCGGATGGTACAGCTGGTGCTGACCGCTATTATTATGGAGCCCTTAACGTCAGTTACAGTTCCGGTACGGCTGGGATGGGCTATGTGCCCAGTTCTCAATCAAATATTATCGGCTATGCGGATAACCAAGGCAGGCGTGGCAATATCGAAACTGCCATAGGCTGGGACAAGATGGGCTATCACGACGGTGGCAATTTCCCCGAGGTCTTCGCCCATGAGACAGGTCACAACATGGGCCGAAACCACAGTCCCTGCCCGTCCGGTACCAACGCCCCTTCCGGAATCGATCCGGCCTATCCCTATGCTGGTGCTTCCATCGGTGCCTGGGGCTACGACAGTACCAGCAATACACTACACGACCCTGGCGTCGACAAGGACATCATGGCCTACTGCACACCCGACTGGGTCAGCGACTACACATACAAGGGAATTCTCAATTACCGCAGTGGCACCGGTGGCTTCCTCACGGTGGGCGCCGAGGTTACCCCTCAACCCAAACCCTCGACCGTGGCCCAGGAGTGCCTCATCGTCCGGGGCATCGTGCATGACGACGGCAAGGTGGAGATGCTCCCCTCCTTCCGCACCAAGGCGCTACCGTCCGCGGTACCCGGCGAAGGGGATTACACACTGGCGTGCCTAGACCAGCAGGGCCTCCCCGTCTACACGGCGCCCATCGAACTGATGGAACTGGGTTGTTCGCCGAAGGGGCATGAGCGCCACTTCGTCATGGCCCTCCGGCTCTCCTCCGCGGTCCTTGATTCGATCGCCGGGCTGAATGTCATCCAGGCCGGACAAGTCAAAGCCGGCCTCCGGTCCGTGTCAGCCGCGGCGCAAAGCGCTGCCACGACACCGGAACTCCGCCGGCTCGACAGCGGGCAGGTCAGACTCACCTGGGATGCCACCATCCACCCCACTGTTCTGGTCCGCGATACTGATTCTGGCGAGGTCATCGCCATCCTTGCTGGCGGGGTCCAGACCCTTCAAACAAAGGCAAAGCGTCTTGATCTGGTGCTCAGCGATGGTGTGTCTGGCCGGACACACCACCTGGAGCTTCCCGAATAGCGTCTGCGCATGACCACCACCTTCAGCGCCCGGCCTACCGGGCGCTTTTTACGCGTGAGCGAATCGCCTTTTCGTGGGATACTGAAAGATCATTTGTACCCGGGTGCCCATGCCGCACACGCACTTTCAGCTTCTCTCGAACTGCTCGGATGAGCAGCTCCGAACCATCTGCGAGCGGCGCCGCCTCCCCATTCCCATCCGCTGGGAAGACTGCGGCGAAGGGCGGATGCGCCTGCTGAAGACCATGGTTTTCCACCTGGAGGATCACAAACGCCTGTCAGACACCCTGGCGGACCTGGACAGTGAATCCCTGGTGGCGCTGAAGCACCTCGTCAGCCGTGGCACCTTGCCGGAAGCCCCACGGCTCGCGATCCTGCAGCATCTGGGACTGATCCTTCCCGCCGGCAACCGCTGGGCTGTGGCCGAACGGGTGGCCGATGCCCTTGAGGATTTCGACGAAGGCGCCCTGAGCTTCCAGGCTCCAGCTGAAGTGAAGCTGAAGGCCGTCGAGCCTTTCCGCTTCTCCCTGGCCCTCACCAGCGTCCTGCTGCGCTGCGTGGCCGGCCTGCGCGTGCTGAAGGGTGGGCTCCCCGCGAAGAAGGAACTCGGCCAGCTCATGCAGCGCAACGCCATGCTCCTGGAGGAACAGGACGCGACCCTGCTGTTCACCCTGCTCCATCGCCTGGGCCTGCTGTGGAACCGGGATGGACGCGTGGAGACGCTGCTGCCCGCGGTGACCAGCCATCCGCCGCGCTGGGTGGCCGAGCGCGCCTTTGCCAGCCTGCTGGAACACGACCTCAAGGCTTGGGGCATGCCTCCGGCCGAGGATCGGCACTTCCTCATGCAGCACCTACTGGAGCGCCGCGGCCAGACCCTGACGGTCCGTTCCTTCCTTGCCTTCCTGAAGACCCTGCATCCCCTGGATGAGGACCGCACCCGCAGCGTGTTCCTGCCCTTTCTCGGTCGCGTGGGCATCATCCAGGGCGACGAGGGCTACGCGCACCTCCGGCTCACGGAGCATGGCGAGGCACTGGCCCATGAGTACCTGCTGCGCGACCTGCAGGGCACTGCCGCCCACTGGCTGCCCCTGGAGCAGGACCAGCCCATGGTCCTGCAGCCCACGCTGGAACTGCTGACGCCCCTGCTCCAGAACCCCCACCGGCTGCTCCAGATCGCCCAGCTGGCGGATGTGGAATCCCTAGATGCCATGGGCACCTTCCGGGTGAGTCACGCCACCCT
>CAIQPH010000308.1 GCA_903873655.1 uncultured Holophagaceae bacterium | reverse complement strand
GACTGAAGACTGAAGACTGAAGACTGAAGACTGAAGACTGAAGACTGAAGACTGAAGAGGAGGCCTCCATGTCCCCGACCGTGACGACCCTGACGGCGCAGGATCTGGCCGGACGTCTGAGCGGCGTCCTGGAGCATTGTCCCCCGGATCGCCCGATTTCCGAAGTGAAGCCCCTGGAGGAGGCGAGTGGTGGCTCCGTGAGCTTTTTGGCCAATCCCAAATATTCAGCGAAGGCCCAGGAGAGCCTCGCGGGCCTGATCCTCGCGGATGCCACGGTCGACCTTGGTGATCGTCCCGTCCTGCGGGTGCCGCATCCCTACTGGGCCTTTGCCCAGGCCATCGGCTGGCTGCATCCCGAGCCGTTGCCCGAATGGAGCGACTCTCCAGTGCATGCTTCAGCCTGGATCGGCGAGGCCTGCCGCGTCGCGCCGGGTTCCACCGTGGGCGCCCGCACGGTGCTGGGGAAAGGCTGTGTGCTGCATCCAGGCGTCCACATCGCTGAGGACTGCGTCCTGGGCGAGGGCTGCGAGCTCTTCCCTGGAGCGGTGCTCTACCGGCGGACCAAAGTAGGGAACCGGGTGACCGTCCATGCGAATTCCGTGGTGGGGAGTGACGGCTATGGCTACGTGCTCGTGGAGGGCCGCCACGCCAAGATCCCCCAGGTGGGCTGGGTGGAGGTGGGCGATGATGTGGAGATCGGTGCCTGTGTCTGCATCGACCGGGGCGTGCTCGGCCCCACGCGCATCGGCGCGGGTACGAAGATCGACAACCAGGTGCAGGTGGCCCACAACGTGCAAGTCGGGAAGCATTGCCTGTTGGTGGCCCAGACCGGCATCAGCGGCTCCACGAAGCTGGGCGACTACGTCACGCTGGCGGGGAAGGTGGGCGTGGTGGGCCACATCGAGATCGGCAGCCGCAGCGTTGTGGGCGGCAACAGCGTAGTGGCCAAGAGCCTGCCCGAGGGCAGCTTCGTCACCGGGTTCCCGGCCCGGCCCCACCGGGAATGGGCCGAGGCCCAGGCGGCCCTGAACCGGCTGCCGAGGCTCATGAAGCAGCTGCGAAAATGCTGAAGCCTCAACCCATGGCCTGGAGCGGGCTGGCTCCGGCCAGGGCCCGGAGGTCAGGCGTTCCAGGGGGCAGGGTAAAGACCTGCAGGTCCACGGGACGCCCCAGGGAAGCCAGTTCCGCCTCGAGTTCCTGGCGGATGGCCGCCACCTGCTGAGGATCACGCAGCCACAGGCGCACCTTCAGTCCAGAGCTGCGCTGCTCCAGCCCCAACCGGACGTCTCCCAGTGTGCTGAAGGGGATGCTCAGGAACACGCGATGGACCGGTTCGGCTCCGCCGTTCGAAGGGTCGGGGTCCGCTTCGGTCCAGATCCGCATGGGTTCAGCCCCCTGGGCCCAGGGCAGAGGCAGTTCATACCAGCCGGTCCCTTCCTTGGCTTGAAGCTGGTGAAACGGGGCTTCGGCTGGGGAGGCGACTGGGTTGGAGAGGGTCCTCATGGTTTCTTTGAGCCAGGTCGACCAGGCCTCTGGCTGCTCAGCGATGGTGGTACCGGCCTGGAGGAATTGACGCAGCAGTTCCGCGAGGGGGGTCTGCGTGGTGCTGGTCTGGAGGCGGGCCATGAGTTGGGCCGCCTCGCCAAACACCAGCGGAGCCAGCAAGGGCGGGCTCGGAGGTGGGGTCGCCCGAATGACCTGCAGGCGCACACCCGCCCCCTCGGGCAACGGGGCCGCCGTCAAGGTGAGGAGGCTTCCAGCCGGGAAGGGGAGGGCCCCCTGCGCCTGGAACTGGCTTCCATCCTGAAGGCGCAGCAGCAGGCCTCCTGGGGAGGTGGACTCGAGCGTGGCTTCCACACTTTGTCCCAGCAGGGCATTGAGCAGAGCTGGCGCAGTGGGCGCCGCAGAGGCCGGGATCTGCAAGGAGCCCAGGAGCGCGGGGATGTCCACCGGGTCGGCCCTAGATCCTGAAGTGCTTGCGCAGGTGGCCCGAAATGTCGGCCAGGGGCGCGACGACATCGACGCAGCCACGCTCCACGGCGGCACGGGGCATGCCGTAGACCACGCAGCTCTCCTCCGATTCGGCGAGGGTGTGGGCCCCTTTCCGTTTCAGCTGTTCCATGCCCTTGGCGCCGTCCGAGCCCATGCCGGTGAGGATCCCCGCCAGCACCTGGCCCCGGAACAGTTCCGACACGCTCAGGAACAGCACGTCCACGCTGGGCCGGTGCAGGGAGGAGACGGGTTCGGGGCTCAGCTCGATGCAGCCCTTGGCCCCCCGGGTCCCGTAGGTCATGTGGATGCCGCCCGGGGCGATGTAGACCGTGCCAGCCTTGAGTGGCTCACCTTGTTCCGCCTCCTTCACGTGGACCTGGCAGAGGCCGTCCAGCCGGTCCGCGAAGGGCTTAGTGAACGTGCTGGGCATGTGCTGGACGATGAGGCAGGGCACCGGCAGGCTGCCGGGAAGGGTTGGCAGCAAATCCTGCAGGGCCTTGGGACCGCCGGTGGAACTGCCGATCAGGAGCAGTTCGGCCAGAGGGGTGGCACTCAGTGTGGAGCCCGCCGGGGGGGGGGAGCGTGCGGTTTAGGCGCAGCCGCAGGCCGGACGGGCGTGGGCGCGGCCGATGAGTGGGCAGTGGGTGGGTATGTGGGCGGTGCGTGGGTTGCGCGTGGGTGTGAAGCCGGTGGCGGTTTGTGGAAACGCGGACTGGTGGCCAGGCGGCGCACCTTCTCCTGCAGGTCGTGCTGGATCTGCAGGATGCTCAAGCTGGCGAAGCCGCTCTCCTTCGGGATGAAGTCGAGGGCTCCCAGGGAAAGCGCATCCAGGGTGGCCTGCGCGCCTTCCTGCGTGAGGCTGGAGACCATCAGCACGGGCATGGGATGGTCCGCCATGATCTTCTTCAGGCAGGTGAGCCCGTCCATGCGCGGCATCTCGATGTCGAGGGTGACCAGATCCGGCTTGAACTCCTGGATCTTCTCGAGGGCATCCACACCGTCGCGGGCCGTGGCCACCACCCGTATGTCCGGGGCCTCTTCCAGCATCTTCTGCAGGGATTTCCGCATGAAGGGGCTGTCATCCACCACCAGAACCCGGATCGTCATCTGAGAGCTCATAACAAAACCCCACCTGGCCGTGCGAGGGGTGCCGGGCGAGCGAGGCGAGGAAGGTGAGTGATAGCGTAGCGGGTACTACGCGAAACGAGCCTGACGAAGCACCGCGACGCCCGCCACCCCTCGCCCGAAGGGATGAAGCCAGGCAGGCGCCCCGCGGCGTCTGGTCCCTTGAACAACGAACCACGTTGCCCTGCGGGCCCTTCCTTGCGGTGCATCCTGCCTGGCTTCATCGCGACCTCGTCGGGTTTTGTTATGAGCTCTTGGCCTCAGGCTTGGAAGGCCATCTCGACGAAGGCCAGGGCATGGTCCACTTCGTCATCGATGGAGAAGGTCATGCGTTCCACGTCCAGGTCCTTGGCAAGAGAGCCGGCCAGGACCGCCTTGAAGGCTGGCAGATCATCGAAGGAGACCATCATGTGCTCGTCCGCGGGCCCCATGGGGATGCGGGTGCGCACCAGCAGATCACACATGTGGATCAGGTTGGGCAGGAAGTCCTCGGGCTTGGGAGCGTGGTGGTCCCGGATCACCTCGACGATGGCCTGGGGGAAGGACCAGTCCGCCGCCAGGATCGACCCGGCCGTGGCGTGGTCCATCCCCAGGACCTCGTGCTCCGCATCCACGAAGAAGGCTCCCGCGGCGACCTTTTGGAGCACCGTGGTGTAGGCCTCGGGGAAACAGGTGTCGAGGGCGATCTTGCCGATGTCGTGGAGCAGGCCCGTGAGGAAGGCGGTCTCGGCCTGGCCGTACCGCTTGGCCAGGACGCAGACGCCCTTGGCGGTGAGCCCCACGGCTACACTGTGCTGCCACAGTTTCACTGCGTCGAGGTGGGTTCCGCCCCTGAGGGTCTTGATGACTGCGGCCCCGGTGCCCAGGTTGGCCATGGCATCGAAGCCCAGCCGCAGCACGGCCGTACGCAGGTCCATGACCGAACCTTCGCTGGCGTAGAGCGGCGAGTTGGCCAGACGCAGCAAGGTGGCGGAGAGGGAGGGATCTTTCGACAGGATGCCCAGGATGCGGTCCACGGTGCAGCGCTCGTCCTGCACAGCCTCGCCCAGGGCCACCACCGTCAGGGGGAGGCTCGGAAGGCTCTTGGCCTTCAGGCGCGAGATGAGCTGCTCAGGGGAAATCATTTTAGAACTCCGCGATCATCGTCTTGTCCTGTTCGATGGCGGCCCGCACGCTCTCCTTGATGCCAGCCAGGGCTTCGAGGCTGAGTTTCAGGATCTCCATGGCCTGCATGGAGGCGTCTTCCAGGTGGTGCGGATCGCCGATGCCCACCTTCTCCTCGAGGGCCAGGTGATTGGCCAGAGCCACGATGGCTGCGAGCTCCCGGTGGTCCTCATGGGCATGGCTGGGATCGTGGTGCCAGCGCACGGCCGCCTGCAGACTGGGGGCGAGGTTCCAGCGGCTCGCCAGCGCCTCGCCCACCATGGCGTGATCAAAGCCGAAGGTATCAAGTTCAAGATCCAGGCAAATGCCATTTTCGTTGTAGACCGTGCGCAGCAGGGCGCCATAGCGCTCGGGGAACTTCAGCCCCAGCACGGATTTCCCGATGTCGTGCAGCAGTCCGCCAATGAAGGCCTCCTCGATCCGCGGGAACCGCAGGCTCTTGGCGAAGGCGCGGCTGGCGATGGCCGAGACCAGGGCGTGTTCCCAGATCAGCCGTTCCTGGAGACCCACGGTGCCGCGGTGATAGAGGTTCTTGGCGGAACTGGCGATGACGACGCTCTTGATGGTGGAAAAGCCCAGGGTCATGATCGCCTGGGTCAGTGTAGTGACCTCGCGCACCATCCCGAACATGGCCGAATTGGAGATCTTGAGGATCTGGCTGGTGAGGGCCTGATCCATGGCGATGATCTTGCGCAAGTCCTCGGCGTTGGCGTCGGGATCGGCGGACACTCGGAGAACCTGGGAGGCCACCTGCGGCAGGGGCGGCAGGTCGCCGAGGTTCGCGATGAGTTCTTGGGGTGTGATGGGCATCTTATGACCTCTAAGTCCGCTTCTTGTAACCCATGGCTTTGCTGAAATGCAGTAGCTCAAAACCGGTATTGAAGGCGTGGATGCTTTCGCTGTGCCCCACCAGAAGGTAGGCCCTGGGATGGAGCTGGCCATGGAATCCCTTGAGCACCTGGGCCTTCACTGTTTCGTCGAAGTAGATGAGAACGTTCCGGCAGAAGATGACGTCGAAGGCGCCCAGTTGGCGGTAGGCCGAGTAATCCACCAGGTTGAAATGACGGAGGCTGGTGAGGCGTTGGACTTCTGGCTTCAGTTGGAACAGATCCTTACCCAGGGTAGTGAAGTGCCGCTGCAGCTGTTCTGGGGTCAAATTCCGGAGCGTGTAGCTGTTGTAGACAGCATCCTGGGCCTGGGCCAGCACCTTCTCGCTGATGTCCGTACCCAGGATTTCCACCGTGAATCCCCGCAGGACGGTGTCCTTCAGGTCCTGGCATATCATGGCGAGGGTGTAGGGCTCCTCGCCGCTGGAACAGGCGGCCGACCAGATGCGGAGTCGGCTCTGCCCCCGTTCGCGGGCCTGCTTGGCCGCATCCGGGAGCACGATGTTCTGGAAGGCCTCGATCTGGGGAGGATTACGCCAGAAGCTGGTCTCGTTGGTGGTGATCTCGACGAACAGCTTTTTTAACTCGGCCGGGCCCTGGCTGCCCTGGAGAAGGGACAGATAGTCGGCATAGCTTCGGAGCTTCAGGTCCCCAATCCGCTTGCTCAGCCGGTTTTCCAGAAAGTACTGCTTGGATTCACTGAAGAATATGCCGGATTTGGCATAGATGAAGTCCCGGAGGCTCCGGAACTCGGCGAGGGTCATTTGTTGCTTGGCCTGGAGGGGATCCATTCGGGTCTTCCTTTCTCCGGGATCGGCTCCGGATTCCAGGGCTTGAATTTCCGACGGTTTCATCGTTCCAGGAGGACCATCGCCAACGCCAGGTCCTCGTCATGGCTGACACTGCCATGCAGGGTCCGGATATCCTTGGCTGCCAGCAGATCGGCCAGGGCTCCCACCACCCAGAGTCGGCCATTCACAAAGCGGAGTTCCTTCCAGGACCAGCCATCCAGCCCTGAGCCCAGGGCTTTGCCGAAGGCTTCCCGGAGCGCCCACCGCCCGGCCAGCCGCTCCGGCAGCCGCTCCCGATTCCCCTGCAGCAGGTAGGCCGCCTCTTCGGGGTGAAGGATCCGCTCAGCGCACTTCTCCGCCCCGAACCGCTCCACCAGGTGGCGCCAGCGGGAGGGGGGACAGAGGTCGGTTCCAAGGCCGATAATCATGGCCGCCACCGGCAGTGAGCATCGGAATGTTGGTGGGCTGTAGGCTTTGGGCTGTGGGCTATGGGCAAGGTGCAGCCAGCCGGGTCGGTGCCACTGAAGCCTGGAGCCTGCAGCCAGAAGCAAGAAGCAAGAAGCCTGAAGCCCGTCATGCCAACTCCTTGGCGAACCAGTGGTCGCACCCGCCGTGCCCGGTCTGTCCCATGGGTGAACAGAGGGATTTGAACCCCACCTTCTGATAGAGCCGGATGGCCCGATCCATGCCTGAGAGGGTCTCCAGGTAGCAGGTCCGGTAGCCCAGATCCCTGGCCACGGTCAGGCAATGGCCAAGCAGCGCCTGGCCCATGCCTTTGCCCCTGGCGGTTGGCAGGAAATACATCTTCTTCAGCTCGCAGACGCCCGGCTCTTCACCTTCAAGGGCCGCGATCCCCGCGCCACCCACGATCTGACCGTCCGCTCCCGTCACTACGAAATACGCCGCGCCAGTTGCCGAGTAGGCGGCGCTCATGTGGTCCACTTCCGCATCATGAAGGGCGAAACCCGGTCCATCGGCACCGAACTCCGGCATCACCTGGCGGATGATGGCGGCGATGGCGGCATCGTCCTCGGGGCGGATGGGGCGGAAGATCAGCATGACGGAAGAATATCCTTACTCTGGCCAGTGATGCTTGGGGTAGCGCCTCGACAAACCCGGCCGGAGTTCTTTGTAGACCCGCTGCCAGAAGCCGGCGAGATCCGTGGTGACCTGCACGGCGCGCAGGTTGGGCGCCAGCAAGTGCAGCACCAGGGTCACGGCTCCGCCAGCCACGGTCGGGGACTTCTTCAGCCCCCAGAAATCCTGGAGCCGCGAGGCGATCCAGGGGGGATCGTCCTCGTAGTGGACTTTGGTGGGCCGGCCCTTGGGCAGTTGTATGGCTTCCGGTGCCCAGGTGTCCAGGAGGCGGAGGGTATCGGCCGGGAAGGCCTGGCGGACCGCCGCCGGCCAGTCCGCGTCCTGGACTTCGCGCAGCGTTGTCCGTCCCGCACAGGCTCCCACCAGCAGGAGGCCCAGCAAATCTTCCGGCAGGCCCAGATCCGGCCGGTGCCTGCGCAGGAATGCCAGCCTCGCCAGATATCGTGTAGGCACTTCGGCCAGCGGCCGATCCTTCAGGGCCTGCGCCAGCAGGCCCGTCACGCGCGGATCAGAAGGATCCGCGGGGGCGCGACTGACGTCAATGCTCAACCCGTCGTAGCGGACTTCAGAGCGCCGCTCCACGCGTCCGGCCGAAGCATTGAACGACACCTCATCCACATCTTCCAGGCGCTCGGGCCAGGCCTCCAGCAGCCAATCCGCTTCACAGCGGGAGGCCAGGCGGACCAGCGTCTGCCCACCCGTACCCTGCTTCACCTGCTCAGCCTCCAGCGCGAGGATCAGCCCCGGTCGCCGCACCCGGCTGGCAGGATCCAGTCGGGCGCCTCCTCCGCCAGCGAAGGCGCAGGTGCCGTTGGCTGAGAGTTGCCCCACACGGTCCGGGTAGGCCAGGAGCAGGGCCTGAAGCAGCCGGAGTTCGGCGTCCATTGGCTCTGCGGGTGAAGGCAGGAGTCGCCGCAAGGAGTGAACGGCGCGCCGCGCCCGCTGGATGGCTGCGGCATCGAGCCCTGCGGCCCGGCAGGCACCGGCGCCGAAGCCTGCGGCTTCAGCCTCGTCGAATTGATCCAGGCGCAGCAGGAGGTCCGAATCCGCGCCGTGGCTGGTCTTCACGGGGGCTCGGTCGAGGCCCTGACGCATCGATAGGTTGCCGGTCTCCAACAGGGCTGCGGCGCGCAAGGCCAACTGGGGAATGCCCAGGTCTCTGCCCGCCACAGCCAGACGGGCCAGTCGTGGATGCAGCGGCAAGTCCGCCATGCGCCGACCCACCGCGCTGAGAGAGCCCTCCACCAGGGCGCCGAGGCGCGTGAGCAAAGTCTCGGCGGCGGCGAGGGCAGCCGTGGGCGGCGCCTCGAACCAGTCCAGGTCCGCCACATCAGGGATGCCCATGCCATGCAGGGCGAGCATCGACTCCGCCAGATCGGAGCGCTGCAGCTCAGGCGTATCGAAGGCGGAGCGGGCCCCGAAGTCGGCTTCGGTATAGAGGCGCAGGCAGCGGCCCGGCCCCGTGCGGCCAGCACGGCCCGTGCGTTGCACGCACCGGGCCTGGCTGATGCGCACCGTGCGCAAGCCCGAAAGCCCTGACCAGGGCGAGTGCGAAGCCTCCCGGCCCAGGCCCGAATCCACCACGGCACCGATGCCGTCCAATGTGACCGAGCTCTCGGCCACGTTGGTGCTGAGGATGATCTTGGGGGTGTCGGTGATTTCCAGGGCGTGGGCCTGGGCCTCGGGTGACAACTCGCCATGCAGAGGGCGAAGGCTGAGGCCCCGTCGCGCCGCGATGGCTTCGCAGCCCTTCAGGCAGGCGCGGATTTCGGCCGCACCCGGCAGAAAGACCAGGGTGTGGTTGCGCAGTCCTTCGCCATACAGGCGCTCCAGGGCTCCGCCCACTTGCTGCTCGATGGGACGATCATCGGGCCTGGGCAGGAAGGCGGTGTCCACCGGGAAGACCCGGCCCTCGCTCCTGATCACTGGCGCATCGAGGTAGGCGGCCACGGGGCCGGGATCCAGCGTCGCGGACATGACGAGCAGCTTGAGGTCAGGCCGGGCGCCACGCTGAAGGCGGCGCAGCAGCGTGATCGCCAGGTCCGTGTGCAGGTGCCGTTCGTGGAACTCGTCCAATATCACGGCGGCGATTCCGCGCAGGCCGGGGTCGCCATGCAGGCGCCGCAGCAGCAGACCCTCGGTGACGAAACGCAGCCGCGTTTCCTTCGAGACCTTCTGCTCGAAGCGCACGGCGTAACCCGCCCGCTGCCCCAGCGGTTCCTCCAGTTCATCGGCCACGCGGGTGGCGGCCAGTCGCGCCGCTAGGCGTCGCGGCTCGAGGATCCAGCACTCGCCGTCACCAAACAGGCCCGCCTCCAGCAGGGCCGGAGGCACCCGCGTGGTCTTGCCCGCACCAGGATCCGCCTGCAGAACCAGGTTCGGCAGCCGGCGCAGGCTCTCGACGATCTGCGGCAGCAGGGGATCGATGGGTAAGCTCAGGCGCATGGGCGGCCCAGGGCGGCAATGAAGGCGGCAGGGTCATCCACGGACACGGCGATCCGATCCGTGGGTCGGCCGGGGCCGAGCATGCCCATGACCCGGACGGGCTCGGAGAGCCGCAGCTCGAGGATGGTGTTGCCCTTGGCCACCAGCTTCTGCACGCCCTTCATGTGGGCATGGCGGGCCCAGTCATTGTCGAATTCTGGCAGCGGCGAGGTAGACAGGATGTGGCTCGCGGGGAAGGTAGCCGACTTCATGAGGCCCACGTGGAGGTGCAGCAGGCCGTCGCGGAGCTGGTGCGGCCGGGCCTTGAGGGTGGCGTAGAAGCCGACCAGCCAGAGCACGGCGTAGACCGTGGAGCCATGCAGCGTCCAGCGCAGCCAGGGGGCCAGTCCCTTGAAAAGAAAATGAACCAGCAGGAAGTCGCCTGGGATCATCAGCGGGATGGCCGGGAGGATGGCGCGGAGGGCGGCTTCGCGGTGGTGACTGAAGCCAGTGGGCGGGGCTTCGCGGTAGCCACCGAAGAGGAAGCGGAAGGCGCTGCCCAGCATCACCAGCTCCAGGGCCATGAGCCGCGCGACCCGGAGCGGCACGAAGGCCTCAAAGGCCGCGGCGATGCGGTCTTCCGGCCAGGCCCCAGCCCGGCTCCGGGCGGACCGCCAGGCCCGGACCGCGAGCACCAGGATCAGGACCTCGAGCACCAGGGCAGTGCCTAGACGCAACCGGAGAGCCAGATGCGAGGTTCGTGTGAAGACAAGGCCGAGGCCTTCCACCAGGATCAGAGCCGGCAGCAGCATGCGTGTGCCGGGGATGCCCCCCAGCCGCCAGTCTTGGACCATGGCAATGATCCGCAGGGCGAGCAGCGTCAGAAGCGCCGCCGTAATCCAAGGCAGGGCCCGGTGGCCGGGGACCCAGAGGCGCAGCACCAAGGCCGCCACTCCCAGGGCCAGGAGGGTGGCCCAGAGCAGGGACGAGGATCGGATGCGCAAAGTCATCCCTCCAGCCTAAGACCACTTACCGTGATATTTGCGGATCGCCCCGCGATCCGCCTAGCGCGGCCGCTTAGCGGCAGCGCCCTCCGAGCCCTTCGGCTAGAATACAACCATCACAGGAGTGGTCATGGCGGGCTTGGAAACGGCGGGCGTGGGCGGCAAGCTGGGTGGTGTCATGGACAGCCTGCGGGACGCCTACGGCGATACCCTGGTGGAGCTGGGGAACGAGGGTGCCAACATCATCGTGTTCGATGCCGATCTGGCCGGTTCCACCCGCACCAGCAAGTTTGCCAAGGCCTTCCCGGAGCGGTTCTTCAACATGGGTGCCGCCGAGCAGGGCATGGTCGCCGCCGCCGCCGGAGCGGCCACCACGGGCGTCGTCCCCTTTGTCAGCACGTTCGCCATGTTCGCCACGGGCCGGGCCTATGAATTCGTCCGCCAGGCTGTGGGCGTGGGCCACCAGAATGTGAAGATCGTCGCCACGCACGCGGGTCTCACCGTGGGCGAGGACGGCGGCACCCACCAGTGCCTCGAGGACCTGGCCCTCATGTACATGATTCCCAGCATGACCATTCTATCTCCAGCCGATGCCATCGAGACGAAGCAGGTGATCCGCACGGCCTATGCCCACCAGGGTCCTGTCTATGTCCGCCTCACCCGCGACAAGTTCCCCCGCATCCACGCCGAGGACTACCGGTTTCAACTTGGCAAGGCGGTGGTGATGCGGGAGGGCAGGGACGTGCTGCTGGTGGGCTGCGGCCTGGGCACCTCCATCTGCCTGGATGCCGCTGAACTTCTGGCCACCGAAGGCATCGAGGCCACGGTGCTGCACACGCCCACCCTCAAACCCTTCGACCGCGACACACTGGTCTCGCAGGCCAAGAGGCACAAAGCCGTGGTCACCTGCGAGGAGCACCAGATCCACGGTGGCCTGGGCGGCATCGTGGCTGAGACCCTGTCCGAAGCTCACCCCATGCCCGTCCGGCGCGTCGGCGTGAAGGACCTCTTCGGCCAGAGCGGCAAGCCCGAGAAGCTGCTGGAGGCCTATGGCGTCACGCCCCAGGCCGTGGCCGCCGCCGCGAAGGGTGCCCTCTGATGGCTACCGAGACATTCCAGGCCAGCCGCTGGACCAAGGGCAACCATATCTGGACCACCGTCATCGAGGTCACGGATGTCGCGGTGATACGCCGCAAGCGCGCCTGGTTCACCCTGAACGAGATCAGCATCCATCTCTCGAAGGTCGCCAGCGTGCGCATCGACACGGGCCTGTTCTGGGCCGACATCCTGGTGGAGAGCACCGGCGGCAGCGATCCGCTGACCAGCCATGGCCACCGCAAGGCCGATGCGCGCCGTATCAAGGAACTCATCGAAGCGGCGCAGAGCCGGCAGACGAAGTAGATCACCCGGCCATGGCCCCGCCACCCATGATTCCAGCGCCCCCGGGCGCGGAAGGCCCGCACGAGGCTGGCCCAGGCGTGCTTGCCCCCGGGAAGTTGGTGGGGCGATTCCAAGTGGAGAGCCTTCTGGGCCAGGGCGGCATGGGCGCGGTCTATCTGGCCTGGGACCCGGTGCTCGAGCGGCGGGTGGCGCTCAAATCCATCCGGATGAGTAAAGATGGACAGCAGGCCACCACGGAGCGGTTCCGGCGGGAAGCCATGGCCCTGGCCCAGCTCAATCATCCGCACGTGTGCCAAGTCCACGATTGGGTGGAGGCTCGGGGTGACGCCTATATCGCCATGGAGTATGTGGAGGGGGCAACCCTTGCCAAGGTGGCTCCGAACCTGGACCTGCGCCAAAAGCTCCAGGCCCTGAGTTCCATTGCCCAGGCTCTGGAAGCGGCTCATGCGAAGGGCATCGTCCACCGGGATCTGAAACCAGGCAACGTGATGATGGATGCCCGGGACCAAATCAAGGTGCTCGACTTCGGCCTCGCCCGGCTTGTGGATTCCACCGGCGCGGAGCCGGACGCCGATACGGGCGGTACGCCCATCGCATCGCTCCTGGACGAGGCTGCCGGCCTTGGCTCCACCCAGGTGGCCGCCATCGCCCTCGAAGAAGGGGATCAAACCCGCCAGGCCTCCCTGCGGGGTTCGTCATCCCTCTCCGGGTGGGGGGAACTCACCGAGGCCGGGGTCTTCATGGGGAGTCCGACCTACGCCTCCCCTGAGCAGATGCGCGGCAAGCGGGTGGGTCCGCCGAGCGACGTCTTCTCCCTTGGCGTCTTGGCCTGGGAACTGCTCCTAGGCGAACACCCCGTCCCGGGGGAAGGCCGGGCGAGGATGGAGGCGACTCTCGCCGGTGAACGCAAACCGCTTCGGACTCGGCGCCTCTCCCGGTCCCTGAAGGCCCTCCTCCGGGCCATGCTGCACCCGGACGCTTTGAGGCGTCCCACGAGCCGCGAGGTCGCTGAGTCGCTGGCCCGCCACCTGCATCGGAATCCTGCTGCCTGGTGGGTTGGCGGTGCGGCGGCTTTGCTCATCGGTCTGCTCGGCCTTGGCTACTACCTGTTCGGACGGGGCAGCATCGCCGACCTGATGAAGGACCGTCCGCCCAGGATGGCGGTCATGCCGATCCGGAACGCCACCGGAGACGCAACCCTCGATGCCATCGTGATGGTGGGCATGCCGGAGCTGCTTTCCATGGCCCTGCAGGCATCGCCTAACTTGATCGTGGTGGAACCCGAGTCCGTCATCCGGGTCGCCTCCAGCCTTCGCTTGAGCCAGGTCGAGAGCCTGGAACCTGTCAATCAAGCCCGCCTTGCGAAGGCCCTGGGTGCCCGCCTGTACCTCCGGGGAACCCTGAGTCAGGACGCCACTCTCCATTCCCAGACCCTTGTCTATGAGCTGGTGGATGAGGAGGGCAATATCCGCGTCTCGGGGGCCTCCAGGACCGTCCTGCAGGCCTCCTTCACCCCCTACGCCCTGGTGGACCCTGCCGCCCACGACCTGCTCCGGAAGGTGGATCCCCTTCGGCACAGGAACATCCAGGATCCGGAGATCCCGCCCGACGTTTTCGCAACCTACGCCAGCGGCAAGGCCCTCTTCCTGAAGGGAGACTTCAAGGGCAGCGAGAGCTTCCTGCGGGATGCCTCCACCAAGGCCCCCGGGTTCTCGGGTGCAGTCTCCGCCTATGCCGCCTGCCTGCGCCGTCTCGGGCGGGACCAGGCCCAGCCCGTCGCTAACTGGGCGCTGATGTCCGCCCGGGCCACCGGCGACCGCTGGGCCGAGATCCGTGCCCTCGGCTTGAAGGCCTACCTGGCCAAGGACCTCGGGGATCTCGATGACGCTCAGCGTCTGCGGGAGGCCTCGCTGGCCTTGGCCAAGGTGATCGGGGACCGGGATGGGGAAACCATCGCCTACAACCACCTTGGGCTCATCGCCGCGGAGCGGGGCAGGGACCTGGAGGCCAAGGAGTTCTATCAGCGATCCCTCAGCCTCAGTCAGCACACCGGAGACCAGATCTATGTCTCCCTGGCCCAGAACAACCTGGCGAACCTGGCGCTGAAACAGGGAGACCTTGCTACAGCGGAGGCCCTCTACCGGACCAATCTGGACCTCCAGCGGAACCTCGGCAATCGCTGGGGCGAGGCCCTCGCGCTGAACAACCTCGGCATCACTGCCCTCATCAAGCGGGATCTTCCCGGGGCGGAGGGCATGCTCACCAAGGCCCTGGCGATCCGGGAATCCGTGGGTGACAAGGCGGGGCAGGTCACCTGCCTGCGGAACCTCGGCATCCTGGCCCTGATGAAGGGTGAGCCATCGGTATCCCAGACGTTCCATGACCAGGCCCTGGGGCTGGCCCAGAAAGCGGGTCTTCGGACCATCGAGGCGGAGTGCCAGTTCTATGCGGCTGAACTGGCCCGGTTCCAGCAGCGGTTCGCTCAGGCCCGGGCAGGCTATCAGCGGGTGCTGGATCTCCTGCCGGTAGGGGTGACGCCAGAGGTGAGGGGGAATGCCATGGCGGCACTCGCCGAGTGCCTGATTCGCATGGCACGCTCCAATTCAGGAGAGTTTGAGCGGCGGCTGGCCCTCCTCCGCCCCGCGGATGCCGACTCGCCCTATGTACATCGGGCCAAGGCCTGGGCCGCCTTCCTATTGGGCCACCGGGAAGAGGCCTTGGCAGAACTGGAACGGGCCATGGACGACCTGCAGCGGCGGGCGCCGGAGCTAAGGACCGAACTGGAGCAGACCCGGGCAAAATTCCAGGCCACAATCTAGATGAATATTGGTGCCCGCTTTTCCAGGAAGGCGACAAGCCCCTCCTTCGCATCGGGTTGGCGCATGGCGGCCTTCATCTGGGCGCCTTCGGCTTCCAGCCGGGCGCGCAGGCTGTCGGCGTCCAGACCCTGGTTGCGCAGCAGGGTGGCCTTGATGCGGGCGAAGGTGGCCGAAGGTCCCACCGCGAGCCGGTGGCTGAGGCCTTCCACCGCAGCCTCCAGTTGACCCCCAAGCACCACCTGGTTCACGAGGCCCAGTGAGTGGGCTCGGGCCGCATCGATGGGATCGCCGAGCAACATCAGCTCAGCGGCGAGGGCGGGATTCACCAGACGCGACAGCATGACACTGCCGCCCCAATCAGGATGGAGGCCGAGCTTCACGAAGGCCATGCTGAACGCGGCCTCGGTCGAGGCGATCCGGAGGTCCGCACCGAGGGCCAGGCTCATGCCCGCACCCGCTGCCGGGCCCTGCACGATGGCCACCACAGGTTTGGGTAGCATGGCCAGCTGGTAGGCTACGGAGGCGCCCAGGTCCAGGAGCGCCTCCAACTCGTCCCACCGATTCTCGGACAGCGTCCGCGCCATCCAGCCAATATCGCCCCCGGCACAGAAGGCCCTTCCCGCCCCACGCACAAACAGGGCCTTCACGCTGGGCTCAGCCGCTTTCGCCAGGGCCTCTTCGAAACCCTCTCGCATCTCCGGCACCAGCGCGTTCAGCCTGTCCGGGCGATTGAGCGTCAGCGTGGCAATGCGGTCGCGGATCTTAAATCTGATGGGAGTAGGCATGGGGACTCCAATGAAAAAGCGGAGACAGGATTTCCAGGATTAACAGGATTCAAGAGGTGAAGCGCTTGGCTCTAATCCTGTTAATCCTGTCCGTTGGTTTGCAGCCTGTGCGAACGCAGCGAACAGGTTCCTCGCGGCATCGCCAGCAGGACCCTTGAGGGTGACGAGGTTCTCGGGGTGCCACTGGACGCCAAAGACCCAGCGCTTGGGATCGGTGGCTTCCAGGGCCTCGATGAGCGGGCCGGTGTCGAAATGGGAGGTATCCAGGTGCCAACCGACTGCCACGAGGGGCGGGGCCACGCGCTTGACGGCCTGATGGTGGCGGCTGTTGACGAGGAAGACGTCCTCGCCGAAGAGGCACCGCAGGCGCGAGCCCGGGGCCAGCTGCACGCGATGGTGCATCTCCGGAACCTCCGGTGTGCCGTGCTGGTGCCGTTCGGAGTCACAGCCAAAGTGCTCCGGCACATCCTGGATCAGGCTGCCGCCCAGGGCCACGTTGAGGATCTGCTCGCCGCGGCAGACGCCGAGGATGGGCAGGTTCTGCGCCCAGGCCGCGCGGATGAGGGGGATCTCAAAGGCATCGCGGTCTGCATCCACTTCAGCCAGGGGGTGCACGGGCTCTAGCGCATCCCAATGGGTGGGATGGATGTCATACCCGCCGGTAAGGAGCAGTCCGGCAGTCTTACTCAAATCCGGGAAGGGATCCCCGGGGGCCACCAGCTGAACGGTTTCCGCCCAGCCGGCGGACCGCAGGGCCGGGAGGTAATGCTTCTTGGCACCGGACTTGTTTTTACAGCTCACCAGAAGTATGGAGTTGCCACTTGACATCGCTTTCCCTCGGCGCAAACCTCATCACCCTACCACCCCCTCAGATGGTCTGAGTCGACGGTGAGGCGGAGAGCTCCGCCATCAAAGAAAAGGAGGACGTCATGTCCGGATCCTTGAACAAAGTGCTGCTCATCGGCAACCTCGGGCGCGATCCCGAACTGAAGGCCACGCCTTCCGGCCAGAGCGTCGCCCGCTTCTCCGTGGCCACCACGGAAACCTGGAAGAACCAGTCGGGCGAAAAGCAGAGCAAGACCGAGTGGCACAACATCGTGGTCTGGGGCAAGCAGGTGATGATCGAGGGCCGCATCCAGTACCGCGAATACACGGGTAAGGACGGCGTGAAGAAGACCGCCTGCGACATCCGCTGCGACAACTTCGTCATGCTGGGCCGTATGGAGGACGGCAATCGCGACAGCGGCGGCTACGGCGGCAAGGCCACCGGCGGCGGCTCCCAGGACTTCGAGGACCACGGCGCACCCAGTCCGGCCGCTGGCAACAGCTTCCCGGATGACGACATTCCGTTCTGATTGGGTATGGTTCCGCCAGTGGAATCGGCACGGCTCAGAAACGGCGCCTTTGGCGCCGTTTCTGAGTGAGAAAAAGCTCTTCTCGGCGGCGAAGCCGCCTCACTCCAAGCGGCGCCAGCAGGGCACCGTTTGGAGCCGGTTCGGCAGAGAACGGCCCTCGGAAATCCACCAAGCCTGAGTTACAATGGTGGGTTCGGGAGTTTCCATGCTTGCAGTGCAGAACGTCACCATGCGCTACGGCGCGAAGATCCTGTTCGAGGATGTCACCACGACTTTCAACCCGGGCCGGCGCTACGGTCTGACCGGGCCGAACGGGTCGGGGAAGTCCACGTTCATGAAGATCCTGTCGGGCGAGTTGGAGCAGCAGATGGGGAACGTCATCCGTCCCCGCAAGATGGGCATCCTGCGCCAGGACCAGTTCGCCTTCGATGAGTTCCGGGTCATCGACACGGTGATCATGGGCAACGCCGGGCTTTGGAAGGCGCTGCAGGAGCGGGACGCCATCTACGAGAAGGCTGAGATGACGGACGAAGACGGCATGCGGGTGGCCGAACTCGAAGGCGTGGTGGCCGACGAGGATGGCTACACGGCCGAAGCCGATGCGGCGGTACTGCTGGACGGCCTCGGCATCCCCGAAGCCCTGCATGGCCGTCGGATGAGCGAGCTGCAGGGCGGCCAGAAGGTGCGGGTGCTCTTGTCCCAGGCTCTCTTCGGGAATCCCCAGTCCCTGCTGTTGGACGAACCCACCAACCACCTGGATCTGGACTCCATCCACTGGCTGGAGGAGTTCCTCAGCCTCTATAAGGGCACCGTGGTGGTGATCTCCCATGACCGCCACTTCCTGAACAATGTCTGCACCCACATCGCCGACATCGACTACCAGACGATCATCCAGTACACGGGCGGCTACGACGACATGGTCATGCAGAAGATGCAGATCCGCTCGCGCCTCGAGTCGGAGAACGAGCAGCGGGAAAAGAAGATCGAGCAGCTCCAGGAG
>CAIQPH010000307.1 GCA_903873655.1 uncultured Holophagaceae bacterium | reverse complement strand
CCCCCTGGAACCCAAGCGGGACCTGGACGGCAGCCGGGCCATCCTCGAGCGGCTCTGCACCGCCAACCCCGTGGAGGCCATCGCCATCGGCAACGGCACCGGGGGCCGCGAGGTGGAAGCCTTCATCCGCGAGTGGCTGAACGAGACGAACCGGACCGGCCTCATCTGCGTGACTGTCAGCGAAGCTGGCGCCTCGGTCTATTCCGCCAGCGACATCGCCCGAGAGGAGTTCCCTGAGCACGACGTCACCGTGCGGGGCGCCATCAGCATCGCCAGGCGCTTCCAGGATCCCCTGGCCGAACTGGTCAAGGTGGATCCCAAGAGCATCGGCGTGGGGCAATACCAGCACGATGTGAACCAGACCGCCCTCAAGAAGGGACTGGATGACGTGGTGGAGAGTTGTGTGAATCGCGTGGGTGTGGACCTGAACAGCGCCTCCTATAAGCTGCTGGCCTACGTGGCGGGTATCGGCGAGGGCCTGGCCAAGAACATCGTGGCCCATCGCTTCGAGCACGGTGCCTTCAAGCGCCGCGAACAGCTCCTAGACATCGGCCGCTTCGGCGCCAAGGCGTTCCAGCAGGCGGCGGGGTTCCTCCGCATCCAGGATGGCGAGGATCCCCTGGACGCCTCGGCCGTGCACCCCGAGAGCTACCCCGTGGTGCAGCACATCTGCCAGCTGACCGGAAAAACCGTGCCTGAGCTCATTGGCAACGACGCAGTGCTGGACGGCCTGGATCCCAAACTCTTCGTGAATGAGAGTTCCGGCGTGGAGACGGTGAAGGACATCCTCGCCGAATTGAAGAAGCCGGGCCGCGATCCCCGCAACCGCTTCGAGATCGTCCAGTTCCGTGAGGGCGTCAACAAGCCCAGCGATCTGGAGATCGGCATGGAACTCCAGGGCGTCGTCACGAACGTGACGGATTTCGGCGCCTTCGTGGATGTGGGCGTCCATCAGGACGGACTGGTGCATCTCTCGGAGATCGCCCACCGCTACGTGAAGAACCCCGCCGATGCCCTCAGCGTGGGCCAGGCCGTGAAGGTGAAAGTACTTACGGTGGACCTCGAAGCCAAACGCATCGCCCTGTCCATCAAGGCCCTTTTGGCCGCTCCCGAAGGCGCCGGAAAGCCCCAGCCGCACCATCGCCGGCCCAACCGGGAGGGCACTCCGCCGAGGCCCCCCACAGGCGATCATACCCCCAGGATGGACGGCCCGCGCCCGCCCAGGGCCGAAGGACCGCGGCCCCCTCGGCCGGAAGGCGCCCGGGTCCAGGGGCCACGACCTCCGCGGCCAGAAGGAACTCGACCGCCCAGGCTGGACGGGGTCCGGCCCAGCAGACCTGAAGGGCCGAGGCCCCCGCGTCCTCAGGCAGCCAGGCCTCCACAGCCCGCACAGGAAGCCCGCCCGCCTCTGCCCGAGCCGGTCCCCGGGGTCCCCGCCACGGCCGCATCCCTGTCGGACCTGGTGGCCAGGTTCAACAAGGGTCACCGATGATGCGCAGGCTCCTGAGCCCGATCCGACTGCTGCCTGCAGTCCTGCTGGCCTATATGGCTTGCCTGCCCCGTCCGGCTACCCCCACTGTCTTTGCCCCTTGGGAGGAAGGCCTCACCCTGGCCTACGAGGACCCGTCTCTGCCCCAGCCGCTCCAATCCGAGCGCCGGATGCAGGTCCGGGTCACCCACGCCACCCTTGGCACTCGGGGACCCAGCCTCGTGCAACTGGACCTGACCTCCTCCCAGGGTCGGATGACAGTGCTCGTCAAGCCACACGACGGCGGCCTCGATGTGGTTGAAGAAAGCGGCCGCGTCCTCGCCATGGCCCTGCCAGCCCATTTCCCGGAGACCACCCGCTGGGCGGACCGCAACACCGAGTGCGTGGTGATCGGCCGAGCGGCCTGGGAGGGTGCTTCGATCCTCCCGCCAACCTCAGACCCGGTCGGAATATGGGTGGAAGCCCGAGCTTCCCAGGCTGCCCGGCGCCGGACCCTCTTCCTGCCCAACCTTGGCGAGGTGGAGACCAGGGAGGAGCGTGACGGAAATTGGATTGTGGTGAACCGGCTCGTGGCCCGGGGCTTCACGGATCTGCCCACCCTCAAACGTCCCTAGTCGCACGATCATTCCGGAGCCACCGTGGCCGAAGAAATTGGCAAAGCCGAAGAACTCGAGATCGCCCTGCCCCCGGGTGCCGACAAGGGCATGGTGCGCGACAACCTCGAAGTGATCTGCTTCGCCATGGTGCTGATCCTGTTCTTCAAGGCCTT
>CAIQPH010000306.1 GCA_903873655.1 uncultured Holophagaceae bacterium | reverse complement strand
CCGCGCCGGGGCGGTCCATCTTGTTCACGAAAGCCATGCGGGGCACGCCGTACTTGTCGGCCTGGCGCCACACGGTCTCAGACTGGGGCTCGACGCCGCCCACCGCGCAAAATACGGCGCAGGCGCCGTCCAGCACGCGCAGGGAACGCTCCACTTCCGCCGTGAAGTCCACGTGGCCGGGAGTGTCGATGATGTTGATGCGGTGCTCCACGCCTTTCAATTGCCCGGTCTGGGGCGTCCAGGCGGCGGTGATGGCAGCGGAGGTGATGGTGATGCCCCGCTCCTGCTCCTGCACCATCCAGTCGGTGGTGGCAGCGCCTTCGTGAACCTCGCCGATCTTATGGATCTTGCCGGTGTAGTAGAGGATGCGCTCCGTCGTGGTGGTCTTGCCGGCATCGATATGCGCCATGATGCCGATGTTCCGGTAGCGCTCAAGGGGGGTGTGGCGGGCCACTGCGGCCTCCTAGGGGGTATTGATGAGGATTCAACCAAGCAGTTCAGCAGCGCTGGAAACGGGGCGCCGATGGCGCCCCGTTTCCAGCGAAGGTACTACCAACGGAAATGGGCGAACGCCTTGTTGGCCTCGGCCATCTTGTGGACGTCATCCTTCTTCTTGATGGCGGCTCCGCGGAAGTTCATGGCATCTAAAATTTCGCCGGCCAGCTTGTCGCGCATGGTGCGCTCGCCACGGGAGGCGGAGTAGGTCTTCAGCCAGCGCATGGCCAGGGACTGGCGGCGGTTCTGGGGAACCTCCACGGGTACCTGGTAGGTGGCACCACCCACGCGGCGGGACTTCACTTCCACCGAGGGCTTGATGTTGTTCAGGGCCTTCTGGAAGGCCTCCAGGGCCTCTTCGCCGGACTTCTTGGCGACGATTTCAAGTGCCCCGTAGAGGATGCGCTCGGCGGTGGCCTTCTTGCCGCGCTCCATGAGGATGTTCACGAACTTGGAGACGGTGAGGCTGTTGTAGACGGGATCCGGAAGGATCTCGCGCTTGGCGGGTGCGGAACGACGGGCCATGGTCTGCCTCCCCTACTTCTTCTTGGCCGGCGCGGCGCCAGCCTTGGGGCGCTTGGCGCCGTACTTGGAACGGGACTGGTTGCGGCCCGCGACGCCGGTGGCGTCCAGGGTGCCGCGCACCACGTGATAGCGCACCCCCGGCAGGTCCTTCACGCGGCCGCCGCGGATGAGTACGATGCTGTGCTCCTGCAGGTTGTGGCCCACGCCCGGAATGTAGGTGGTGCACTCGATGCCGTTAGTGAGACGCACACGGGCCACCTTGCGCAGAGCCGAGTTCGGCTTCTTCGGCGTGGTGGTGAACACGCGGGTGCACACGCCGCGCTTCTGAGGGCAGGCGTCGAGCGCCGGGCTCTTGGTCTTGTTCTGGAAGGTCTTCCGCCCATGGCGGATCAGCTGATTGATGGTAGGCACACCATCCTCCTAGGAAGGCGCCGGGTTTTCCGGGCCTGGGCCCGAGAGGTTCCGCCAAAACCAGAGACATGGGGGAACGTCGGACGGATGAAATCCTGCGCCGACCCACAGGGCCGGAACCATCTAGGCTATCGGAATGGCCCGGAAAGTCAACGCATCAAGTGTGAATTGAGGCAGACATCACCCGGCCAGTGGGCAGCCGCAACCGCCGGCAGCGCAGCCGTGGCTGCTCTTGGGCGCCTCTGACTTGGGCGTCTCGGTCTTGGCAGCCGGGGCCGCCGGTTCCGAAGCCGCGCCCTTGTACCAGCCTCCACCGGACAGCGAGAAGGCGGCCACGGAGAGCTGCCGCTTCATGCCGTCGGCCGCGCCACAGCCGGGACAGGCGTGAGAGGTCGGCGCCGACAGGCTTTCCAGTTTTTCTTCGGGCTGGCCGCAAGCTTCGCAGCGGTACTCGTAGAGGGGCATGGCAGACTTCTCCAGGGGGTCGTCCCCGAACCAACAAGTTTATCCAGGTACTCTGATGCCGTCACCGACCCGATTCTTCCAGAGCCCTGAAGCCTTTTTCGAGGCCGTGTCCCGGCCGAAGACGCTCTGCTTCACCAATGGCTGTTTCGACCTGATCCACCCGGGCCACGTCCGGTACCTGGCCGATGCCCGCGCCCTGGGCGACTTCCTGGTGGTGGGCCTCAACAGTGACGCCTCCGTGGCCCGGCTCAAGGGCCCGGGGCGCCCCCTGCAGGACGAGGCCGCGCGAGCCGCGGTGCTCCTGGGCCTGCGCAGCGTGGACGCCGTGGTGCGTTTTGACGAGGACACGCCACAGGAACTCATCCGCGCCCTCCAGCCCGATGTGCTCGTCAAGGGCGGCGACTACACTCCGGAGACGGTGGTGGGCCGCGATCTCGTGGAAGGTCGGGGCGGGAAGCTCGTCCTCATTCCCTTCCTGCCGGGCCACAGCACCTCCCGTATCGAGGAGCGGATCCGCACCGGTCGGGGCGTCACGCTGGAACTGCCCTAGATCGAAGGGATGACGCACTCTTCGTGGCCTGCGG
>CAIQPH010000305.1 GCA_903873655.1 uncultured Holophagaceae bacterium | reverse complement strand
GTCCTGCTGGTGTTCTGCTACCTGATCGTACCCTCGGTCGGGGCGATGCTGTTCACGGACCGGATCGGTCCGCGGCTGGCCATCGGGTGGACCATGGGCACCCTGGTCTCGGCCCTGGGCGTCATCCTGTCCGTCAAGCTTGATACGCCCACCGGCGCGACCATCGTGTGCACCTTTGGCGGAGTGCTCGTGCTGATGTTCCTGGTGCACCTGCTGCTCTACCACAAGCGCGGGTACACCGAGCAGCACCAGCTGAAGGGGGCCGGAGATCGGGCCTACGAGGCGGAGAACAAGTAGGTCGCCTCAACCGTGCGCGCGGCTGAAACCCCTATCAGTGTGTTTGATGAATCCTGCAGGCACGAACGTCATCTAGAACGAACTCACCCCTAAGACCGGAATTCAACACGGGCTCCATGCTGTTGGAGTCGGGCGCCACCTTGGCCGAGGTAGGGAAGCTCGGCGAGTATTTCGAATACATAGTGTTACGATGGCCGGTCCTTTTGGTCCGTCTGGAGTCTTCTTGAAACCCCGTTTGCTGGTCCTGTCCCTGTTGGCCTTTGCCTTGGCCGCCCCCTCTTTGAGGTCAGAGGAGGGCATGTGGACCTTCGACAACCTGCCGACGAAAAGGATCCAGGAGAAGTATGGCTGGGCCCCCGACCAGGCTTGGCTGGACCATGTGCGCCTGGCGACCCTGCGCCTCCCCAACGGAACCGGTTCCTTCGTAAGCGCTGAGGGCCTGGTGCTCACCAACCATCATGTGGTGCGCGGCCTGATCCAGAGCCTTTCCACCCGCGAGCGCGACCTGCTGAAAGAAGGGTTCATCTCGGCCAACCGCAGCGAAGAGCTCAAGGTGCCAGGGCTCGAGCTGATGCAGTTGGTGGATAAGCAGGACATCACGGCCAGGGTGGCGAGGGCTTCCGGCAGGACCGAGGCTGAAAAGCTTCGGGCCAGGAACTTGGAGGGTCAGAAGGCACGGGAGGAGCTGCGCTCCAGGACCGGCTTCACCGTGGAAATCGTTTCGCTTTACCAGGGTGGCGAGACTTGGCTCTACGCCTATCGCAAGTTCAAGGACGTGCGGTTGGTGGTGGCCCCCGAGCTGGCCATCGCACGGTTCGGTGGCGATGAGGACAACTTCACCTTCCCGCGGCATCACCTGGATTGCGCCCTGCTCCGCGTCTACGAGAACGACCAGCCGTACCGGCCCGAGCATTTCCTGCGCTGGACCAGAGGCGGCCTGCAACAGGGGGACCTCACCCTGGTCCCGGGGCACCCAGGCGCCACCAGCCGCCTGTGGCCCCTGGCGCAGATGCGCCATGCCCGGGATTTCGCCACCCCACGCCAGATTCGCCAGGCTGAGCGCCGCCGGGCCCTCCTGGAAGCTTTCGCCGGTAGGAATTTCGAGGCGCGAGCCCTGGTGGGCGGGCGGATTTACGGCATCGATAACGGATTGAAGGCCACCCGCGGCTACCTGGCCAGCCTGAAAGACGCCGATGGCATGAAGCAGGTGGAGGTGGCCGAAGCGAACCTTCGGTCGGCCGTGGCCGCCGATCCCAGGCTCAGGGTAGATGTCGGGCCCAGCTGGACCAGGATCGAGAAGGCCCTTCGGCAGGGCGAGCAGCTGGCCACCCTGAACCAGGCTCTCAACCAGCGCACCTCCGAACTGTTGGGGACGGCGCTTAGCCTCATCCGGATCCCTGTGGAGCGGACGAAGCCGGAAAAGGAGCGGCTGCCAGAGTTTTCCGAAGGGGGCATCAAGACCCTCCAGGAGCAGCTGACCCGGCCCCGTTCGATCCCCTTCAGCGCCGAGCTGGAGGTGCATCTCCTGACGGCAGATCTCCTCGAGGCCCAGAAGCTGCTCGGTCCAGGGCATCCCTTCTTGAAGGCCATCCTGGGCGGACGCAGCCCAATCGAGGTGGCCCAGCAAGCGGTGCAGGGCAGCCGTCTCCAGGATCCACTAGAGTTGCGGCGTCTGCTCGAGGGCGGCGCGGATATGACGACCACAAGCCGGGATTCCATGCTGGTGCTAGCCCGCATCCTGGATCCCTTCCAGCGAGTGCTGCGCAAGGAGAACGAGGAACGGGTGGAGGGTCCACTCCGCGAATACGGCGCCCGCATTGCCCGCGCCCGCTTCGCCATCCAGGGGAAGTCCACCTACCCCGACGCCACCTTCTCTCTGCGCCTGTCCTACGGTGCGGTGAAGCCCTATCCCGGGAATGGCACCCAGATGCAGCCGTTCACTACCCTGCATGGCCTCCTGGATCGCTTCGAGGGATGGGGCGGCACTCGCTTCAACCTCGAGCGTGAGCTCTGGCGCCTGCCGGAGCGCTGGCTGGCCCGGCGGTCGGCGCTGGACCTAGCCACGCCCTGGAACTTCATCACCACCAACGACATCATCGGCGGCAACTCGGGCAGCCCGGTGGTGGACCGGAACGGCGAACTGGTGGGCCTGGCCTTCGACGGCAACATGGAAAGCCTGGCGGGTCGCTACTACTACGACGGCCGGGCCAACCGCACCATCTGCGTGGACGCCAGGGGCATCCTCCACGCCCTGGACAAGGTCTATGGCGCCAGGGACCTAGTGGCCGAGCTGACCGGGAAATAGCCCACAACCGACGAAGCTCTTGCCTGCCTTGAAGTCTTCGTCAGGCGCTTCCACCTCAATCTGAAGCTCGACCTGGGCTTGGTCTTTCCCCGGCCAGGGATCCGCTACCACGCGCGGACTCCTCGGAGCGATACAATGCCCGGGCGCCCTGCCGCCACCGGGGCAGACGGAGGGCAAAGGCTAGGCCAGCGGCGAGGCAACCGGCGCCACCCAGGGCCACGGTCAGAGGCGCGCCCAGGTGGTGGGCCAGCGTGCCTCCCAGCAGGGCGCCGATGGGGGCCATGCCCATGAACATCATGGAGTAGACGGACATGACCCGGCCCCGGAGGGTATCGGGGATCATCATCTGGATCAGGGTGTTGGTGGAGGCCATCTGCACCATGAGCGTGTAGCCCACCGGCAGCATGAGCAGGACCGAGAGCGGAAAGCTGCGCGACAGTGAGAAGGCGATGAGGGCCGCGCCAAAACCCATGGCGCAGCCTGCGATCCAATGCCCGAGACCCTTGGGGCTGCGCCGCAGCGCCAGGCTGAGGGCGCCGACCAAGGCGCCCACGCCGGAGATGCCCATGAGCAGGCCCAGGGCTTTGGCACCACCGTGCAGGATCTGATCCGCGAAGATGGGCATGAGCACCGTATAGGGCATGCCCATCAGGCTCACCAGGCCGAGGAGCCCCAGCAGGTCCCGGACCGCGTGGGCCCCGAGGATGAAGCGGAAACCCTCCAGGGCCGAGTGATCGCCCTTGGGGGCCTGCCGCGTGTGGGCCGCGTCCAGGCGCATGGCCAGGAGTCCCGCGAGCACTGCGACGTAGCTCACGCTGTTGATGAGGAAACACCAGCCCTCGCCGATGGAGGCCACCAGAATGCCCGCCACGGCGGGACCGATGATGCGCGCGCCGTTGAACATGGAAGAGTTCAACGCGATGGCGTTCATGAGGTCAGTTCGCTCGACGGTCTGGGCCACGAAGACCTGCCGGGCCGGGATGTCAAAGGCGTTCACCACCCCCAGCAGCAGCGACGTGGTGACGATGTGCCAGAGGTGGACGTGATGACTAAGAGTCAGCAGCGCGAGAATCAGGGTCAGGACCAGGGACGCAGACTGGGTGATGACGATGAGGGTGTGGGCCCGCATGCGGTCCGCAGCCATGCCGCCGACGGTGGACAGGAGGAACACGGGGAACATCCCCGCAAAGGCCACGAGTCCCAGCATGGCGGCCTGACCCGTCAGCCGGTAGACAAGCCAGGACTGGGCCACGGTCTGCATCCAGGTGCCGATGAGTGAGACCAGCTGCCCCGAGATGAAAAGGCGAAAGTTGCGGTAGCGCAGCGCGCGCAGGGCGTCCGGCAGGTTCGGCATGACTTGATTCTAGTGGTGCCCGCCCGAAATACTCGTTACGAACGAATGCTGGTGGGCACCACGTGGCGGGGGTCTGGGGGCACGGCAGTGCCCCCAGTGGGGTGACAGCGCTGACGCGCATCGCGCGGCAAGCGCCAGAGGGGCTTTGCCCCGATGGAAGGGTGCCTCGCCAGGGCCTTCCATTGATCCAGCTATTTCAGGCGAGGCACACTAGGCTGGGAGGATGAACATTCCTTCACGCTCCCACCTTGGCGCCCTGCGGGACGGCCTTGTCATGCTTCGAAGGC
>CAIQPH010000304.1 GCA_903873655.1 uncultured Holophagaceae bacterium | reverse complement strand
GGTCGTGGGTTCGAACCCCACCGGGGCCACCAATCCCCAGGACTGCGGATTAGGACGGAATCGCCGCAGGCGATTGCCGCCCGAAGGGCGAGGGCACACGACGTGCCCTCGTCACCAATCCGCAGGACTGCGGATTAGGACGGAATCGCCGCAGGCGATTGCCGCCCGAAGGGCGAGGGCACACGACCTGCCCTCGTCACCAATCACCAGGATCAGCCATTCCGTCTTCCCTACACGTCCCAATCCCGCAGTTCCCCTTCCGCAAAACTCAGGTGTGCCAGCATGGCCCTAGAGGCCGCCTCGGGCGAATGGGAACGGATCGCTTCGAAAATCCCTGAGTGCTGGTCGATGAGCTTCTGGGCGTTCTCGGGTTTGTGGAGGTAGAGCTTCCGCCGCGCCACGGAATTGGCCTTGTGGAATTCCTCTGAAACGGTCTTGAATAATTTGATCAGCAGGGTGTTGTGGGTGGCTTCGGCGATGGCGTAATGGAATGCCACGTCGAACTCCTCCCCCTTCTCGGGGTCCTTCACATTGAGGCGTTCCCGCATGCCCTCGACTGCGGCGCGGATCTGGTCGATCTCCTCCTCAGTGGCCCGCTCCGCGGCCAGACCCGCAGTGGCGGTTTCGAAGATCCGGCGCATCTCGAACATGTCGAACATGGAGGCGCGCTCGACGGCCAGGAACATCGCGAGGGGACGGATGATGTCGTCCGCCCCGCTACTTCGGACAAAGGTGCCTTCTCCTGGACGGATGTCGATCACACCCAGAATCTCCAAAGTCCGGATGGCCTCCCGCACCGAGGCCCGGCTGACCTGGAACTGGTCTGCCAATTCGCGTTCTCCAAGCAGCTTGTCGCCGGGCTTCAGCTTCCCTTTGGAGATGAGCTCCTTGACCTGCTCCACGATCTCTTCGTAAAGGCGCCTGGTCTTGATTGGGGTGAATTCCATGGCAGCAGCCTATCAAACAAACATTAATTACTTCGAAACAGGATAGATGGAAACTGTGACCAATATATGTCATTCGCCAGTGGTCTGACCACTAGACCTATTGTAATCTTCGCCTCAGGTTCTTTCCTAACAATTCCCCTCACCACCCTGCCCCACTCCCCTTTCAGGAGGCTGCATGTCCCCATGGACCCAAGTCTATTCCCCCGTCATGGGGAATATCTTCCTCTCGGCACTGGTGGCGGCCCTGCCCGTGTTTGTGCTGCTGGGCTTTCTGGCCAAGCATGTAAAAGCCCACTATTCAGCCATTCTCGGCCTCATCACCTGCCTGGCGGTGGCGATTCTCGTCTACCGGATGCCTGCGGGGATGGCCGGCATGGCCGCCGTCAATGGCGCGCTATATGGCCTGCTGCCCATCGGCTGGATCGTGCTGAACGCCATCTTCATCTATGACATCACGGTGAAGTCCGGGGACTTCGAGGTGGTGAAGCACTCCATCGCCGGGCTGGCCTCCGACCGCCGCATCCAGGCCCTGCTGATCGCCTTCAGCTTCGGCGCCTTCATCGAGGGCGCCGCCGGCTTCGGCACCCCGGTGGCGATCTCCGCGGCCATGCTCATCGGTCTGGGCTTTCGGCCTCTCCAGGCCGCCGGTCTGGCCCTCATCGGCAATACAGCTCCCGTGGCCTATGGTGCCCTGGGCAGCCCGCTCATCGCGCTAGCCGGGGTGACCGGCCTGCCCCTGGACATGCTGAGTGCCGCCGCTGGCCGCATCCTGCCCATCTTCTCCCTGATCGTGCCGTTCTGGATCATTTGGACCATGGCTGGCCGCAAGGCGATGCTGGAAGTCTGGCCTGCCTGCCTCGTGGCTGGCGGCAGCTTCGCGATCACCCAGTTCCTCGTCAGCAACTACCACGGCCCCTGGCTGGTGGACATCATCGGCGCCATCATCTCCATGGTCTCGCTCGTCATCCTGCTGAAGGTCTGGCAGCCCAAGACCATCTGGCGCTATGAGCACGAGCGGGAAGACGCCCATGCAGCGGTGGTGCAACAGAGCACTGGCAAGGTCGTGAAGGCCTGGATGCCCTGGGTTTTCCTCTCCTTGTTCGTGTTCGCCTGGGGCACCCCTCAGGTCAAGACCTTCCTGAATGGCGGCACCAAGACCGCGCCCAACTTCCTGAACGGTATTACCGTCAAGACCTTCGAGATTCCCAAGCTCCACAAGATGGTCATCAAGGCTCCTCCCGTCGTCGCCAAGCCTTCCGCCGAAGCCGCGGTCTGGACCTTCAACTGGCTCTCCCTCACGGGCACCAGCCTCCTTCTCGCCGGCCTCGTCAGTGGCCTGGTGACCGGGTTCAGCTTCCTGGAACTGGTCAAGATCTGGGGCAAGACGGTCAACCGCGTGAAGATCTCCCTGGTGACCATTGCCGCCATGCTGGCCCTGGGCTTCACCTCCAAGTCCGCGGGCCTGGACGCCACCATGGGTCTGGCCTTCGCCAGCACCGGCATGTTGTTCCCCTTCTTCAGCGCCATGCTGGGCTGGTTGGGTGTGGCCCTCACGGGCAGTGACACCTCCTCCAACGTGCTCTTCGGCGGCCTGCAGAAGATCACCGCTGAGCAGCTGGGCCTGAATCCGATCCTCACTGCCGCCGCCAACACCACCGGTGGTGTCATGGGCAAGATGATCGACGCCCAGAGCCTCGTGGTCGCCTCCGTGGCCACCAACCAGCAGGGCGAAGAGGGCACCATCCTCCGCTACGTGTTCTTCCACAGCCTGGCCCTGGCCGCCATGGTCGGGTGTGTGATCTTCCTCTATGCGAAGGTACTTCCCGCCAACTGGATGCCCCAGCTGCCCCCGGCCCCAGCCGTGGTGGCCCCGGTTGCGCCTGCCGCTGCTCCGACTGCGCCTGCTGCCCTGCCCGCCCCCGGCAAATAGTCTGGTGGCGCACTGATGAACGGCCCGGGTCCCGCCGACACACTCTGCGTTGGCGGGACTCGTTGACCGGCTTGAACTTTGGGGGAGGATGTTTCCCATGAGCACAGCCACTGCGACCTCCCTGAGAGATTCCCTCGCGGCCATCGTCGGCCAGGATCGGGTGCTCGATCGGCCTGTGGATCTGATCGCCTTCGCCTCCGACGCCAGCTTCTACCGACTGATCCCCAAGGCTGTGGCCTTCGCGGGCAGCGTGGAGGACATCCGCGGGCTCTTCCGACTCAGCCATGAGCAGAAGATCCCCATGACCTTCCGCGCCTCAGGCACCAGCCTGTCGGGCCAGTCCGTTTCGGATGGCATCCTCGTGGAAGTGGCCCGCAACTGGCGCGGCATCAAGGTGCTTGATGGCGGTGCCAGGGTATGGGTCCAGCCGGGAGTGATCGGAGCCCAGGTCAACCAGGTGCTCCGTCCCTTCCGCGCCAAGATGGGACCGGACCCTGCCTCCCTCAGCGCCTGCACGGTGGGTGGCATCCTGTCCAACAATTCCAGCGGCATGTGCTGCGGCGTGACTCAAAATGCCTACCACACCCTGGAGTCACTGACCTTCGTGCTGCCCTCCGGTACGGTCGTCAACACCGCTGATTTGGATGCCGATGCCCAGTTCCAGGCGGCGGAGCCAGCCTTGGCCAAGGGGCTGCTGAGGCTCAAGGCCGAACTCGAAGCCAACCTGCCCCTGGCGGGACGCATCCGGGCGAAGTACCAGATGAAGAATACCTGCGGGTATTCCCTCAATGCCTTCCTGGATTTCCAGCGTCCCGTGGACATCTTCCGGAATCTGCTGGTGGGGTCCGAAGGAACGCTTGCCTTCATTGCTGAGGCCATCCTGAAAACCGTCCCGGACCTGCCCGTGAAGGTGACCGGCTTCCTGCTATTCCCTGATCTCCACGCGGCCTGTGCCGCCATCGTGCCCCTGCGGGATGCGGGTGCGGCGGCTCTCGAACTGCTGGACCGGGCCGCCCTGCGATCCGTCGAGAACCAGCCGGGCATCCCCGCCATCATCAAGACCCTGCCCGAAGGGGCCGCCGCGCTGCTCTGCGAATTCCAGGGCGCCGACCCCTCGGCCCGGACCAGCCTCGAAGCCACGGCCATGGCCGCCGCCGACGGACTCAGCCTGCTGGAACCAGCCCGCTTCACCCACGATCCAGTGGAACAGGCCCTGTTTTGGAAGATGCGCTCAGGCACCTTCCCTTCCGTAGGGGCCGTGCGGAAGCGGGGCACGACCGTGATCATCGAGGACGTGGCCTTCCGGCTCGATGTCCTTGCCGACGCCGTCGTGGACCTGACGAAGCTGTTCACTAAGCACGGCTATGACGAAGCCATCATCTTCGGCCACGCCAAGGACGGGAACATGCACTTTGTCATCACCCAGTCCTTCAACGACCAGGCGGCCGTGGACCGGTACGCTCGCTTCATCGACGACGTGGTCGAGCTGGTGGTGAAGAAGTACGACGGGGCGCTGAAGGCCGAGCACGGCACGGGCCGTAACATGGCGCCCTTCGTGGAGGCCGAGTGGGGGCCCGAGGCCAAGGCCGTCATGGAGCAGCTCAAGGATCTGGTGGATCCGCTGCGGCTCCTGAATCCCGGCGTCATCCTCAATGCCGATCCCCACTGCCACCTGGCCGACCTCAAGCCCATGCCCGGCGTGGAGGAGGAAGTCGACAAGTGCATCGAGTGCGGCTATTGCGAGCCCAAGTGCCCCAGCCGGGAGCTCACGCTCACGCCCCGCCAGCGCATCGTCGTGCGCCGCGAGATGGCGCGCCTCGAAGCCAACCACGAGGACCCCGCCCTGCTCGCCTCCCTGCAGGGGGCCTTTCCCTACATGGCCCTGGACACCTGCGCCGTGGATGGCCTCTGCGCCACGGCCTGCCCGGTCAGCATCGACACCGGTCAGCTCACCAAGCGGTTCCGCCGGGCCAGCCACAGCCGCCGGGCTCAGAAGATCGCCCTCTCAGTGGCCCGCCACTTCGCCACCGTCGAGCCGGTCATGCGGGTGGCCCTCCGCGCCGGGCACCTGGTCCAGACCCTCTTCGGCCCCAAGGTCATGCCCTTCCTCACCCGCCTCCTGAAGCCCATCGGCACCGGCCACCAGTGGAGCCCCGAGATGCCGAAGGCCGCCAAGGCCCCCCTACCGACGACTTCCCTGGAAGGGGCCCAGGCCATCTACTTCCCGGCCTGCATCTCCCGCATGATGGGGCACCTGCCGGGCGAACCCGAGGAGCTGAGCCTGGTGGAGGCCCTGGTGAAGGTATCCGCCCGAGCCGGAGTGCCCATCCACATTCCGCACGATGTGGAAGGAACCTGCTGCGGCGTGCCGTTCTCCTCCAAGGGCTTCGACCTGGCGCACCGGTTCACGGTGAACCGCGCCATCGAGAAGTTCTGGGAGTGGAGCCAGGCGGGCCGGTTGCCAGTGGTGATGGACACCAGCCCCTGCACCCACGGCGTGCTCACCAGCCGCGCCTACCTCACACCCGAGAACCAGGCCCGGTTCGATCAGCTGAAGATCATGGACAGCACGGCCTTCGCTCATGACGTGCTGCTGCCCCGGTTGCAGGTGAACCGCAAGGTGGGCTCCGTGGTGCTGCATCCGGTCTGCTCCCTGACCAAGATGAACCTGGTGCCCAAGTTGGAGGGCGTCGCCGCGGCTTGCGCCGACACGGTGGTGGTGCCCCGGGATGCCGGCTGCTGCGGGTTCGCGGGCGACCGCGGCTTCCTGCTGCCCGAATTGACGGCCTCCGCGACGAGCCACGAAGCCCGCGAAGTGAACTCCGGTTCCTTCGACGGCCACTACGCCAGCAGCCGCACCTGTGAGGTGGGGATGACCCGCGCCACGGGTGAGGTCTACCGCAGCTTCCTCTACCTGCTGGAATCAGCCACCCGGTGAAAGGAGTCCCGATGAGTACCCAGTTCGAGGCATTCAAGACTCGGGCCGAGGCCGTCAGCGCCGAAGTCCATCGCTTCACAGGGAAAGCGGAGGCCCTCGCCTTCGTCCTCGAATTCCTCAAGGAGACGGGCGTTTCGGACGCGCCGCAGTGTGGCGCGGTCTGGGCGGCGGGCTCCTTCCTGGATGGGACCGAAAGCAGGGATCTCAAGGCCAAGGTGCCGGGTATCACGTTCGATGTCACCAGGAAGGACTCTGCCGCGGCCAGGGTGGGCATCAGCCAGATGGACTGGGCCATCGCCGGTACCGGGACCCTGGTCCAGGACGCGGTGGTAGTGGAGAAGCGGCTGGTTTCCACCCTGCCGCCCATCCACGTGGCCGTGGTCGGCACCAGCCGGATCCTGGCGGACATGGGTGCCGTGCTGGAACGCCTCCGGCCGGAGCAGATCAACTACGTCTCTTTCATTACCGGCCCCAGCCGCACCGCGGATATCGAGCGAGTGCTCACCATTGGGGTGCACGGGCCGGAGCGGCTCATCATCGTCGTGGTCGACGACTTCGAGCAGGTGACGGCATGACGACCCAGTTCAAGGAATCCATCGAGACCGCCCTCCACAATCCGAACCTCACTGGCGCCCTGGGCCGCTTTTCCGAGGCCTACCGGATCAGCCGTGCCAAGGCCTATGAGGGCATCGACTTCGAGGCCGTGCGGGACCAGATCGTGGAGATCAAGGCCAGCGCCTCCTCGAACTTCGAGGTCCTGGCAAGTGAATTCAAGGCCAGCGCAGAGGCCCGCGGGGCCAGAGTCTTCAGGACCTCCGACCCCGCCGAGGTGAAGCAGTACATCCTCGCCCTCGCCAAGGAGAAGGGCGTGCAGCGGGTGGTCAAGTCCAAGTCCATGGCCTCCGAGGAGATCCACCTCAATGCCGCCTTCGAGAAGGCCGGTATCGAAGTGGACGAGACGGACCTGGGCGAGTGGATCGTCCAGTTGGCCCACCAGACCCCGTCACACATGGTAATGCCCGCCATCCACATGACCAAGGAGGAGGTCGCCGAGGTCTTCAGTCAGGAAGTGGAAGAGGGCCAGGCCCCCGACATCCCCAAGCTGGTCAAGTTCGCCCGCGCCAAGCTGCGGCCGAAGTTCCTCCAGGCGGACATGGGTATCACGGGCGCCAACATCGCCGTGGCGGAGACTGGCAGCCTGGTCATCGTCACCAACGAAGGTAACGCCCGGCTCGTGACCACTCTGCCCCGGATCCATGTGGCCATCGTGGGCATCGAGAAGCTGGTGGCCCAGGTCAAGGACATCCTGCCGATCCTCACCGCCCTGCCCCGCAGCGCCACGGGGCAGCTGCTCACCAGCTACGTCTCGATCATCTCGGGCCAGGTGCCCAACACCGACGGCTCGCCCAAGGAACTCCACATCATCCTCATGGACAACCACCGCTCGGACATGGTCAAGGATCCCATGTTCAAGGAGGCGCTCCAGTGCATCCGCTGCGCCACCTGCCTGAATGTGTGCCCCGTCTTCCGGCTGGTGGGCGGCCATGTGTTCGGCAAGACCTACACCGGCGGCATCGGGACCATCCTTACGGCCTGGTTCGATGAGCTGAAGAAATCCGAGGACATCCAGGGACTCTGCATCCAGTGCGGCAGCTGCGTGCCCCTGTGCCCCGGCAAGATCGACATTCCCCGGCTCATCCTGGAGCTGCGGCGGCGCCTGGTGGTCGAGAATGGCCAGTCGCTGGCCATGAAGGCCATCTTCGGCGTGGTGAACAACCGCCGTCTCTTCCACTCCATGTTGCGGATGGCCTCGGTCACCCAGAAGCCCTTCAAACAGGGCCGGTTCATCCGCCACCTGCCCCTGTTCCTCTCGGACATGACGGATTTCCGCAGCCTGCCCGCCGTGGCCGCCGTGCCTCTGCGGGATGCGATCCAGAAAATCTCTCAGCCGAAGGGAGGCGAGAAGATCGCCTTCTACTCAGGGTGCCTCATCGATTTCTGCTACCCGGAGATGGGCGAGTCCCTGGTGAAGATCCTGAACAAGGCGGGCATCGAAGTCATCTTCCCCGACGAGCAGACCTGCTGCGGTGCCCCGGCCCGCTACAGTGGCGCCTACGAGGTGGCCGCCCAGAACGCGCGGGACAACATCAAGGCCCTGCTGGCGACCGAGGTCACCCATGTGGTCTCGGCCTGCCCCACCTGCACCGTGGCCCTGAAGCATGATTTTCTCGACACCTTCAAGAGCCTGGGCGCCACCGACGCCATGGCAGAGGCCGAGCGCCTCTCCGCCAAGACCATCGACTTCTCCACCCTGGTCAAGCAGCTGGTGGACGCGGGCCGGCTGACCTTCAAAGAGGGTGAGGACCTGGGCAAGGTCACCTACCACGACTCCTGCCACCTCAAGCGGACCCAGCATGCCAGCGACGAGCCGAGGGAACTCCTCAAGCAGGCGGGGCACGAGCTCACCGAGATGTACGAGTGCGACACCTGCTGCGGCATGGCCGGGTCCTACTCCCTGAAACTCCCGCAGCTTTCCGCCCCGATCCTCGAGCGCAAGCTGAAGCACATCAAGGACACGGGCGCTTCGAAAGTGATCATGGACTGCCCAGGCTGCGTCATGCAGATCCGGGGCGGGCTGGACAAGGACGGGTCCCCCATCCAGGCCGAGCACACCGCAGAGCGCCTGGCGGACCGCTTCAAGTAAAAATCTTCCGTGACCTGCGTTTTTTCTTTGGCCTCCGCGGCACCTGCGTTCCGTATTCCGGCTGCTGCGGCGGGGCACTGAGGGACTCGGTCCAGGCTTCAGGCGTATCAGGCTAGAATCTGGAACCACCTGAACTGAACCCACCGGAGAGGAACCATGGCCATTCTGCAGTGGGACGAATGGTATGAGACGGGCATCCTGAGCATCGATCATCAGCACGAGGGCATGTTCGATGCCCTCAACCGGGTCTACGAGGCCATCTCAACCGGTGAGGCCGAGGCGAGGCTGGGTCATGCTCTCGATTCCCTGATTGATCGCACCACCATGCATTTCAAGGAGGAAGAGGCCCGGATGGCAGCCATCGCCTTTCCAGGACTGCCTGATCACCAGGCTGAACACACCAAGCTCCTGCAGCAAGTGGCCGAGTACATGGCGGCCTACCAGGCAGAGCCAACGGCGGACCATGCCACGGAACTGGCCCTTTTCCTGGTGGAGTGGATCGTCCGCCACATCAATCAGATGGATAAGAAGTACGTAGCCGCGATGCAAGCCCGGGGAGTGACCTAGGCATCCCGCAGGGCGGTGGATAAACTAACGGAGATAACCTGCATATCCGTGAGAAGTCCGCAGCATGCCCTACGTCACCACCCTCATCAACGAAGGCACCGGCATTGTCCGGCGTGGCGAAAGTGTGTTGACCGGCAAGGACATGATTGCTGAGGCCAGAGCCAACCGGTCAAGCGGTGTTGACTGGAGCCGGATCACCCACTTCATCCTGGATTTTGAGGGTGTCGAATCCTTCGAGGTATCCACTGCCGAAGTCCACACCCTTGCTGCTATTGCCAAGGACAACGCCGATCTGTTTGCAGGTTTAAAGGTTCTGGCCATCGCGGCTCCCGCGGACCTTCAGTTCGGCCTGGCCCGAATGTTCGAGGCTTACCATGGTCTGCCAGGCTTGGAAGTCGGCGTCTTCCGGTCGATGGCCGAACTGATGGCATGGCTTCCCACCGTGCTGTCCCCCCAGCCCGAATAGCCTGCACCATCGTGGTGCTCGTGGACGATCTGTCGTAGACCCAGGCCCACGCCCACGCTAGACTGTTCCTTCATGGCTGGGTAGCTCAGGTGGTTAGAGCGAGTGTCTCATAATTACTAGGTCGGCAGTTCGAGTCTGCCTCCAGCCACCAGAAAACAAAGCACTTAGCGCCATCCTCCAAGGTGGCGCTTTTTGTTTTTTCTACAATTTTTCTACAATCGCCCGTCCAAGGACATGGGACTCCATGTGGTCCGGTGTGGGTGATGGACTCCGGAAAAGCCTCAGTCGCGAAGATTTTTTGCCGGTCCATGGTGATTTCGGACGCTCCGGGCAGCCACGTCCCGATACCGATGAACGGCAGATGGAGATCGGGCCGATTGGTGCTGCCGATCCGGTAGATTTCGGCGAACCGTTCGGACTGGGAAAGCGCCAGGGGACAGCCCGAAGGGCTAGGACCCTGCGGGGGGCAAGTTGTGCGTGGCGCATGACTGTGGCGCCCGGTGGGCAAAGCACTGTCTTTTCGACAGGTTGGGGATGGTGCGTTCATGTGGCGGCAGGGTCTGGATGCAACAGGAGGAGCAACATGAAAGAGCGGAAAGGCCGATCAATACTGGGTTCTGGGCATGCCAAAAACGTGGTGCATGCCCGGGTTGGCGAGGATTGCTGGCAGGTGCTGGAGGAGCTGGCCAGGCGCAAGGGGGTGACCCACACGCAGGCCCTCCGGGACCTCTTGGAGGAGGCCAAGGAGCGCATGGCGGAAGAGGCCTTCGGACCTCGCCTGGAGGCATTGGCCCGCACGCTGCTGGGCGTGCTCGAGCAGCAGGCCAGGCATGCCACGCGCATCGAAGCCCTGGTGGCCATTCTCCGAAAAGTGGAGGAAGGGCAGGCTGAACGCGAGGCGCAGATTCTCCAGACCCTCGCCGGGGTCGTCGGGCTCTGCCAGCTCAGCTACGCCCACCTTCTCGGGGTCGTGGAATCCAGTCCGCGCGCAGCGGAGATCACCACTTCCGCTCAGGCCAAGATGCGCACCTTACGGGGAGAAGGCTGATGGTCATCATCAAGCCTGGTTTCACGCCGGGGTTCCGCGGTCGTGGGCAGGCACCTGCTTGGAATCGCCGAGCCCACTACCTGGTTATCCAGGAGGACTGTAATTCGGAACCATTGATTGAGAAGGTCGAACCCCCGCAAGGGGAGACGAAGAACACAAGCCCCGAGCAATCCAGGCTTCGCACTCTGCGGGGAGAGGGCTGATGGCCATCATCAAGCCCGGCTTCACGCCAGGGTTCCGGGGGCGTAAGCAGGCGCCCTCCTGGAACCGCCGAGCGCACTACCTAGCCAGCCAACATGACCGGGATTCGGCCCGCCTGCTCAGCCTGGCTGGGGAGGAGCTGCAACCCTCGGCAGCCATCGAGCTCATGGGTGGACCACGGGCGGGTTACCACGAGGTGATCCTGGCACCTGGCGCAGCCGAATGCGCTACCATCCGGACGCGCTGCCCGGAAGATCCCCAGCGGGCCGCTGCTGAGGTTGGGCAGCGCATCGCCAGGGCCTACGCCCAGGGGCGTCCTTATGTGTTGGCGATCCACGAGCAAGAGGGGCGCTTTCACTTCCACATTGCTGTGGCCGGGCCACCCATGGGGCAAACCCTGGGGAAACACGGCAAGATCCAGAAGGAGTGGGATCGGGAAGTCTTCGGAGACGAACCGCGAATCCAGGACTGGGCGGCGCATGTGCGCTTCAAGGAGGAGAAGTCCCGCCTCCAGCAGGTCATCCGGGAGCAGAAGGAGAACGAGCGCCAGCGCCGGGAGGCCGTGCAGCGGGCTGCACCTGGCCAGAAGACAGAGGCAGCCCGTCCTTTCGAGCAAACGGCGCGCGTGCTCATCGAACGCCGCCACGGGGCGGAACTGTCTGCCATCCAGGCGCGCTACCAGGCCCGTGGGGCTCTGGGCAGCCCTCGCCATCAGGCTGAAGTTGAGCAGGCGGATCATCGCCGCACGGGAGCGCTTCACCGGCTGGAAAAGCGTGAGACCGCCCGGGACTTGGGCATGGCCAAGGGCGCCCTTGGCCGCGGAGTGGACACCGGCGGACGAGTGATCCAACGAGGTGCGCGAGCGGTAGGTTCCCTGGGCAGAGCCGCTGTGGATGCGGCCATGCGGGAGATGGGAGTTCCAGCACCGGTGCGAACAATCGCCCGTGCTGGGATGGCGCTGGGGGAGGAAGCCCTCCAGGCAGCCTTGCATGCCTCCCTGGAGGCTGCTCGCGCCGCAGCCCAGAGCAGTGTCCACCTAGGTCAGGCGACCTTGAAAATTGGCCTGGGCCTGGTGACGGAGCTTCCCACGGGCGGCACCTCACTGACAATCGCCAGGCAGGAGGCTGGCCAGGATTTGGGTCAGGGCGCGGCTCGCGCCGGCATGGAGATGGGCAAGGGAGCCGCCCGCGCCGCCGCGGCGGGCGCCCATGGACTCCTACCTCGCGAACTGGGCCTTGCCATTGATGCTGGCACCACGATCGCCAAGACCACCGTCGGGGCCGTCAAGGACATCGCCACCCTCTCCCCAGTGTCCCTGGCGAAGACCCTCGCTGGGGGCGCTGTGGACATCACCAAGACCGCGGCGAATGCCACGGGCCTCAACACCCGCCTGCCGGAGCCTGTGCGCTTGGCTCTGCAGGCTGCGGGCTGGATCCCCGTAGTGGGGATCGCCGCCAAGGCCGCCGAAGTGGCGGCCCAAACCACCGCAAGCGCCGTAAATGCCGCAACCCGCGGCTTGGAGGTAGATCGATGACGGATCTCATTTTCAAACTGCTCCGCGCCTGGGAAGGTGGTGGAGCCCTCGTCCTGGCGAGCATTGGGCTCCTGGGCCTGACCTGGTGCGCGTTGCGCTGGTACTGGGTGGAGCATGAGCATCCCCTAGTCCTGCTGAGGAACCGTTTCGATGGCCTCACACGCTGGCTGCTCCTGCACCGCCGCTCTCCGAAAACGCTGCCTGCCAGCCTCGCTGTCTTCTTCCTTGGGCTGGGCATGCGCCTCGTTGTGACCCAGCAGGCCTTTTGCGAATGGGCCTTCCAGAACGGTCCACTCTTCTTCGGGATCCATGGTGTGGTCGTGATCCTCGCCCTAGTGGTTTGGTTCACCTGGGACCGCGAGCCCAAGTATGTGAAGAGTGGCGAAGGCCGCGCTGATGCCCAGTTCCGGGATGTACCGGAGGAATGGGGCAACACCATCATGGAAGATGGCGTGCGGCAGGTGGACCCCAGACCCATTGCCGAACTTCTCGTGTACCGAGCGCCCACCAAGCTGGCCCGGCGCCTCCTGGGCGAGGGCAAGCGCTTTCTTGGGTACTTGACCCTGCTCTGTCTACGCTGGGACATCCTCTGCCGCCACATTTTCATCGTGGGGCCGCAGGGGTCCGGCAAAACGGCAAGCCTGTACGCCCCCATCATGTTCAGTGCCCTGGTGCCCTGGATCTACCAAGATTCTAAAGCGGAGCTTCCCTTCCGCGAGGACTTCCTGGATCGCCCGGTCTTTGGCCTCGACATCCGGGGGCATGAGACACGCAGCGGTGTGTGGAATCCCATGCAGGAGATCCGCACTGAGGAGGATTTCGACCTCATCGTGGATTATCTTTTCCCGACTGATCCAAACGACAAGAACAAGTGGGTCCGGGATATGTCACGTGTGCTCTTTGGAGTGATGCTTCGGCTGCAGCGTTGGGAAAGCATCCAGGAGATCGCGCGGACCCTGCGCCAGACCCGCCTGGAGCCATTGCTCGCACGCATGGATCCCATTTACCTGGACACGATGAAGGACCCGCGAAGTCAGGCCATCGTGCTCTCGGATCTGGTGGTGGGGTTGAGTCGCTGGGAAACCGCTCGCGTGCGCAGCATCACGGAAGGGAAGAGCACCGTGACCCTGGATGACTACATCACCAAGGGCGGCTACCTGATGAACTGCGAGGACAGTGACGCACTGAAAGGCCCAGTGCATGTGTTCTGGGCCATGCTGCTGGGCCGCCTCCGTAATCGGCCTGAAGGCGCTTCCAAGGTTCTCCTATTGCTCGATGAGTTTGGTGACTGCGGACGCATTCCCAACATCCAGAAGGCCCTGATACTGCTGCGTTCCAAGGGGGTCGCCATCGTGGCCGGGATCCAAAATCTGGGGCTGCTTCAGAATGTCTATCCCCAGGAATGGAAAGCCGTCATGGAGGGATTTGGCACGCGGATCTGGTTGGCGCGCAATCTGGAGGACGAACTGCGGTTGAAACTGTCGCAGGCCCTAGGGAAGTTCACCCGGCGCATCCCACCTGCCAACAAAAATACTAAGGAGACGGAAAAGGAGGCCGACCTCATGCCGGTCGATGCCTGGGGCAAGTGGTCGGAGGCCCGCGTAGCGCTGGGCCGGCTCCACGGGTTCACCTACTGGCAGCCAGTGGCCATACCCATCCCCAGAACGCCCCTTGGGCCAGAGCTGCCCGGTGGGGATCCCTGGGCGGATTCCGATGCCGAGGCACAGGCTGCAGCCAAGGCTGCCCAGAAGGCCGCAGACCTGCCCGAATGGTGCCTCCAGGTCCCCTCGTTGCCGCTGCCGACGATAACCAGTTCTGAGGCAACCCTGGCCCCGGAGAACCCCACGCCCCCTGCCCCAGAGGAGGACTGGCTATGACCAGTTATATGACCCGAATGGATCTGGATGATCAGAAGCACCTCACCGAGAGGGTCTCTGCAGAGCTCGCTCAGGGCCGAATCTTGCCCGAGATTCTCGCCGATTTAGAGGACGAAGGTCACCAACGGTCAGACCTCCAGTTGGTGCTGCGAGGGATGGGCGCCTGGAACGAGCAGGCGCGTCTTCTGAGGGCTGATGGCTGGGCCTACGATGATTTGGTGATGTACCTTGCGAGCATACTTGCCACGCCGCAACACATCGCTTGGGCACTGCTACTAGCAGGGATGCGTCCTGCCGACATGTTGCGTGTGGTCCTCCCGATGGCCCGGGGGGGTGAGTTTCAGGAGTCCACAATCCAAATGGCCCTGGATTGCGGCCAGGACCTGGAGGAATGCCATCGGGTTATGGCCTGGTGGAGGGTGGGGCCGCGGAACCAGGTGTAGGTTGTGCGAAAACCCTGACGCGAAGGCAGATGCCCACCCCTGAGTCGGAGGCACCAAAAACGCTATAGAATGCCAAGATCCACAAGGAGTTGTGATGAGGCAAACCTTCTTCTGTCTTGTCTTTATTGCTTCAACCTTGCAGCCAATGATGGGCCATGGAACCCCGCAAGGAGACAAGGCAACAGAGGTCGCAGCGGTGGCAGCGGTGTTAGACGATTGGCATTTGGCGGCTGCCGGGGCGAACGAGGATCGTTACTTTGACCACTTCGCAGAAAGCGCCGTGTTCTTGGGTACTGACCCAACAGAACG
>CAIQPH010000303.1 GCA_903873655.1 uncultured Holophagaceae bacterium | reverse complement strand
CCCTGAGCGCCCTCAAGGGCAACCGCACCCACTGCGCCGAGCAGCTCGACATCGCCCTCCGCACCGTGCGCAACAAGATCAATGAATACAAAGCCGATGGCTACAGCATCCCGGTGAGCGTGCGAGGCCACGGCGACGAGTGAAGCTGATCGCCACCGCAAAACAATAAGCAATTTGAACCACCGATAAACACCGATGAACTCCGATCAAAATCATTCTTTTATCGGTGTGCATCGGTGTTCATCGGTGGCTAACTTACTTTGCCGTTAATTCTCAACGGGGCCGCGAATCTCCATCACCCGCCTCTTGCACTCTGCCATCAAAGCAGCCTTCAAATTAGCCACAAAGAACACAAAAGACACAAAGGAGAAAAATTGAGAAACCCGGCACTATTTGTACCCTAGTAATCTTTGTGGCAAATGCCCATTTCGTCCCTCTGCGGCAAATAGACCCTAGGGTTTCCGCGGCTCTCTGGCTTGCACCCGCAGCCACGGGGGAACGGTGGTGGCGCCGGTTTCGTTGCGGTAGAAGGCGGCGGTGATCTCGGCGCCGAGCAGGAGGATGGCGCAACTGTAGTAGAGGAACGTGAGCCCGGCGACGATGCCCAGCAAAGAGCCGTACATGATGCCCCAGGTGAGGGTGTGTTTCAGATAGATGCCAAAACCCTCTTTGGCCAGCCACCAGAGCGCGGTGGACACGGCGGCACCGAGGAAGGCGTGGCGGAACTTCACGTGCAGGCGGGGCAGGTGCTGCAGCACGATTGTCATCACCACCAGACCCACGATGGGCCCCAGATAGGGGAGCAGATCCGTCTGCTTCCAGGGCAGGAACTTTCTTACCGCACCGCCCACGAGCCCCGCCAGGAAGAGGACCGACAGCAGCAGGCCGCCCACCAGGAAGACCAGCTGACGCAGCAGGTGGTTCTTGCGCGTCTGCCGGTGCTTCTTGATGCGCACGCCGAAGACGTGGGCGAGGCTGGTGTCCAGCTGGCTGATGCCCCAGTAGCTGCCGAAGAGCAGCACGCCCCAGGAGAGGCCCATGCCACCGATCTTCTGGCTGTTGGCCACGGCGTCATAGACGAATTCCCGAGGCAGGTAGGGCACGATCTCCTGCAGCGCCCGGAGCGTGCCCGGACCATAGGCACGGCTGCCCAATATGGCGCCCAGCAGCTTGAAGAGCAGCGTGGACAGGGGCACCAGGCTGACGATGAGCCAGAAGCTGAGCCCGGCGGCATAGCTCAGGCAGTCATCCTTGTGGTACCGGCTGAACACCTCGAAGACGAAGGCCCCCGCGCGCCCCAATGGCGGCACCGCCCGGGCGAGCTCATGCCAGAGGTCCACGGGAATCCGCCAGGCCCGTTCCCATCCCGCCCTCAGCGCTGCCCATGGGCCAGGGACCTGCTCGACCATCAGAAACGCACGGGATGCCGGGGCAGCAGGTACATCAGCCAGGCCAGGGCCAGCCCGATGCCGATGAGTCCGGCTGCATGCTTCAGGATCGAGGCCCGGGTCCGCTCTGGCCGCATCGTGGGATGCAGCAGCCCCAGCACCAGAGCGATGCCCATGCCCATGATGAAGAAGTGGAGGACGTGGCTGGCGAGAAAACGCATGGGATCAGGGTAGCAGGAACGAGGGTGCCGCCAGGCTCAGGACGGCTGCGCCGTCCTGAGTGAATGCAGAGCAGGGGGGCCTTGATACTCCATTACTGAGCGGTGGCCGGGTTCTCCCTAGCTGGGCTCTGAGCGGCGGGCGCGGCCGAATCCGGCCCAAGGGGCTCGGGCATGCGGGTGAGGGCCAACTGCACGACTTCGTCCATGTGGCTGACGAGGTGGATGCTGAGCTGCTCGCGGACCTCGGCGGGGACTTCTTCGAGATGGCGCGCGTTCTCGCTGGGGATCAGTACGGCCTTGCGGCCCTGCCGGTGGGCGGCGAGGAGTTTCTCCTTCAGGCCGCCGATGGGCAGCACCCGGCCCCGCAGGGTCAATTCACCAGTCATGGCCAGGTCCGCCCGGGCGGGGATGCCCGTCAGCACGGAGATCAGGGCCGTCGCCAGGGTGATGCCGGCGCTGGGTCCGTCCTTGGGAATGGCGCCCTCGGGCACATGGACGTGCAGATCCACCGTGTCGAGGAAGTCGCGCTTCAGACCCAGGCGCTCGGCCCGGGCCCGCACGTAGCTCAAAGCCAAATTGGCGCTTTCCTGCATGACCTCGCCCAGCTTGCCGGTGAGCTTGAGGACGCCCTTGCCTGGCAGCACGGCCGCCTCGATGGTCAGCAGATCGCCGCCGGTGGGCGTCCAGGCCAGACCGTTCACCAGGCCCGGCGGGGCCGTGTCCTCGGCCCGATATTCCATGATCTTCTCGGGCCCCAGGAGCTTCGGCACGCGCTCAGCGGTGATGAGCGGATTGAAGGCTTCGCCCTTCTCCGGCTGCAGCGTGTGCCGCGCCAACTTGCGCAGGATGTTGGCGATCTCCCGCTCGAACTGGCGCACGCCCGCCTCGCGGGTGTAGGACTGCACGAGCTTCTCCAGCGCGGCCGTCTCGAAGCGCACGCCCATGTCCTTCATGCCGTGGCCTTCGAGCGCGCGGGGGAGCAGGTGCTGCTCGGCGATGGCGAGCTTCTCCTTGGTAGTGTAGCCGCTGAGCTCCAGAACCTCGAGGCGATCCTCCAGGGGCTCAGGGATGTGGTGACGCACGTTGGCCGTGGCCAGGAAGAGCACTTGGCTAAGGTCGAAGCCCACGTCCAGGTAGTGGTCCTGGAAGGCTGCATTCTGCTCGGGATCGAGCACCTCGAGCAGGGCGCTGCTGGGATCGCCGCGGAAGTCCGAGGCCATCTTGTCGATCTCGTCCAGCAGCATGAGGGGATTGCGGACTTTGGCCTTCTTCATCAGCGAGATGATGCGGCCCGGCATGGAGCCGATGTAGGTGCGCCGGTGGCCGCGGATCTCCGCCTCGTCCCGCACGCCGCCCAGAGACAGCCGCACGAAGGGCCGGTTCAGGGCGCGGGCGATGCTGCGGGCCAGGGAGGTCTTGCCGACCCCGGGAGGACCCACGAGGCAGAGGATGGGACCGCGCAGCGGGGGCTGATCGGTACCTGCATCCCCTGCTTTGGCAGGGTGCTGCTGCAGCCGGGCCATGACGGCCAGGTGTTCGAGAATGCGAGCCTTGATCTTGTCGAGGCCGGAGTGGTCCTCGTCCAGCACCCGCTCGGCCTCCACGAGGTCCAGGCGTTCGTCCGCCATGGCCTTCCAGGGCAGGGCCAGTAGCCAGTCCAGGTAGGTGCGGCTGACGGTGGCCTCCGCGCTCTGGGCCGGCATGGCCTCGAGGCGCTCCAGTTCCTCCAGGGCCTTGGCCTTGGCCTCGGTGCTCATCCCGGCGGCCTCGATCTGATCCTTCATGCGCGCGGATTCGTCCTTTTCCTCCTTCTTGCCCAGCTCCTGCTGGATGACGCGCATCTGTTCGTTCAGCACGTACTGCTTGTGGTCCTGGTCCAGGCGCTGACGGGTCTTCTCGTCCAGACTGCGGTCCACCTCGGAGCGGGCCGAGTCCAGTTCCAGCAGGCGCAGGAGGGCCTCAAGACGCGGCCCGATCTCCAGTTGTTCGAGGATCTCCTGCTTCTGCTTCACCTCGGCGGGCACCAGACCGGCGACAGTATCGATGGCCTTGCCCAGGGGCAGCTCGCGGATCTGGTCCAGACTCAGCAAGCGTGACGCGTCGGAATTGCGGCCCAGAAAGAGCTCCACCGCCTGATGGAAGGGCTGAAGGGATCCTCCCGCGGCATGGGCTGGTTCCGGCAACAGGTAGGCCTCGGCCTGGATGACTTCGCCGCTGTCGTCATAGCGGAGGAGGCTCACCCTGGCAATGCCCTTCACCCCCACTTTGAAGAAGTCCTTGGGCAGCGGGATCACGGATTCCACCAGGGCCAGGGTGCCGATGGGATAGAGATCGTCCTGGCCCGGCGTTTCAACCTTGGCGTCTTTCTGCGTCAGCATCAGGAGGTGGTCACCAGCCTTGATGGCCAGTTCCAGGGTCCTCACCGAAGCGGAGCGCCCCACCACGAAGGGCACCCGCGACCCAGGGAAGAGCACCATGTCCCGGATGGGGATGGCCGGCAGGGTGAGGGTCTTAGGTGTGGCCAACGCGCGTCTCGGCTCAGCCGGCGGCGGAGATCGGGTGAGAGGGCAAGCCCATGACTTCTTCAACCTTCTGACGGGTGATGCGGAGCGTCTCGCGGGAGGTGCGCTTGTCCGAGGGCAGCTCGTACATGGGCTCCAGCAGGATCTGCTCCACCAGGCTGCGGAGGCCGCGGGCGCCCAGTTTGCGCGTGAGGGCCTGCTCGGCGATGGCGGCGATAGCGCCTTCCTCGAAGCTCAGGTCCACGTCATCCATGTCGAAGAGCTTCACGAACTGCTTGGTGATGGCGTTCTTCGGCTGGGTGAGGATGGCCACCAGGGCCTCGCGGTCCAAGGGTGTGAGGCCCGCCACCACGGGCAGGCGACCGACCAGTTCGGGGATGAGGCCGAACTTGATGATGTCTTCAGGCTCCACCAGGCGGAGCAGGTTCTCCTTGTCCTCCTTGGAGGAAGGCGTGGAGCCGAAGCCCACGGCCTTGGCCCGGATGCGCTGCTTGATGATGTCCTCGATGCCCACGAAGGCGCCGCCGCAGATGAACAGGATGTTGCTGGTGTCCAGCTGGATGAACTCCTGGTGCGGGTGCTTGCGGCCGCCCTGGGG
>CAIQPH010000302.1 GCA_903873655.1 uncultured Holophagaceae bacterium | reverse complement strand
TGAAGGGCTTCTGCCCGTGTCTCGGGATCACCATGACTGGCATTGATGCGGACCGCATCGGCCTCCTTCAGGGCTTCGCGTAATCGGTCGCCCTGCATAAGGGCAGGTCCCAAGGTGATCACGATTTTTGTCTTGCGCACGGTACTCCCATCGCTTGCCCAGGCAGGGGTAACCTTGCCTGATTCAATTCATTGAATGTGGTGGCGGTCGTTGGCTTTGTCAAAGGTCGGGGATGGGTGTATGTCGGTGCCATCGAATTGTGTAGACGAAAATGAGAGGCGACCACGGCATGCCCGGCTCGCCCTTGGGAGGGAACCACGGACTTCCTCTATGATTCCCAATCGTATGAACACGCTGAGTCGAGAAACCTCGATATCAGACCTTCTTCTTCGGCTGCTTCTCCTGCTTGCTTGTAGATTTCTCTTTCTGCTTCTCGGTTTTCTGTTTCTGGCTCTTCTCTTTGTCCTTCTTGCCGCCCTTGTCGCCCATGATGCCCCCTGTAGGATTGCTGGTGTCCTTCACCTGTAAATGGTGGTCGTGGTGTGTCTACAATGCCAGTCCTATCTTCCCATCTCATTTTCAAGTTGGACGAGTGGCTGCCTGCCCCGTCCAACTGATTGCAGCAGCGATGGGTATCCTTGAGGCATGGCCACCGTCCTCGACCTCAGTCACCCGATCACTGAAGGGATGCCTGTTTATCCCGGCACACTCCCTCCAACCATTCGGCAGGCCAATACGGTCGAGAATGATGGCTATGCAGAGAAGCTGGTCTCCATGTATACCCACACCGGAACGCACATCGACGCCCCCGCTCACATGCTTTCTGGCGCCCCAACCCTCGATCAGCTAGGCGCTGGTCACTTCGTGGGTATGGCCTGTGTTGTGGATGTGTCTGGCTTAGCCACTATCGAGAAGGAGTTCCTGGAATCGAATGCCGGATTAGTCGTAGATTGCGACTTCGTACTCTTCCACACCGCCTGGGATCGCTTCTGGGGCCAGCAGGAGTACTTCGAGGGTTTTCCTGTCCTATCCCTGAAGGCTTCAGAATGGCTTTCCCAGAGAGGATTGAAAGGTATCGGCTTCGATACCATCTCCGCCGATCCAGCCGGGGCCGCAGATTTCCCGAACCATATGGTGCTTTTCCACGCCGGAATGATCAGCATCGAAAACCTGACAGGGTTGGGCGATCTGGTTGGGAAGCGGTTCCTGTTCTCCTGCCTCCCGCTAAAGCTGTTGGAAGCGGATGGGTGCCCCGTCCGTGCGGTGGCGGTCCTTGCATCCTAAGCCACCCCCACCAGCCTGAGGCCACCCAAGATCGATATCGCCCAGGGCCTCGCTATCCACCGCGGAGGGAAGGGGCTGGGGCCTACTTTGTGGCCTCCTTTCCCTCAGTGGTCTCTTGTATGGTCCCGAATCCGTGCGAATAATCCTTTCCAGTCCGGGGGATAGGCATCATGGCCCATGAATCGATCGTCGAGAAGATTGTCTTCTGTCCGGCCTGCAATCACCCGGTTCCCCTTCAATACGTCAATCCCAAGCATTACTCCGTGGACAGTCGCGAATCGGATGGACACGTCATCGCCTACAGGTGGATTCCCAAAGTCCAAAGCGACGCCATTCCTCACTTGTACGCGGTATGGCAGTGCTCCGAATGTCTGTATGCCGATCTCAAGGACAGCCTGATGGAAGAGTACATGACGTTCAAGGACGGATATGCGCTGAAGGCCTTCAACAAACTCCCGGACGAATCCAAGGCGACGCTGCACCGGCTCAGGCTGATGGTACCCAGGGACAGCCTGAATCATGCCGGTGCAATCTCCATGCACCTTGCGGCCATTTTCATCATGGCTCTGCCTGAGGAGAAGCGCCAGATCGACTACGCCAAGCTGGGGAAACTGTCTCTCCGTCTGGCCTGGCTGTTCCGGGAGTACTCCTGCAAGCAGGCCACGTTTATCAAGAACACCGGCGCCACCCTCAAATCCATGGGCATGGCCTGCGAACAGATGGAGCAGCATCTCTCCGGGCTCGGGACCATCCTAGGCGATTTCAAAAGGTCCTCCCGTGAACGGGCAGCTGAATTGAACCTCCTGCCATCCACGGAGGAGAATCCGTATCTCGCGGTGACAGATTCCATGGGAACCCACCTGGATGCTCTGCACGAGACCCTGAACTCACTCCAGATGGCAGTCCTGCAGGATCAGCAGGGAAAGACCATCAAGGTCGGCACCGATGAAATCAATTACGGCGCAGACATCGGGCAGATCTTGCTGTCCATCGGCTCCCGCTGGCCGGGAATGCCGAGAAACGAACGGCAGAGCCTGGACATGACCTTGGTTGCCCTCGAATACAGCTACGAGAACGAGGGCGAGAACCAGAGCGTCGAGGACAGCCTCGTCATGGTGGACCTGATCCTCGACCTGCTGGTGCGAATGGGGGAACTGGAGCGGGCACTCGAGTGGACCAACATCCTTTCGAAGTTCGGCTACGACACGCGGCGGAAGCTACAGGAAACCGTAAGGAAAGGCAAGTCCTCCAGCCGCATGTCGAACGACGAAGCCAGGTCCATCCTCCGCCAGATCACCACGGTCAATGTGAATCTGCAGAGGGGCGGGGAAAAGAGGCGTCAGATCTTCCAGCTGATGTTGGCGAGGGACGAAGCCAGGATCGACGACATCCTTCGTCCGATGCCCACTGCAAGCGCCGACCATAAGATGAAAGCCCTGAAGGAAGCGGGCATCCACAACGGAGTGATCAGCCTGCTGTTCAAGAACGAATTGAAGGAGCCGGGAAAACCCAAGCGGTCCTTCCTCGGCCTGTTCGGGGGGCATCTATCTACCCTCAGGACGGAGCCAGAGACGATCCATTCGCCTGAGCGACGGCGGAGGCGGCGGACCTAGCGGGGGTGCATCGCGGGAAGCCGAGGTTAAGTCTGCCAAGGAATCTGCCCAGGCTCGAAGAGCAGGGGCCCAGCAATCCGAGAAGAGGCAATACGCCTCCGCCCTCCCCAGAAGTCGGGGGGTGCTTTCCTTTGAACTACCAATTATTAGTGTGAGGTGTCCGACAGTCGGTCAATTTAGCTACCAGGGCCCGGTTGCCTTCTGGCGAACAGCCCACAGGGGCTTTCATGCAGGTTGAGTGTCCCGTCCCTATTCCTTCGACTCGTCAGCAATTGATCAGCAAAGATATCCAAGCCGTGCTGCCCTGATTCACAGCGCCTGTGAAAACGCGCTTCCCCCGATCAAAGAGTTTCAAGCTTCCGCTGGAGCTCCCTCAACCAGATTGACCATTATTGAGTCTGAAATCTCTGCCGATTGAATTGCTTCACCATTATTTGTTCGGCAATGAAGATTCATGTCTTCAACGGTATTCATGCTGCCGAAGGTCTCGCGAAAGGTTTCCTCGGCCAACACGGCCAGCCTTTTCCTATCAGATGGATTCGCGTTCCGGATGGGCTGCACAGATGGCTCTGAAAGCGACTAATGTAGTGCGCTCAAAATAGTGGGACCTTTGTTTGAGTCACCGCACTTGATACTGAGAGGTATCGAGTGCGGGATTTTGTGCGAATCGAACTGACCACCATCGAGCGTGAGCGCCTGGAAAGCACGGCGAGGAGTCGGACTC
>CAIQPH010000301.1 GCA_903873655.1 uncultured Holophagaceae bacterium | reverse complement strand
GGGCAGGGGGTTGGACAGCTGGCTAGTCACGAAGGCTCCAATAGGTCGAAAGATCGAAAAGTCGAAAGATCGGTTTAAGGACTCGGGTTTGTTATAGGCCCTTCAAGCAGAGCGCCACATCCAGGTCATCGACCTTGCCGTCGCCGTTGAGGTCGTAGCAGGGGTTGTAGGTGGCATCGCCCTTGACGCTGCCCCAGGCCAGGGAGAGGCCGGCCATGTCCAGGAGGCCAAAGGGCTTCACCGTCACCGTGGCCATGGACTGGCTGCCCTGACCGTCGGTGAGGAGGTAGGACACGGTCGAGGATGGCGACACCCACAGGCTGCTGGCCGAGACGGGGCCGAGGCCAACGATCGAGAGGGCCGGGCTGCCCGTGACAGTCCAGTTCAGCAGCGAGTTGCCGCCCTGGAAGACATCCGGTGGCGTGGCCTGGAAGGACAGGATGGAGAGGGGCGCACCCACCGTTGCCGAGACTGGGCCATGGAGGGTCTTGATGCCGGACGCATCGATGTCCTCCAGCTTGTAGTACCAGGTCTGGCCGGCGACCACACTCGTGTCGGCCCAGGTGTAGGAGGCCCCGGCAGGGCTGACGCCCGTGGCCGGGATAAGGCTGGGGTTGATCTTGACGAAGGTCCCCGTGGCGGTGGCCGAGCGCCAGAGGTTGAAGCCGGCGGTGTTCACCTCTGAGCCAGTCGTCCAGGCCAAATCCACCTGGGATGGCTTAGGCGTGGCCGTGAACGAAGTCAGCGAGACCACCGTGACGGGGCCGCCGCTGAGGTTGGCTACGGCGATGCTACTGGCGTTCGCTGTTGAGAAAGGGTATGAGACAGCGGCGCTTCCACCTAATGCTTCGGTGTATATCCTGTAAGAGGAACCTCCTGAGAGGTAGAGCCTATCTGCGATGGCGATGCCCCAGGTCGAATCCAGGATATCGAGTTTAGTCGCGGAAATGGTTCCGGCAGGGGACATGCTGCCGATATAGGTACCCCATGGGGCTCCCGCCCGACTGGCAAGGAAACGAATCTGCCCCGCCCCATCCAGCGCAAGGCCATAGAGGTTGACTGCTGGTGATGTTGGCGTTGCGAAGCTGAGATTAGGCAGCACGCCTGCAAGTGTCGCTCGACCAATTGAATTGATATTACTCCAGTAGATATAGGTCCCATCAACGGCAACATGCGTTGGGGACACGCCGGTTATAAATGATTCCCATGAACCCTGGCCAGTTGGAATGAAGCCATCGGATTTGTTGGCCCGGCCAATGCGCCCCGTCATGATATCGGCCCAGTATATATATTGGCCATCGACTGCAATGCCACGGGGTGACGCTGCGGTATATCCGGGGTCGGTGGAGGGTAATCCATTTTGGTCTAATATTTCGGTCAGATTGACGAAAAAGCTATCATGTCCCGACCCATCCAGTCCAACACGCCCGATATAGCCACCCATATCCGAATAATAGATGTACTGACTATCCGACGCTATTCCATAGGGCTGGCCAGTGGGCTGGCCTATGGGATTGCCTTCACCGTCATACCGTTGACGTGCAATTGTGATCCAGTTGGGATTAATGGTGTTTGTCTGATTGTCGGGGGGGCCGCTGCTGACGTTTACGCCATCGGTGGTGCCCCTTCCGATATATCCTTCACCGCTCGCCCATGTCCAATACACATAGGACTGGGCCTGGAGGGGCAGGACGCAGCAGGCCAGCAGGGCCAGGACCAGACCTTGAACAAGTCGCCGCAGGGAGAAACGAGAAATCCGGTTCATGGAGGCTCTCCTCATCATGGTCGTGGTCACTGGGCGGTCAGGGTGCCCACGGCCACGGTGATGGCCTGGGTGGTGCCGGTGGCATCAAGGATCTGCGCTGTCGCACTGGATAGGCTGACCGGCCCCGGGGTGGCACCTGCCTTCAGGTCCAGGGCCACGGACAGGATGGGCTGATTGTCCAGGGTGGCTGCAGGCGCGGTGCCCTTCTGGAAGAGGGCGAGCTGCAGGCTTGAACCGCTCAGCTGGCTCTTCATTAACTTCGTGCCCGCACCGAGGGCCAGGAGCTGGCCTTCCTTGATGTAGGGGTCTGCCGTGCCGCCAGGGTTGTTCCAGGTGGCCTTGGCTGCATCAGCGTTCAGGGTCAGGACCACGCCCTTGATCTGGGTGCCGGCAGGCCCCACCAGGCCCAGGACCAAGTGGGTGCTGCTGCTGGAGGCATCCTTCACCAGCTGGTAGCCTCCGGCCGTGGGGGCGGTGTAAACCAAGGCCACGGCCTTAACCGGAGCATTGGCGGTGCTGGTAACGTCCTGGCTTTGCTTGGCACCACCGCAGCCAAGGAGGACGAGTAGCGCGGCCAATCCGGATATTGGTTTGGGAGTGAAAGGGAATCGCATGTGGGATCTCCTCAGCATGTGGGTTTGGTCTCAGGGGTACCGAAAACAGGACCTAAGCGGTGGAAGCCAAGCCACCGCCCGCACAGGCCAGAAGCCTGCGGAAAAGTCTGCAACCGTTGGGCGGGGCCTGAAGCGGGCCGGGCATGCACCCTCCGAACAAGGAGAAGGCCTGACCCCAAGGGGCAAGGGGCTTCTTTTGTCAGAGCCTACTTTGAATCGTAAAAACTTGAAACAAAATAAATTAAGCAGAGCATATCTACCTAGGGAAATACCCTCTAGCGTAAGACGAGGTATAGCCCCCCCTGCGCCGGATGGACGGAGTGGCTAACGCAGCCCCGAGCGGCCCGCGAGGGAAGCGAGCGCCTGGGCGTTGGGCAAGCCAAGCTTGAGCATGAGGCGAGCTCGGTGGGCCTGCTCCGTTTTCGGGCTGATGCCCAAGTCCTCGGCAATGCCCCTAGAAGTCATGCCCAGCCCGATGCGGATCAGGAGTTCCCGCTCCCGCATCGTGAGCAGGTCCAGGCGCCGGGCCTCTTCTGGGTCCAAGCCGGCGGCCCCAGCCCGCCCCCGGTGGCGCCGCAGGCAGGTGGCCACGGCGGTCAGCAGTTCCTCGGCGGTGAAGGGCTTGGTGATGAAGTCGTCGGCGCCAAGGTTCATGCCCTGGCGTTGGCTGGTCCGATCCGTGTTTGCAGTAAGGATCAGGAAGGGGAGATCGGCCAGCAGGGGCTTGCGTCGCACCGCCGCCAACACGCCGAAGCCATCTAGGCCCGGCAGCATCAGGTCACACAGAACGAGGTCGGGAGCAACTCCCGTCAGCACCAAGTCGAGTCCAGTTAGCCCGTTTGCGGCACTGCGCACGGCATACCCTTCCAATTCCAGCATCAGGTGGACATTCTCCCGGCTGGCAGGATCGTCCTCGATCAAGACGATGCTGGCCTTAGGCGACATGAGGCGCTCCTGTCTGGACGCTCAGGCGCACGTGAATCCTTGTGCCCCGGCCTTCCTCACTGTTCAGTTCGAGATTCCCTCCAAGCAGTGCCAGGGCCTCCCGGACGATGCTCAGCCCAAGGCCAGTGCCCCGCACACCGTGGCTATTGGAGCCGCGCAGGAACCGGGTGAAGACGCGGTCCTGCTCGGCCCGGGGGATGCCGATGCCGGTGTCCTCCAGGTCCAGGAGCAGGTCCGCACCGGCCCTGCGGGCCCGGAGCAGGACCCGACCGTCAGCGGGTGTGTATTTGCGCGCATTGTCCAGGAGGTTGCCCAGCACCTGGCGCAGCAGCTCCTCGTCCAAACAGATGAGCCCCAGGCCCGGAGCGAGTTCCAGTTCGACGCCGGGGGACTCCGGGGTGGCCACTAGAGGGGCGACCAGTTCCTGTAGCCACGCGTCCAGCTGCAGGTCCTTGTCGCCAGCGGAACCCATGCGCGCATCCAGGCGATGGACGGTGAGAACATCGTCAATCATCGCGGTCAGCGTCAGGACTGAGGAGCGGATGCGGGAGAATAGCTCATGGAAGCGTTCCGGTTCCAGGCGCTCCCTGTGGCGCTCCAGGAGGTCGTTGCTGGTTTGAATGGCGTGGAGGGGGGTGCGGAACTCATGGGAGACCGTCGTGATGAAAGACTCCCGAAGGTTAGCCAGGTCCGTTCGCTCCCGGACCAGTTCCTGCAGCTCCCGTTCCCGTTTCCAGCTTTGGCGCCGACCGAGGCCGAGCCAGTAGATGGCGGTGCATCCGACGAGGTGAACCCACAGGTAGGCCACGACGATGGACACCAGGGCTGTAACCCCGACATGCACTTTTAGGAAGAGGGCAAAGAAAAGGCCGGGGAGAGACAGGGCCATGGGCACTAGTGTAGGTCGCCAGAAATACGTGCAACATCCAGAGCCTGCCGCGCTCGGGTGACCTTTGCAAGGATATCGTTTGCGGAAGCCGTCCAGATGAAGGGCTTCGGGGATGCGTTGTGGTTCGTGATGTACGTTTGGATGGC
>CAIQPH010000300.1 GCA_903873655.1 uncultured Holophagaceae bacterium | reverse complement strand
GCGTCAGGGGAACTGCTGAAAAAGGCTTCCGACTCAGTCTCCAGGTGGCAGGCCTCGGTGAGTTCCGCGAGATCGCGCTCCCCCCAGCCCCGGGCGGTCGCAGCCTGGATCCGATCATTGAGCTGATCCGCTATCGGAATATCTACGCCCAATTCCTTGGCGGTTCGAAGCAGCCATTCATTGGCCGCCAGTTCCAGAGATTTGTCGTCAGGGTCCAAGGAGGGGCGGGCGGCCCCACCCCTGTAGCTGTCCACCATGTGCGACCTGAAGGTTGCGGTATTCAGGAACCGGAGGTAGTCCGCAGGGGGCAAGCCCGCTTGCTTGGCGTAAATAAGGATCTCCGCAACAGCTGCTCCCATGGCAGCCGCCATCATGTTCCCGCCCAGCTTCAGGGCATGAGCCTGGGCGGCGTGGGGACCTACGCGGGTGTAGCCCTGTCCGAGCGCCTCGAAGATCGGGCGGCATCGGTTCACCTGGGGTTCCATGCCCCCGGCCACAATCCAGAGGTGGCGGGAGGCAGCCGCGTCCGCCCTCCCGAAAATCGGTGCAGCCACATAACCCTGACCGGCCTGTGCATGGGCCGCAGCCAACCCTGCGGAGGTCTCGACCTCGATGGTGCCCATGCAGAGGTGGATGGCCTTGGGTGGCAGGTTCTTGATGAGGCCACCGGGACCAAAGACCACCTCTTTGACGGCAACGTCATCCGAGAGCATGGTGATGGCCACCTCGGCATTTCGCACTGCCTCAGCTATGGAAGTGGCTTGCTTGGCGCCCATGGCGATCAGAGCCTTTGCCCTTCCGGGTGTGCGGTTGTAGACGGTGATGGCGTGGGCTGGCCCGATGAGGTTCCGGGCCATGGGCAGGCCCATGTGTCCGAGACCTAGGAAGGCAATGCGCACGACTACTCCGACCAGCAATTCACTCAAGATACCGTTGATTCAAATGTATTTACAGCCTGGCGGTGGCACATGAGGCCTGAAGGCTGCTCCACCTCACCCTCTGGGGCCTAACTTAAGGAACAGGCCCAAAGAAATTCCCTCATGGCTCGACTGAGTGGTTCAACTGCCCCGACGAAGCGTGACTTGGACGATCTCCGGTCGACAGCGGAACCGGAATGGAAGAACCGTGCAGCCCAGGCCCCGAGTGACGAAGAGGGAATCCTGCCCCTTCTGATAAAGCCCCGCGACATAAGGAGACCGCTCTAGAGCCGCGTTATAGAATGGGCTGAGGTTTACCTGGCCACCATGGGTGTGGGCCGCCAGCGTTAGCCGTGCGCCCTCCTGTCGGAGGATGGGCCATTGCGCGGGGTCGTGGCAGAGTCCGATCCGGAAGCCAGGTGGCCACGGTTTTCCACGCCAGTCAGGCCGGAAGGCTGCTTCGTCCCCAGTCGGGTATCGAGAACCCATGATCACAAGCCGCTGACCCTGTCGCTCGATCACCAGGCTCTGGTCCAGGAGGATGACCCAGCCGTGCCGGCGCAGTCGCTCGGCCACCTCGTCCGTGCGCACGTACTGGTCGTGGTTTCCAAGCACTCCCACTAGGCCATCTGAAGGATGGAGAACTTCGAAGGCCACTCCAGCGCGCTCCGCCTCCTCGGCGGTATAAGCCACGAAGTCGCCCGCACCCACCAGCAGATCCCCCGGCACTTGGCCAATGGCCTGGGCCCAACGACTCACCGTACGGGTGCCCGCGTAAGGCCCAGCGTGAACATCCCCGAAAAGAACAATACGGTAGCCGTCAAATGCGGGTGGAAGGTCCGGGAAGGACAGGGCTATCTCCGTGAGGACCGGCGGACCATAGGCTTCTCCCAGACCCCACGCGTACCCCCCGAGAATCAACCCGAGCCCCAGAACCCTGACCCACCGCCGCCAGGGCAGCAGGCGGGCCAAAACCTCGACACCGACAATGGGACCCAGGATCAAGTGGAAACTGAGCCAAGTGGCAATCGGTGAGAGGGACCAAACTCCCGAGACGCTGAGGCTGCGGGTGTCGGTGACGTACCAGAAGATCCAGGCTGCATCCAGCGCGAGTCCAAGCAGAGCGGAGGTTACCCTCCAACGCCGGGGAAGCAGGCCCCAGCCAATCGCCTGAGTCACAAATCCCATCAGCATGAGGAGGAGGTGGCTCGACTTCATGCCTTCGCCAAGTTAGGGCCGATTCGTAGGTATGGCTGGGGGTTCAAATGAAGTAGCCTCGCTCGGGGGGAAACCAAATGGTTTTCAGGGGTTCACGATGCGGTTCAAAGTGTTTGTCAGTTCATCTTGCCAGAAACACGCTTCTTCAACCTGAAGGCCAAGACAGGCATGGAACGATGCGACGATTCACGATCACTTCATGGTCATAAATGCTAATTGACTGAGCACGCAGGATTACAAACGTCGCATCATCAAAGGCAAACCGGAACTGTTTTGGGCCATCCACTGGGTTTCGGACACTCTGGGAGGTAACATCCAGATTGGTCCCGTGACTCTTGCCAATAGTGAGGTAGCCGAGTTAGCCATCAACATTCTTGAAGAAACTTGGGAAATTGCGATAACTTGGTAATGGTTCATTGCCTGATGTTCCCCCTTCCCGATGATTGCTCTGTGGAGGTCTCCGTGTCTACCTATCCCGATCCTACGCCACTGCACTCCAAATTGACTGGGACAGCAATGGCCCGCCTCGGGACCGCAGTAGCTGCGCTATTCGTCCTCAGTGCCTGCACGGCTCCCGGAATGAAGTTGGACGTTACTCCTGGACGTCATGAAACCACTACTCAAGTAGATGGTCTCAATGTCACATTGCACTCGCTCAGCACCGAGGTAATGAAGGCCAAACGGGCCCCTAAAATTGATCCAACGAGTGCAGAGTTATTACTCGCAGAGAAAGTTCCTCCATATCGCATTGGCCCCCAGGATGCATTGCTGGTTACGGTCTGGGATCATCCGGAAATTACATTGCCGCTGGGCCAGTTCCGCCAGGATTCCACCTCAGGGATCTTGGTGGACGAGAGCGGACAGATCTACTTCCCGCATGTGGGGACGTTCAAGGTTGCGGGAATGACGACATCGCAAGTTCGCGAAACCTTAACCAACCGTCTCATGAAGGTCCTGCAGAACCCTCAGATTGACGTTAAGGTAATTGCATATCGATCGCAGAAGGTGTACGTGGGGGGAGAGGTCAAGAATCCTGCCGTCTACAATGTCACTGATGTCCCTTTCACCTTGGCCGAGGCCATCAATCGCGTCGGTGGATTTCTCCCGACTGCGGATGACAGCCGAATACTCCTTACACGCGGCGACCATGTGTGGCAATTGAATTTTCAGGCGCTTCTGACCACCGGCAATCGCATCGGCCAGATCTTACTGAAGGATGGCGACTCTCTTCATGTTCCTAATGCCCTTGAAAACCCAGTCTACATGCTAGGTGAGTTAGTTCGACCTGGCTCTCTTCCCATGGTGCATGGCAATCTCTCACTGGCCCGGGCACTCTCAGAGGCTGGAGGTATTCAGGGTGCAAGTGCCGATGCCCGGTCGATCTATGTCATTCGCCAGGGCAAGACAACCAATGCAGTTGAGGTATACCACTTAGACGCTCGCAACCCCACGGCCATGGTCCTTGCTGATCGTTTCCCCCTAGATCCACGGGACATCGTATACGTCGATGCCGGCACCCTGGTTCGTTACAGCCGAGTCATGGCATTGCTGATGCCCACAATTACCACGGTAGTTTCTGGAGTGGATGCCTACTACCTGATTAAGTCAGTGAAGTAATTCTTCTTATCATTAGGATCTATCTCTCTTTTTTCAAGTAGGCAACTTTCGTTGGCTTCGAACTTTGGAATTCATTCCATCCTCGTTTTATGTGAGGGGAACCACTGCCGTGCCCCCATCGCAGAAGCGATGCTGCATTCTTTGTTGGGTCCCTCTATTAAAGTCAGCTCTGCTGGACTCAAGGCTCTTGTAGACGCCCCTCCGGATATTGAGGCAGTGCGCCTCATGGAACGATTCGGTATTGATATCTCCTACCATCGGGGGCGGCAAGTTACTCCTGAAATTGCTCATGAAGCAGACCTTATCCTCGTCATGGATTCATTACAGAAGGAATGGTGCACAAAACTTGTTCCGAGCGCCCGGGGCCGGATATTTCTCTTGGGACACTGGTTGTCCGTACCTCCTCATGAGATCATGGACCCCTATTGCCAGGGCCCAGTGGCTTTTCAGCAGGTATTCGACGAAATTCATCGATCTGTCACGGCCTGGTTACCTCATATTGTCACAGGACAAAACTCCCCATGACTTCATCGCTTCCCCCTGTTGTTCATCCGGCCCGACATGGTTCCATCAGGATTCCCTCAAAGCCGAGAAGGCATTCCGAAGAACAACCTGAGATCGACCTCCACGAATGGCTGATGAACCTATGGGGTGGACGTTACCTCATCCTATGGAGCGTAGTGGTGTTCCTTCTTTTAGGATCGTTCTATATCTGGCGGAGCACCCCGATATATCAGGCAGAGGCGATGCTCCAAATCGAAATTCCGAAAACAGTGCGGGATTCCGATGCGGCCTATGCACGCATGGAGAGCCTGTATTCCACTCCCTCTGATGCTTCAACGGAGATAGAGATCATCAACAGCAAATTAGTACTTGGGCGTACTGCGGAGTCCTTGAATCTCGATATAGTCGCTCAACCAGTCCTCTTCCCGTACATTGGGGAGGCACTGGTGAGGGGAAAGGCGGATGCGCCCAGGGTGGAGGTGGATACATTTGAAATTCCGGAATATATGCGGGGTTTGGCGTTCCAAATTATCCCCCTGTCCGGGGGATCATTTGTTTGGAAGACGCCTTTGGCTCCCGCTTCAGTGGCCGGGAAATCTGGAGCCACCTATCCTCCGGATGCTCCGCTAGCCACGGGCCGGGCTGGAGACGTCCTCATGGGCAACTACGGCGGGGAGACCATCAAATTGAAACTTCGCCTCCTGGTTGCCAAGCCAGGCCATAAGTTCATGCTCTACCGCAAACCCTTGCTAGGAACCATCGCGGACCTTCGGAGCAGCTTAGAGGTTACAGAGAAGGGCGCAAGTCAGCCCAACAAGTCATCGAACCTCCTTGCCCTCACTTTTCGACACACCAATCCGTCAATGGCGGCAGAGATCTTGAACGAGATTATGAAGCAGTATATTCGACAGAACACCGAGCGGAAAAGTGAGGAGATCTCGAGTGCCCTAGCGTTGTTGCAGAAACAACTCCCTGAAGTTCACTCAAAACTCCAATCATCCGAGAATCAAATGAATGGCTACCGGACCCAGACGGGTTCGGTTGACACATCGAGGGAAGCTGATTTAGCCCTTCAACAAAGTTCGAACTTGGCAACTCAGATTTCTGCTCTTAAACAGAAGAAACAAGAACTGCTTCGAACCTACCAGGAAAGTTCAGATGTTGTGTCAACCTTGAACGCCCAGATAGAAAAGTTGGAGAGTGAGGCGTCTGTGATCAATAAAAAGGTTCGGGCATTACCTGGCACTCAACAGGCGGTAGTGAGACTCTCTCGGGACGTTCAGGTTAATTCTGAGCTATACACTGCCCTCCTAAACAACCTCAAGCAACTTCAGGTTACCCAAGTTGGAGGATCTCACAGCAATTCCCGCGTTGTCGATTCCGCCATACCAGGACTGCAGCCAATTCAACCCAAGAAGGCAATGCTGCGGGCCATTTTCTTCATTCTGGGGTTGTTCTTTGGTATTGGCCTTGCTCTGGGTCGATTGGCCCTCCTGCGGGGGGTGGAGGATCACCGGATCATCGAAACCAAACTTGGACTCCCTGTATTCGTAACGATTCCCCATAGCAAAGTCCAAGAGGAGCACTACAAGGCCCTCAGTCAGAGCCTTCCAGGAAGCCATCTCTTGGCCCACCAGGATACCGAAGACCTTGCCATTGAGAGCCTTCGGAGCCTACGAACCATGCTCAATTTCTCCATGGTGAATACCAATAATCGAGCCATCATGATCACGGGGCCTTCTCCGAAGGTAGGGAAATCCTTTATCAGCAGTAACTTTTCTGTTGTTCTTGCACAGGCTGGCAGCAAGGTGCTTGCGGTGGATGCGGACTTACGCCGGGGTAACCTACATAGATATTTTGGGCTGCCAAATCGTATGGGAGGTCTCTCTGAGGTCATAGCCGGGCTGATGCCCTGGGAGGCGGCCGTCCATGACACAGAAACTCCCGGATTGCATGTGATGAGTTCGGGAAGGATCCCGAAGAATCCATCGGAACTCCTGATGAGCCAACAATTCGATAACTTTCTCGCTGGCGCATCTGGGAATTACGACTTCATTGTCGTTGATGCCCCTCCCGTGCTGCCCGTCACTGATGCCATGATCATCGGCTCCAAGGTCGGTACTATTCTGCTTGTGACCAAATCTGGGCAGCATAGTCTTGATGAGATCCGTACCTGCCTGAATCGCATGGAATCTAACAATCTCCCCCTAAAGGGCTGTGTATTCAACGACATCATGCCTAGCGGTCTAGGATATTTCGATCAGCGCTATCGTTACGCCTATCACTACAAATATGGCCAGACCTAAATGTCCAAACCAATAGTTCCCTAAGGTTGCGCCCTCATCTGGAACCCCGAAGAAACAAAGGTGAGTTCAAGAGGAGGAGTGTTGCTTCAGGAAGTGGAAGACAGTCAGATCGATGCTGGGCTGAATGACGGCCAGCCAAATGGCACCGTAGCCAAAAGATAGGGCAATTTTGATCCAGTTGGAAAAAGCAGGGATACTGCTTTGAAATAACCAGACAGACAGAATGGCTAGCGAGATGCAAGAAACAAAGGTAATGCAGAAAGTGGTTCGGTAAGCCTTCTTGCTGACTCCTAGTAGCTTCTCGCAATCGGCTAGATCCTGGTTCCGGGTTACCTGGAAGTAGGCTTGGTAGTTGGCCAGTATTGAACTGTGGGGGGCACCGGTGGTCCGCCGGATTAGTGTGTCGAAGGTCGAGGGCTCAATGGTCTGCACAAATTTAACGGCAGTTCCCCCCGCGTCACTCCGAACTACGGTACCTTCGGTCATCATGTGCCTGATCCCATCGCCTCCAGGCATTGGGATTGCCACTTGGCACTGGCTGCCCAGAGGAAGGGGAGTTGCGGATTGGAGCAGGACGCCACCCATCCCGATGTTAATGATCATTGCGTAGGCAGCCATCCGGCCCATGGACACCACTTTGACCTTCTTACTGAAGGGTATGCGTTCAAAGGTGCGCTGGTCTCTGGACGTCATGCTGGATTCCTACAGGTGGAAGATAAGCCTCCCCTAGCTATTTTCAAGGATTAGCCTAAAATTGACCAGTGTCAAGAACCCACCCTTCTTACCGATAGGAAATCTTGCAGATCTTAAGGGGCCTCCCATGCATGTGGGGAGTATTCAAGTCCGTCTGATGGGCGTATTCGCCATTGGATTGATCTGCTCATTGATCGCCTGTAGTGGGGGAGGCGGTGGTGCTGCCTCCGCGGCTGTTCCAGCTTCGAGCGGACCTGTGAACATCGGTTTGGCCGTAACCCCCAAGTCTAGTGCCATCACCACAGGCGACAGCGTTCCCCTCACCGCCACGGTCTCTGGGACCTCCAACACTGCAGTAACTTGGAGCGTAGATGGTATCCCCAATGGGAACGCCACTGTGGGCACCATCTCTGGAACGGGGGGAACTGTTACCTATGTGGCTCCTAACATTGAGGGGAGCTACATACTTACTGCCACAAGTTTGGCCGATTCAAGTATAAAGGCCACTTCGACGGTGGTAGTAAACGCTCCATCAACTGTCGTGAGCGTAGCCCTAAGTCCGGGGGTGACCACCCTTGGAACCGGCGCCTCTCAGTCCTTTATCGCCACAGTTTCAAATTCGGCCGTTACGGATGTCACTTGGACCATTGATGGGTTGACCGTTGGGAACGCCACCGTTGGCGCCCTGATTGGAAACGGCTCATCTGTCACCTATACAGCCCCGACTAATGCAGGGGACCACCTTCTCGTGGTCACGAGTGTTGCTGATCCCACCAAGACCGCCTCGGCCAGTATCACCGTGGCTGTGACCGCAAGCATCACATCAGTGGCGGTGAGCCCAGGGACGTTGAGCCTGAATACGGGTGCCACGAATCAGTTCAGCGCGACGGTGGCAGGGACGGGGAGCTACAGTTCAGGTGTCACCTGGACGGCCCAGAAGGGGACGATCACCAGCACAGGGCTCTACACAGCCCCCGGCACTGCTGGCAGTGATGTGGTGACTGCAAAGAGCACACAGGACG
>CAIQPH010000299.1 GCA_903873655.1 uncultured Holophagaceae bacterium | reverse complement strand
GCAGGCCAGGTTGCAGCGCTCGGTGAGCACCAGCATGAGACCGCCAATCCTGGGCCTCGGTTCTTCTATCAGCGAGTCGGAGGATAGTCCGTGCCGGGCAAGATGATCCATCACATGGTCCACGTCCTGTCGAGCCGCCGCCAAGGTGAGACCGTATTCCTCCACCAGGAAATCCGCTGCGGAATCAGTAGATCCTCCTGGGGCAGCGAGGCATTCGACAATCTTCAAGCTGCTCTGGTTGGCCACTGCCCAACGGGGCGCTTCCGGGTGGAGCAGAATACCGTCCTGATCAGTCCCACACGGAACATAGGCAAACAGGGCACCCAGATGGGTGCCCTGTTTGGGGCCAGACTTGCAAGGATCCATCAGGGAGGACCATCCGCTGGGCAGGGCGAGATGCTGCAGGTCAAGGCCGGACCCACCTGCTCCAGGATCTCCTCGCTGGTGTAGGTGGTGATCTTGGGGGGCACATAGGCGGGCTTGGCCGTTGCAGTTGTGGGGATTGATTGATCCTGAATTGGCTTAGTCATTGGAAGATCCTATCAGAAGAGGAATTGTGAGCGGAAGGAGTGTCATAGACCCTTGAAGCAGAGGGCCACATCAGCATCGTCCACTTTCCCGTCGCCATTCAGGTCGTAGCTGGGGTTGTAGTTGGCATCGCCCTTGGAACTGCCCCAGGCCTTGGAGAGGCCAGGCATGTCCAGAAGGGCAAACGGTTTCACATTCACGGTGGTCAGGTTCTGGTTGCCCAGACCGTCCGCCAGGGTGTAGGACGTGCTGGTCTGGGGGGCAACCCATAGGCTGCTGGCAGACACGGGGCCCAGGCCGGCGATGGACAGCGCTGGGCTGCCATTGACGGTCCAGTTCAGCAGGGAACCACCACCCAGGAAGATGTCCGAGGGTGTGGCCTGGAAGGACAGGATCAAAGAGGTCGCGCCCACCGTGGCGGAGACAGGACCATGCAAGGTGCTGGCACCGTAGCTATCGATGTCTTCCAACTTGTAATACCAGGTCTGGCCGGCGCCCACTGTGGTGTCGGTCCAGGAATAGGAGGCGCCACCCACGCCGCTGCCATTGGCGGGGATGACGGCAGTGTTGACCTTGCTGAAGGTCCCGGTGGCCGTGGCGGAGCGCCAGATGTTGAAGCCGGCAGTGTCCACTTCCGAGCCGGTCTGCCAGGCCACTTTCACCTGGGTGGCCGTGGGCGTAGCCGTGAAGGAGGTGAGGGTTATGACGGTCCCGGCATTGGTGATGGTGATGCCAGAAACCCAGCCTGTGCTTGTAATGAATACCCCGTCGCCAAGAGAGCCTAGACCATCGCTGCCAGCAAGGGTTCCGTTGAGGAGGTCCCGGCCCATGCCCGCTCCACCCCCCCAGTAGACGTAGTTGGCGACAGCAACCGACCCAGGCGAACTGGTTGTAGTAATGGAGAACGAGTCAAGGGCAGCTGTCAAGGTATCCGATGTTGTGCCGCCAAATGTAGCGCGACGGATCTTACTGTTCGTATTATCAGCAACATAAATCTTGGTTGATTCTACCGCAAGATCCCACAAGACGCTCGTAGGGACCGTGAAGAGAAAGTACGGGGTTCCAACAGTGGTGCCGCTATAAGATGCCGTATATACGTTAGGGCCAGTGACCCAGAAAATATTGGACCCATTCACTTTGACACTGTAGGGACTTACCAAACCCGTGATGAACGACTCGAATGTCGACTGTCCGTCCGGCAAAGTCCCATCGATATTGGCCCGACCAATACAGCCCGTTGTAGGGTCGGCCCAATAGATATACTGACCATCCGTGGCAACACCCGCCGGTTCGGCACCAGTTAAACCGGCTCCTCTCAAGTCAATATAAGTAGCTGCTCCGATTCCAATTGGTTTTATACCGATGTAACCATGCGTGTCGGAGAAGTAGACATTATTAGCATCACTGGCGATGCCCCAAAGATGTCCATCAGGGTCGGCAACTCCCCCTGTAACCAAAATGGTGGTGGAGCCAGTTCCATTGATGGCCCTGTAATTAATGTAGCCTGACACTGCGTCTACCCAGTACACGTTCTGGGCCTGAACAGGCACTACCCAGGCGGCCAGCAGGGCCAGCAGCAGTCCCTGGACCAGGCGCCTGAGGGAGAAATGAGAAGTCTTGTTCATGGAGATTCTCCTCGTCGGGGTCATGGTCACTGAGCGCTCAGGTTGCCCACGGCCACGGTGATGGTCTGGGTGGCGCCGGCGGCGTCAAGGATCTGGGCGGAGGCGCTGGACAGGCTGACAGCCCCGGTATGGGCGCCCGCCTTCAGGTCCAGGGCCACTGAGAGGATGGGCTGGCTGCCGAGGGGGGCCGCCGCAACGGATCCTTTCTGGAAGATGGCGGCCTGCAGGGTCGAACCGCTGAGTTGGCTCTTCAGCAGTTTGGTGCCCGTGCCGAGGGAAAGAACCTCGCCTTCCTTGATGTAGGGATCGGAACCCCCAGGATTGCCCCAGCCGACCATGGATCCATCCACATTGAGGGAGAGCACCGCGCCTCGGACCTGGGTGCCCTGGGGGCCCACCAGGCCCAGCACCAGGTGGGTGCCCGTGCTGGCAGGGTCGCGCACCAGCTGGTAGCCGACCACTTTCGGAGCGGTATAGACCAGAGCGCCCGCCGGGGCGGGACCAGCAGTGGTGCCTTTACCAGCGCCGCCGCAGCCGACCAAGCCGACCAGGACCCCCGTAAGTGCGAGGAATCCACTGATCCTGAAGGGTGACGCAAGAGCCCGCATACCGGACCTCCTTGGAATGAGCTATTGACTGATTCCGTTATATCGACTTTCTTCTGACTGCACCTTAATTAAGTTGTCTTGAAGAAAAACCCGAAGCGGTGCCCCACGCTGCTTGGAACACCACAATTATGGTGATTGGCTTGAATATCCCAGCGCCAAACCCGATATCCAGCAATTCGTGACCGAGGTCATCAATCATTCCTGCATCGACCGATTTCCTCATCACTGGCCTTCGAGTTTTGACTCCTTCGCCGGTTGGATGGTCCTGACCTTGCCAGGAAATCCAGAGCACCAGCCTACAGGCAGACCTTCCCGCCCAGGGGCCGGCCGCCCAGCAGGTGGAAGTGCAGGTGGAACACGACCTGGCCGGCGTCGGGGCCGCAGTTGCTGACCAGTCGCCAGCCGCTGTCCTGGAGGCCATGGTCGGCCGCGAGCTTCGCGGCGAGCTGGGGGATCCGGGCGGTGGCGGCGGCGATCTCGGGAGTCTGATCGGAGAGCCCCCCGCAGTGGGCCTTCGGAATGATGAGCAGGTGCACCGGCGCCTGGGGGAAGATGTCCTTGAAGACGAGCAACTGCTCGTCTTCGTAGACCAGGGCTGAGGGGATCTCCTTCCGCGCGATCTTGCAGAACAGGCATTCACTCATCGGGGCCCTCCCATGTTCCACATCATCTTGCACCAGCCGGAGATTCCACAGAATACCGGAAGCATCGGCCGGCTCTGCGTGAACAACGGCGCCACCCTGCACCTGATCCATCCCCTCGGCTTCGAGACCACGGACTACTACCTGCGCCGGGCCGGGCTGGACTACTGGGAGAAGCTGAATCCCAGCCACTACGAGGACTGGAACGACTTCCTGGCCCGGAACCCCGCGCAGCGGCTCTGGTTCTTCAGCACCAAGGGCGACCGGCGGCATACCCAGGTGGCCTGGGCCCACGGCGATGGCCTGGTCTTCGGCCGGGAGACCGTGGGACTGCCCGAAGACCTCCTCGCCACCCAAAAGAAGCAGCTGGTGCGCATCCCCATGCTGGGCGACCACCACCGCAGCCTGAACCAGGCCCAGGCGGTGGCCATTGGCCTTTACGAGGCGCTGAGGCAGACTGAGGGTTGGTAACCAATACCGGAGCCCCCATGAGCCAAGCGCCGATCCGTGTCGTCATCGCCAAGCCCGGTCTCGACGGTCATGATCGCGGCGCCAAGGTCGTGGCCAGGGCTCTGCGGGATGCGGGCATGGAAGTGATCTACACCGGCCTGCGGCAGACGCCCCAGCAGATCGTGGCGGCGGTCGTGCAGGAGGATGCGCGGGTGCTGGGCATGAGCATCCTCAGCGGTGCGCACAACCAGATCTTCCCTGAGGTGTTGCGGTTGCTGAAGGCGCAGGGCGCCGACGACGTGATGGTCTTCGCGGGCGGCATCATCCCCGATGAGGACATCCCCGCCCTGAAGGCCGCGGGCATCCGCGAGGTCTTCCAGCCCGGCACGAACACCGACGACATCGTGGCCTTCATCCGCGACGCGATCCAACACTGATGGCGAAGGTCAACTCGATCTTCGAGTGCACGGCCTGCGGCGCCAGGCACCCGAAGGCGATGGGGCGGTGCACGGCCTGCGGCGCCTGGGACGCCGTGCTGGAGGTGCGGGGTTCCCTGAAGCGGGATCTCCAGCGCGCCGGGTCCGCCTATGCCCAGAGCCACTACGCAGGCCCCGTGGCCATGCCCGATGTAGATGTCACGGACACGCACCGGACACCGACGGGTCTGGTTGAACTGGACCGGGTGCTGGGTGGGGGCGTGGTGCCCGGGATGGTCGCCCTGCTGGGCGGCGAACCCGGCATCGGCAAGTCCACCCTGCTGCTGCAGTGGGCCGCCACGGCGAAAGGCACCGTGCTCTACGCCAGCGGCGAGGAGAGCGAGCGCCAGATCAAGCTGCGGGCCCAGCGGCTGGGCGCCGAGCACCCAGGCATCCACCTGCTCGCCGAAACGGATGTGCGCCGCATCCTCGAAGAAGCCGAGCGCATGAAGCCCGACCTGCTGCTGGTGGACAGCATCCAGACCCTCTTCGACCCCGACTTCGAGAGCAGCGCGGGCAGTGTGAGCCAGGTGCGCGGCTGCGCCGCCCTGCTCACCCGCTGGGCCAAGACCACGGGCACGCCGCTGGTGCTGGTGGGCCATGTCACCAAGGACGGCAGCCTGGCGGGCCCCAAGGTGCTGGAACACCTGGTGGACACAGTCCTGGCCTTCGAAGGCGACCGGCATCACCATCACCGCCTGCTGCGGGCCCTCAAGAACCGCTTCGGCGCGGCCTTCGAGCTTGGCGTCTTCGCCATGACGGAAAAGGGCCTGGTGCCCGCCGAGGGCAATCCCTTCTTCCTGGACGCGGAACCGCGCCCCGGCTGCGCCGCCACCGTGGTGCTCAGCGGCACGCGGCCCATGGTGGTGGAAATCCAGGCCCTGGTGGCCTCCGCAGGCCTGGGCATCCCCCGCCGCACGGCCCTCGGGATCGATGGCCAGCGGTTGTCCATGCTCTGCGCGGTGGCGGAGCGCCGCGGTGGCGTGCAGCTCCACGACCGGGACGTCTACCTGAATGTGGCGGGCGGCCTGGAGATCGAGGATCCGGCCGCGGACCTTGCCGTCATCGCCGCCCTCTGCAGCAGCGCGGGGGGGCGCCTGCTGGCCGAGAAGTGCCTCTTCATGGGCGAGGTCGGGCTCACCGGCGAGGTCCGCCCCGTGGCCCAACTGCCGCTGCGCCTTCAGGAGGGCGCCCGCCTCGGCTTCGCCTGCGCCGCCGTGCCCCGTGTGGGCCTCGAAGGCAAGAGCCCCCTCGACCTGTTTCCCGAGATCAGTGTCGAGCGGCTGCGGAGCAAGGCCTGGCTGAAGGGGGTTGTGGAAGAGTGAAGTCAGTAAGCATTCTCGAGAAGAGATAAAGCGCTGCTCACGGAAGGCACAGAAGAAAGCTGGAAGGCACGGAAAAAAGCAGGGGCGTCCGCTTCGAAAGCGCGGGCTGCGTCCCGGGGCGCCTTGGCCGCGCTTCTGGGACGAGGCCCAGGCGCCCCAGGATCACTTCCGGCCCTGCCGGAAGCCGCCTGCGGCGGGGCCCTTGCGGCGAGGGCCACGGCCCCTTCCGTGTCCTCCGTGAAATTCTGTGTCTTCCGTGACCAGCGCTTCTTCCTGTGGCCTCATTGGCTCGCCTTCGGGCCTATGCTCTTGGGATGAGCATGAAGCAGGAGCAGAGGCTCCATCTCCGCGAGCAACCGCGAGCGGGAGGTCGCACCGCGACCGTTAGGTGGAGTGCCACTTTGGCGACCATTCGCCGAAGGCGGATAGGACCGGCTGCGAAACAGACGGCCCTGAAGGGGCGAGCGCCAATCGCGCGAGTCAAGCCGAAGCCCATAGGGCGCGGCACAGGGAGGCTCCGACGCCGTGAGCGAAGCGAGCGGGAGCGCGCACTGCGCGCGTCCGGCGGAGGTGCCGCGTGACCTGGAAGCCCTGCCCCCGGGAAGGCGCGGATCACCTCGCCCTGCCCCTCGATCCCCGGCAGGGTTACCTGCTTTCGCGGCTCGACGGAACGCTGGAGGTGCCCACCCTGGCCGCACTGATGAACCTTGGCGAGGCTCAGGTGCTGGCCATGCTGGGCGAACTGGTGGCCCTGGGCGCCGTCGATCCAGCCATGCCGCCAGTTCAGCAATCCCAGGCCAGGTCACCGGAAGTTCTGCCTGAACCTGAACCTCCATCATCTGAACAGACCGAGGCCGAAGAAGACCCGACTGCGGCTTTGGCCAAGGCTGCTACCCACCGTCAGCTCTTCGAGCAGCACCTGCACGCCCGCCCCCTGGACCAGCGCGTGGCCCATGCCAGCAGGGCCCTGGAACCCGACTTGAGCGCCTTCTGTTTCGACCCCACGGCGGAGGTCATCCGCGCGGTGCTGGACAACCCGCGGGTGGGCATCCTCCATGCGCGCCTCATCGCGACCCACCACCGCACGGCCGCTGGCCTGGAGGCTCTGGGTTCCCGAATGGCCTTCACAAATGATCAGGGCGTGCGCCGCGCCCTGCTGCAGAACCCCCTCCTGCCGGCGGCACTGTTCCGCCGCCTCTGGTCGCCCAAGCGCCTCCTGGAGCAGTACCTCGTGGCTGCCTCCCACGACTCGCCCGAGCAGATCCGCGCCATGGCCCGGGACCTGCTGCGGACCACCTTCAACCAGCGCCCCGGCGAGGAGCGGGTGGAACTCATCCTCACGACAGAGGGCCGCTGCCTGGCCGGCATGGCCGGGCTCACCCTCGACAGCCATGCGACGGCCCTCATGTGCCGCCGGACCTACATCTCCACCCTGTTCATCCAGAACCTCGCCCGCTGGAGCGCGGCCCCGCCAGCGCTCATCGCCCACCTGCGCCGCCAGGACGTGGTCAAGCGCAATGTGGCCCTGCGGCAGCTGCTGGAGCGACATCCGAACGCGAGTTGAGCACGCCCTATTGGAACTCTGCGGCCTTCCTCCCCACGTTGGCTAGGGCGGTGGCATTGGTGCCATTGATGTTCACGGTGAGATCCGCCGTGAACCAGGCCTGGTACGTGGCCTCGTCGATTAGCAGGTTCAGGGCGGGGCTGGCGGGGTGGTTCTTCACGACTTGGTTGTAGGGGTCGTCACCGTGGTCCAGGTAGAGCTTCTCAGAGGGAAAATAGGCAAGCTCGTGACCGCAGATCCACACGGGTTGCACAGGCACATTGAGCACCCGGAGCACCGCATGGAGGAAGCCTACGCTGCCGTGGCACCCGGCCGTCCAATGCTGTATCCCGTAGCTGGGATTGTTCGAGTCGATGGTGCCGTTGACGATCTTCGACAGCGGCACATGGCCCCGGTACTGCCACACGGCCTGGTGATTGCCGAAAGTGTCAGCGCCAAAGAAGTGCCACATGTTGCCCCGCATCCACTCCATGACTTTCCCGATGGTCTCCTGCCGCGTGACGCCGATGAGCCCCGCCTGTTGCAGCCAGGGATAGGTCCACATGGGTGGCGCAAAGGTCGTGTGGGGCCGAGTATCGGCCCGCAGGGCGGGCGGATAGGCCCCAGCATAGGTGCCCATCCAGAAATTCCCATTCGGCAGGTACCAGGCCATCACGCTGCTGTCGAACAGGTACCGCAGGGTCTCGTCCGTGTCGTCCACCAGGCTCCAGGGCAGCGGGTAGGCAATCTCCTGGGCCAGCGAGAAGGCCACGTGGGCGACGTAGAGTTTCCACATGTGGGTTGGCGTCACCCACTGGATGGTCGTGAGGGTGTCGATGTTGGTCTGCGGGTGTTGGTTCACGGGCTCATCCGTCAGACCCGCCGGGTCCATGGTCACCTGCTGGGCCCCGGCCGCAAACCAGGCCTTGGCATCCAGGAAGGCCTGGTTGAGATCCGCCTGCTGCAGGGGCGTCCAGGCCGCCCAGGCCACCTTGTCGGTGTCGGCCGGGGCCTGGTAGGAGTTGTAGAGATTCGCAGGCTGGAACTGCCAGCGGATAGCGGCGGCCACCCGGGGATGGGCCAGGAGCCAGGTAGTCAGCTCGGGCCTCACCTTCAGATGGACAGTGGTGCTGGTGACGCTGCCGCCGTAGCCATCACTGACCACCACCCAGAAGCTTGCCCCGTCATCAACCATCGACAGAGCGTCCGACGTGTAGGCGACCCCGTTCGCGCCTGAGATGGGCGCGCCATCTCGCCACCATTGGTAGCTGATAGCTCCTGTGCCCGAGGCCGACACGGTGAAGACTGCCGCGGCACCATAATCCACGGTGGCATCGGTGGGTTGCACGCCGATGGAGGGCGGCAACGGATTGACAGCGATCGTCGGCGACACGGAGGAGGTGCCGCCTGAGTTGGTGGCCGTGACCAGGTAGCTTACCGAGGCACTGATGGCGGTGGGCGTGCCGCTGATGCTGCCGTCCGTCGTGCTGAAAACCAGGCCTGCAGGCAAGGGTGGATTGATGGACCAGGAGACCACTGGCCCGCCCGTGTTCTGGGCATGGGCGGTGGGGATGGTCGAGCCAAGCGTGAAGGTGAAGCCGCTGGTTCCGTAACCGATGGAAGGCGGTACATCGTTCACGGTGATCGTCAGGGGAACTTGCTGGCTGCCTCCTGCGTTGGTCGCGGTCACGAGGTAATTGGCTCGAGGAGACAGGACGGTCGGGGTACCCGTCAGATCGCCTGTAGCAGTGCTCAGGCTGAGCCCGGTTGGGAGCGGCGGTGCCACTTGATAACTCACCACTGGCCAGCCGGCACTGGAAGCGTGGTTGATGGAGATGGCGAGATCTTTGGTATAGACCGCTGGGTTTTGGGCATAGACCAGCCCAGTGGGCGGCAGAGGCGTGGAACTGGAATTCGCTGCTCCGCCACCACAGGCGAGCATCAAGGAGGCCAGGAGCGTAGCCAGCAGGACGAGCATTCCTGCCCCAGAATTGACGGAACGCTCCCGTGCCGACATACCCACCCCCAAGTCCTCTTATCGACCTGGCTTCGGTGGAATTAACAGGTCAAGCGTAGACCCGTTGAAGTCCCGGATCCTGGGTCAGTTCCTCGATGAGGTCGCGGACGCTCACCAGCTCGCGGAGCTTGGCGCCATTGCTGCCGGTGAAGAAGAGCCCGCTCTCCTCCTTGCCCTGCATGGCGTCGGCCAGCCGGTCGGCAATGCAGTAGCCCACGGCGGCCGCACCCTTGCCGTGGCCGCAGGGCGAGAGACAGTTGCTCACGCAGCGCACCTGGGGTGCGGTGCCGGCCTCGATGTTCCGCTGCAGGGAGGTGCGCACGCCGCGGGCGGGGAGACCCACCGGGGACTTCATGAGACCGATGTCCTCGGCCTTGGCGCGGAGGATGACTTCCTTGAAGATAGGCGAGGCATCGCACTCGAAGGTGCCGATGAACCGGGTGCCCATCTGCACGCCGTCGGCGCCCAAGGCCAGGAAGCGCTGGATGTCCGCGTGATCCCAGATGCCGCCGGCCACCAGGATGGGGAAGTCGCCCCACGTGTTCCGCTCCGCGATCACCTCGGGGAGGATGTTCTCCAGGGTGTGGGCGGGGTCCAGCCAGCCGTCGTGGCTGAAGCCCTGGTGGCCCCCGCTTTCGGGACCTTCCAGCACCACGG
>CAIQPH010000298.1 GCA_903873655.1 uncultured Holophagaceae bacterium | reverse complement strand
GTGGACGCCATCGCCACGGACCACGCCCCCCATGGCTGGGATGACAAAGAGGTAGAGCTGCCCATCGCCGCCTTCGGTGTCATCGGCCTGGAGACCGCCCTGCCCCTCGCCCTGGAGCTGCTGGTGAACCGCAAGGTGATCACCCTCGCCAAGGCCGTGGGCCTGCTCACCTGGGGTCCCGCCAGGGTCTTCCACCTCGACCGCCAGGGCCTTGGCAGCCTCAAACCCGGCGCGCCAGCTGACTTCGTGCTGTTCGATCCCAACGCGAAGATCCAGGTGGACCGGGCCTTCATCCAGTCCAAGGCCTACAACACGCCTTTTAAGGGCTGGAGCCTGCCCGGCAAAATCCTCGGCACCTGGGTGGGCGGCAAGCGGGTGTGGGGTTGAAGCAGAACACTCCCTTGCGCATGCCCCATCTCACCACCCCGGCTCCCGGCACCACGGTCTCCGTGGCGGATGGCATCCGGTGGCTGCGGATGCCCCTGCCCTTCGCTCTGAATCACGTGAACCTCTGGCTCATCCAGGACGGGGCTGGCTGGGCCATCGTGGACACGGGCTACGGCCTTCCCGCAGCCCAGGAGCACTGGAACCGGATCCTGCAGGAACTCGGTCAGCCCATCACGCAGATCCTGGCGACCCACTGCCATCCGGACCATGTGGGGTTGGCTGCCTGGCTCCAGGAGCGCACCGGCGCCCCAGTGACCATGACCTTGGGGGAGTTCTTCGGGGCCCAGCTGTTCTGGCACGGGCCCGGCCGTTCCTGGAAACAGGACGCCCTGGAGCAGTTCCGCCTCCACGGCCTGAGCCAGGACTGGCTGAGGGCCATAGAAGCCGACCACGACTCCTACCGCGGGGGGGTTCCTGCCCTGCCCCGCCACATCCAACGGATGCTGGACGGTGACCGGCTCGTTATCGGAGGCCGCACCTGGACCGTGCATGTGGGCCATGGGCACAGTCCCGAGCATGCGGGACTGTACTGCAAAGAGGCGGGTGTCTTCATCTCCGGGGACATGGTGCTGCCCACCATCACCACCAACATCAGCGTGCCGGCCCACTCACCCAAGGATGACCCCCTGGCCCGCTACCTGGCCTCCCTGGACCGTTTCCGATCCATCCCCGATGACACCCTGGTGCTGCCCTCCCACGGACGACCCTTCCTGGGCCTGCATCAGCGCCTGGATGCCCTCGGTCACCACCATGCGGATCGCCTCCGGGTTCTGGAAGCGGCCTGCCGGGAGCCCCGCTCTGCCGCCGACATTCTAAATGACCTGTTCGACCGGACGCTGGACAGCCATCAGATCATCTTCGCCATGGGCGAGGCCATCGCCCACTTGAACCACCTGGAGCACCTGGGGCGACTGAACAGCACCCTGGGTCTAGATGGAATCCTGCGGTTCCAGGCGAAGCTTGCGAGGTGACCCATGTCCACGCCCACCCCAAGATCACTCGTGGCCGCCTGGGTAGAAGCCTTTAACCGCCAGGATGTGGATGCCCTGGCGTCCCTGTACGCCGAGGGCGCGGTGAACCATCAGGTGGCCGAAGCACCGGTGGTGGGCCGGGAGGCGATCCGGGCCATGTTCGCCGCTAGATTCGCTTCGGCTGAGATGGTGTGTATCGTTGAAAACCGCTTCGAGGATGGCGAGTGGGCCATCCTCGAGTGGCGGGACCCGCTGGGCCTGCGCGGCTGCGGCTTCTTCCATGTGGTGGAGGGGCGCATCGTGTTCCAGCGCGGCTACTGGGACAAGCTCACCTTCCTCCGCCAGCACGGACTGCCCGTGCCCCTGGATTGAGACCTACAGGGTCTTCATGTCCAGCACGAAGCGGTAGCGCACGTCGTTCTTCACCATGCGTTGGTAGGCTTCGTTCACCTGCTGGACCGGGATCAACTCGATCTCGGAGACGATGCCGTGCTCGGCGCAGAAATCGAGCATCTCCTGAGTCTCCTGGATGCCCCCGATGAGGGACCCCGTGAGGACCTTCCGCCCGAAGATGAGCGAGCCGGCGGCCACGGGCATAGGCTCTGGTGGAACGCCCAGCAGCACCATGGCGCCTTCAAGGCGAAGCAGGCCCAGGTACTTGTTGTAGTCGTGGGGCGCGGAGATGGTGTCGATGAGGAGGTCGAACTGGCCCGCTAGCCGCTTGAAGGTGGCGTCGTCGGAAGTCAAACCGAAGTGGTGGGCGCCCAGCTTGCGGGCGTCGGCCTCCTTGGCCTTCGAGGTGCTGAGCATGGTGACTTCTGCGCCCATGGCGGCGGCGATCTTGACGGCCATGTGGCCCAGGCCGCCCAGGCCCACCACGCCAACCTTGTCGCCCGCCTTGGTCTTCCAGTGGCGGAGGGGCGAGTAGGTGGTGATGCCGGCACACAGCAGTGGCGCGGCGGCGGCGAGGTCCAGCTTCGGGGAGATCTTCAGGGTGAAGGCCTCATCCACCACGATGCTGGAGGAATAGCCGCCATAGGTGAGGGTCTTCCGATCCATCTCGGTGCCGTTGTAGGTGAAGGCCGAGCCCTTCTGGCAGAACTGTTCGAGATGCTGCTGGCAACTGGGGCAGGTGCGGCAGCTGTCCACCATGCAGCCCACACCGGCGAGGTCGCCCACCTGGAACCCATTTACGTGGGCGCCCACGGCGGTGACCTTGCCCACGATCTCATGGCCCGGCACCATGGGGTACTTGGAGCCGCCCCACTCGTCGCGCACCTGATGGAGGTCCGAGTGGCAGATGCCGCAGTAGGCGATCTCGATCTGGACGTCATGCGGCCCCACGGCCCGCCGCTCGAACTGGAAGGGCGTGAGTGGCGCCGTGGCGGAGGTGGCGGCGTAGGCTTTGGTAAGGGTCATGAAAGCTCCTGTGAAATAAACCTGACACCCTGACCTGGGCACCCGAGGACACTCCATTCTACTAGAAAGAAAAAATATGTCCTGACAGCATTATGAGAATTCCGAAGAAATCTCCACTGATTTTCTGAACTCGCCCTGGGCTGGAAGGAACGGCGCATGGCGCCGTCGAGTTCACTTCCTTGACTTTCGCTTTGGCACAGGTGCCTGAACCCTGCGACTCGGCAACCAACTGCACTGGAAGCACCTGAACAGCGCGACATGAGCGCATTTGGGGATAGGCCGGACCAAGGTCCCAGGCGATCCTGGTTCCATGACCCCGATACCGATGCTCGACCCTGCACTCGCCTGGGCCCGCTCCCTGCAGCGGCTCACCACCCACCTGAGCCAGGACGCCTTCGGCGGCCCCCGGCCCTGGCAGTTCTCCACCCTGATCAACGTCCAGAAGGGCGGCACCTTCCTGTTCGTCCTGGGGCTCATGGCGGCCTGCCGCAACTGGAGCCTTGTTGCCTGGACCTACCTGGCCCTCCATGGGAGCTATGGCCTCTGCTGGCTCATCAAGCACGCCTCCTTCCCAGACGCCCGGTGGGCCGTCCGTATCACCTGGGGCGGCGGCATCCTGGCCTTTGCGACCGTGCTGGGTCCCTACTGGCTCGCGCCGGTCCTGGTGGTAACACCGGTGCTGGGTCCGAGACCCGAACCCACTGCGTGGTTGATCGGCGCCGCCGTGGCTGTGCATACCCTCGGGCTCGCCCTGATGATGAGCGCCGATGCGCAGAAGCACGCCACGCTGAGCCTGCGGCCTGGCCTCATCACCACCGGCCTCTACGCCCGCATGCGGCATCCCAACTACCTGGGCGAGATGCTGCTGTACGCCACCTATGCCCTGCTGGCCCGGCACTGGGCCCCATGGCTCCTGCTTGCCTTCGTGTGGGGCGGACTCTTCCTGCCGAACATGCTCGTGATGGAGGAGCGCCTGTCGCGTCATCCCGGCTGGCGGGACTACAAGGCCCGGACGGGGTTCCTGTTTCCCCGTCTGCGTTCCCCGAGACTCCGTCACACTCACCTGTGAGACCAGGAGGTCCCATGCCCCGACCCGCCACCCTGCCTGTCATCGATTGGAAGACCGTGTTCGATTGCGGCCTGGACTACACCGCCTGGCTCGCTGCCGCGGAATCCGCCGAGCAGCGCAACAGGATGGAAACGCTGCGTCAATCCCAGACCTTGGAGCCCGCGGTAGCGGAGTCCTTGGCCACCCTGCCCCGGCCCGTGCACGTGGTGGCCATCGCGGAGGATTGGTGCGGCGATGTGGTCCGCCATGTACCTGTGCTCCAGCGCATGGCCGAGGCTTCGTCTCAATTGAAAGTGCGCTACATCAGCCGGGCGCAGCACCCGGAAGTCTTCATCCGTTTCCTCACCAACGGGGGCGAGGCCATTCCCAAGTTCGTCTTCCTGAGTGACTGCTTCATGGAGTGCGGCAACTGGGGACCGATGCCAGCGTGCTGCCGGGAATTCATCGCCCGGGGCAAGGCCTGCGGCGACATGGCCGCGGCGCGTAAGCTGGTCTCCGCCTGCTACGAGCAGGACACCACCCGGTGCAAGGTGGTCACCGAGCTCCTGCACCTCGTGGAGATCGCCGTCAGTAGTGAGCCCTAGGCTCATGTCGAATACAATTCTGTATGACAACCTCCCATCCGAATGAATTCCAAATGATCAAACGGAATGTATCCTGGACGTACGTCTATGTATGTGACTGCTTATAATGAACATTTTTGTTTCACTGAGCTGATGTCCATTCCATCACCTCAATCAGGAAGTTTATGTGGAAATCTCAAATTAAAGCCCTCCGGACTAGAGTTTGAACATGGGCCCTATTCTCGCTTCGCCCTTTATACAGGGGCAAGTCATCGTAATTCGCAGCTCAGAGGAAATCGCAGCCACGCTCGACGCCGATGGAAAGCTCGAGGGACTCCTCTTCATGCCAGAGATGGCTTGTTACTGCGGGAGCAATGCTATCGTCCATCGCAATGTCGACAAGACCTGTGTTGAGGGCTTTGGGGGTATGCGACGCATGTTCTCAACAGTCCTCCTTAAGGACCTGAAATGCGATGGATCCTCCCACGGCGGTTGTCAGCGAGGATGTCTTTTCTTTTGGAAAGCAGCTTGGCTGCGGCCTGCAGAAGAAGAAAATGGGACAGCGGAGCCGCAGCTGAATTCTAGGGTAGGCCCGGCAAGCACTCTTTTGGATCTCCCAACCTACCGGGAGGATCGGTATTACTGCCAATCCACTGAACTCTTTGGGGCCACTCATTCAATGTCCCGCTGGAACTTAACCAACTTCTTCCGAGAGCTAGGCCGGGGCGAGCTGAAGGTCCCGGGTTTTATGCAGATACTCTTCCTCACCTCCTTCAATCGGTTCCGAAAGTTACTTGGCTTTCAGGCAATCGGGGCCATAGCTGGTATTCAGTATGGGAACTCTAGGGGCAACTTAGGACTTCAGCCAGGCGAATGGGTGGAGGTGCTCAGTCGCGGGGAGATCCAGGCCACTCTTGACCCCAACGGTAAGAACCGCGGCCTCGCCTTCACTCCAGCCATGTTCGAATACATTGGGAAGCGCTACCAAGTGGAGACCCAACTTCAACGCATTATCTTGGAGAAGAGTGGGGAAATGGCGAGCCTGATGAATACCGTCACGCTTAAAGGGGTGACCTGCCACGGCCCTTGTGCTAACAATTGCCCGCGCAATAACTCCCACTACTGGCGAGAGTGTTGGCTCCGTCGCGTGTAAACATCCCCCGGTTCCATCATTTGGAACATGAGGATTGCACCGGCAGCCGCCACGTTGAGGCTATCCATGCCTGAGGCCATGGGAATGGCCACGGCACGATCACAGTGAGCCAGCTGACATTCGTCCAGGCCCGTATCCTCGGGCCCCATCACTAGGGCGCAACGAAGCGCGGGGTGCCAGGCATGGGCATCCTCCGCTCCCTTGATGAGTGCAGCCGCAACGATCTCAGAGCTGGGTTCCGCCGCCTTCCACTCCGCGAGCAGCCCCCAAGGGTCCTCTGTTCGCCACACAGGAATGCGCCAGACGGCGCCCATGGAGACGCGCACGGTACGCCGGGCCCATAGTCCCGGTCCAGGGCCCGCCAGCACGCCATCCAGCCCCAGGGCCGCGGCACTGCGCAGCAGCAGGCCCAGGTTTTCGCTGTCGTACAGGCGGGGCAGCACCAGAAGACGACGAGCCTCGCGCAAACCGGAAACCAGTGGCGGCGATGGCACCTGGGCGCAGGCCATGAGGCCGCGGTGGAAGGGAAAACCCACCAGTTCCGACAGAGCCGCGGGTTCGGCTGTCAGAAGTTCAGTACCCAACGGCAGAAGATCTCGGATCTCCGCCGCGGCCACAGTCGTGGCAGCCACGGAGATTACTTTCATGTGCCCGGCGCGAGCAGCCCCCAGCAGATCCTCGACCAGGATTCGACCCTCGGCGATGAAACAGGTTCCATAGCCAGGATACTCCCGTGTGCCCGCGAAGCGCAGATCGCGGTAAGGGTCCCAGGGATTAAAGTTAGACATTGGAACAGCCTAACCTCGTGGATGGGATTGAGCTCCTGCGTGGAATATTCATGCCACCTATAACGTATTAATTTCATTAACATTTCTTGACTTGAAGTCAATTGATTGCAACCTTTTATTTTCACCCTTCGCCTATTCCACTAAGGCCGTCCAGGGTGAATTCGCAAATGATCCATGCCTATTCACCCATAGCTTTGCACCATGGAGTTTCGCTTGGAAATGCAGTATTCAGGTCCCAGACACTATGTGTGTCAGGCATTTGGGTCCACACATGGAGCCATCCATGCGTCATGACTTCGAATCAGTGCGCCTTCGAGTTCGCGCACAGATCAAGGAGACCTGCACCCGCCCCGGCGTCCGCCACACCGTGAAGCTGATGCTTGACGCTGGTTTCGCTGCCGTTGCTTGGGTGGCGGCCAATAGTCTTGTCAGAAGTAACTTTCCCAGCCCAATCTCCGTCATCGAATGGGTTGTCTTTGCCATGGCGGTGAATGTCGCCTTCCAACACACGCGCCAGCATTACCGTTTCACGGGCTTCGAGGAGGTCCGATTGCTCATGCTGAGCATGGCGGTAATGATCGCGGTGGCTGTTGGCGTCTTCGTCATAGACAGATACCTCAAGCTTGGAATTGAACAGCCAAAGATCACCCTGGCTGCAAGCCTGCTCACAGCCTTCACTTGGATTCTGATTCGAGCGGCTACCGTCGATTACTACCGCCATCGCTTCCTCAAGACACACCCCCACCGTCCTACGGTTGAACGCCGGAAGATACCCCGCACTGGTTCCTCTGCAAGTGACCTGGCGCTCCGGACGCTCATTGTGGGAGCGGGCCAAGCTGGGGTACAACTATGCCGGGAACTGCAGGCGAATCCAAACCTGAAATGCAGAGTGGTCGGCTTCGTCGATGATGCCTTCGAGAAGCAGGGTG
>CAIQPH010000297.1 GCA_903873655.1 uncultured Holophagaceae bacterium | reverse complement strand
GCCCCCCGGCGTGCGCCCGCGCCCCACGGACCTCTTCGACCGGGCCGACCTGGAGATGGCGACCATGGGCCTCACGCTGGACCTGCATCCTGCGGCCCTGGCCCGCGTGCGCAAGGGCGGAGGACCCGACCGCGCGGCCGATGTGGTGAAGCCGAATAAGCGGCTGAAGTTCTGGGCCCTGGTGGTGGCGGACAAGGATGTGGCGACGGAGAAAGGCGAGCGCATGCAGTTCATCACCTTCGAGGACGAAACCGGCCTCTGCGAAGCCGTCGCCTTCCCCGATGCCATCCGCAAGCGCCAGCGCCCCTTCCGCGTCGGCGAGATCGTCTGCGTCAGCGGCAGATCGACTCGGCAGGATGGACTGGCGGTGCTGGAGGTTCAGTGAGCAGCAAGTGCGGAACACCGATGGAGGCGTGCGGGTCCTGCCCGATGCCGTTCTCGCTTATTCGGGACCCACAGCCTAGGTAATCAGCCCGATTCCAAGGCAGGCGAATTCACATTGGAATGAATCAACAGCTTCCAGGCGCCCTATGGCGAGCGCGCCTACGGTGTTCAACCTTCAGGAGGACCAATGAAGTCCAGTCCGCTCATCTTTCTTCCGGCCCTGGTGCTCAGCATGGCTGCGGCCCCTGTTTCCCGGGGGGAACTTGCCCTCCTCCGCGGTGAGATCGTCGCAACCTATCAGACCCTCGCCACCAGGACCCTCAGCCGAGAGAACCGGAACACCGAGCGGCAGGACCCGGGAAAACATTCCGCTGACCGTTCCAGCTCCTTAGCCCGCACCTCAACCGTGACGCGACGCAATCAAGAGACCAAGCGCCAGGGAGTGGGCTGAACGGGGAGGTGACTTAGCGCATCTCGCTCTTGAACGAGGTGATCTCCCGGCGGAGGGTGCTTGCTTCAAATTTGGCTTTGGGTGTCTTGAGCTTGGGCGACAATTCTTCCAGGTTGCGTTCCAGCGTCTCCAGCTTCGCCAGGGGTACATCGGTGATGCTGCTGGTGTCCATCCCGAATGCTCCGGCCCGGCCGGCCTGCTTCCACTGTTGGCGGACCAGGCCGAATTCTTCGCGGATGGCGGCGACCTGTTCTTCCTCATGGGAAAGAGCGGTCCACGGAAGTTGCCCAGTCTTGAGGTAGTATCCGCCGAGGCAGGCGCCTCCCAGCAGGAGGATGAGCAGGAGCTTTTTCATGGGACCCCCCGGGAAGCGATCCACCGCAGTTTAGCCCTGTTGCCAGCTCAACTGGCGGCGATGGTCCGACGGTAGGCGGAGCTGAGCGAGGTGGCGATCTCTTCGGGGCCGTGGCCCAGGAAATCCTGGCGCTGCATGAGGTGGACCAGCTGTCCGTCCTTGAGGATGGCGGCCTGGGGGCTGGTGGGCAGGGCGCCCTCGAAGTATTCCCGGGCCTGGGCCGTGGCCTCCTTCTCCATTCCGGCGAAAACGGTGACCAGATGATCGAACCGCAGGGCGGGATCCCGGAGCGCTTCCGTCACCCCAGGGCGGGCCCCCGCGGCGGCGCACCCGCAGACACTGTTCACCACCAGCAAGGTGGTGCCGGGCTGCTGCAGGGCCGCATCCACCTGGGCGGGGGTGAGCAGCTGCCTGAAACCGACCTGGACAAGTTCCTCGCGCATCGGGGCGACCATGGGTTCGGGGTAATTTGTCATGACATCCTCCAAGGGATAGAAAAGCTTACCAAATAAGTCAAGATTGAGCCAGGGGGTAGCCGTGCCATTCTGGAAGGGTCTTTTCCGGAGCCGTCATGAAGGACTTCTTCAAGAGCTTTTTCGTCACCCTGCTGGCGTTGATGGTGGTCGGCGGCTTGGCTTTATTCGGGTTCTTCGGCTTGGTGGCCGTGCTCGGGTCCACGAGCAAGCCGACTGTCCCAGGTAAGGCTGTGCTGGTCTTCAATCTTGGTACGAACCTGACCGACGGCGAGCGCGACCCTGAGCCCGGCGAACTTCTGAGCGAGGCGCTGGATGGCGGCGCCAATGCCAGCCAGGCCCTGCCGGACGTGATCGAGGCCTTGGACCGGGCGGCCTCCGATTCGCGCATCACGGCCCTGTTCCTCACGGGCAACCTGCAGAGTGCGGGTCCCGCCCAGCTGCGCGAGCTCCGGGAGGCCATCCAGCGGTTCAAGGCCAAGAAGCCGGTGCTGGCCTACAACATGATCTGGACCAAGCGGGACTACTACCTGGTGGCGGGCGCGACGACGGTCTTCATCAACCCCTTCGGCATGTTGGATGCGAGCGGCCTGGTCAGTGAGCCGATGTTCTTTGCGGGCGCCTTCAAGAAGTACGGCATTGACGTGCAGGTGACCCGGGTCGGGAAGTACAAGTCCTATGCTGAGCCGTTCATGCTCGAGAAGATGAGTGACGCCGCCCGCGAACAGACGCAGAAGCTGCTGGATGACATCTGGGGCGAGTGGAAGGAAACCGTCGCCAAGGATCGCAGCAAGACCCCGGTAGACTTCCAGGCCATCGCCGACGAAAAGGGCGTCCTGGAAGTCGAAGACGCGAAGGCGCATGGCCTCGTCGATCGCATCGCGCCCTATGACGAAGTGCTCGACGAACTGAAGACGCTGGCCGGCAAGCAGGCCAAAGATAAGGATTTCCCGCAGATCACCCTGGCCACCTACGCGAGCATCCCCGGGGAGGCCAAGACCGGCAAGACGCGCATTGCCGTGGTGGTGGCCGAAGGTGACATCGTGGACGGTGAGGGCAAGCCTAGCCAGATCGGCGGAGACCGGGTCAGCCGCGAGCTGCGCAAACTGCGCATGGACGACCGGGTAAAGGCGGTGGTCCTCCGGGTGAACAGCGGTGGGGGTAGTGCCATGGCGTCCGAGGTCATCCAGCGGGAGGTGGTCATCACACGGAAAGTCAAGCCGGTGGTCGTTTCCATGGGCTACGTGGCTGCCTCTGGCGGCTACTGGATCAGCACCTACGCTGATCGGATCTTTGCGGAACCCACCACCATCACCGGTTCCATCGGCGTGGTCGGCCTGATTCCCAATGTAAAGAAGCTGGCCAATGAGCACGGCATCACCTGGGATAGCGTGCAGACGGCCAGGCTGGGCATACCGACGATCACCCGTCCCAGGAGCGAACAGGAACTGGCCCGAATCCAGAGCATCGTGGACCACGTCTATGACCAGTTCCTCACCAAGGTGGCCGAGGGCCGGAATATAAAGAAGGAGGCGGTCCACGAGATCGCCCAGGGCCGGGTCTGGTCAGGTCAGGAGGCCCTGAAGCTCGGCCTGGTGGATGAGCTCGGGGGCCTTGGGGATGCGGTGAAGCACGCTGCGAAGCTGGTCAAGGCCGAGGACGATTTCCAGATCGTGAGCCCCGAGCACGAACCTGACGTGTTCAAGGAGCTGCTCCGGAACCTCGGTCACGGCAAGCCACGGAAGCTGGTCAGGTCAGGACCAGTGGACGCCTTGGCCGAGACCTTCCGTTTGCAGCTTGAGCACTTGTCGGCCCTGAATGATCCCCAGGGGGTCTACGCCCGGATGCCCTTCGAACTCAACCTCAAGTGAAGGTCGAAACTGTCTAGCCTTTTCGCTTGAGGCTCAACTCCAGGGTGAGCTCGGCCACGGACTCGAAGGTCCCGTCCGCCAGCCTCACGGCGGCCCGGATGGTCATGGGTTCGGTGATGCGCTCCTCAGAGGTGAGGGTCCTTCGGACTTGGTCCCGGATGGCCTCACCATCCTCGCAGATGAAGTAGACGTGGGATTCCGGGCGCTTGAGGAAGGTGGCCTGAAAGGACCTGAAGACCAGGGAGACCTGCCCGCCGGAGCGCTTGATCTGGTCCATGGCCAGCAGGCCGCCGGCGCAGTCGGCACCGATGGCCAGCGCGCCGAAGTACATGGAGCCGAGATGATTCCGGGTCCACCTGCGCAGGGGGACCCGCACCACGCAGCGGGTCTCGCTGAGTTCCACGACAGTGGGACGCACGGAAGCCAAGAGGGGAATCTTCAGCCAGCCGAACAGGCGCAGGCCGAGGGTCTGCTTGAACCGTTGCAGGGCGGTCGGCATGGTCAGCCTCCGATCAGGTTCACGTCCAGCAGGCCCTCTGGCGGGTTCAGGTCCAGGCGCCGATTCGGCAAGTCCAGGGTCCACCAGGCTTTGATGTAAGGGATGTCCCGCTGGCCGGTCCGTCCGGGGCGCAAGTCGCGCATCACCACCATGTCGTAGCCCGCCGGGCCCGGATCGAGACGCAGCACTTCGCCCACCTTGCGGTCGGCGATGTAGACCACGCAGCCGATCCACTCGTGCCGGAAGGTCTCGCCTTCGCCCAACTTGGCCTCGGCTTCGGGCATCCAGAGCGACCAGCCTTTGAAGGATTCGGCCGCTGTGCGGTCCTGCACACCCGCGAAGGCCAGGCAGGGGCGCTCCTGGTGCCAACGGAAGCCGCGCAGGGTCACCGGGCGCGCGGGTGGTTCGCTCTCGGCGTGCTCCAGGTCCTGGTGGGGCGGGGCCAGGAACAGTCCCTGCATGCCCTCCAGTCGTTCCGGATCATCCATGACCGAGTGGAAGAGGAACTCGCCCTTGAGGCCCTGGACCTTCGCGAGATGGCCAGCCAGCAGCATGAAAGTGCTCCTATGCCTCGTCCCCGTCGTACAACTCAAGGTCCACCGAGAGGCCGGCCTTCTCGCCGGCGGTCTTGCAGAGCGTGCGCAGCGCCGAGATCATGCGACCGTGCTTGCCGATGATGCGTCCGCGATCCTTCATATCGGCGTAGACCAGCACATCGCGCTTCCGGCCCTCGCCGGCGACCTCGACCCGGAGGGCATCCGGGTGGTCCAGCAGCGGAGTCAGTACGTCACGCAGAAAGGCTTCGAGGTTCATGTCGCTTCCCGGATGAACAAAGAAAGCCGGACCAACGCCCGGCTTTCGTGGATCGAGTGCGGGCTACAGGACCTGGTTCTTCTTGAACAGGTCGAGCACAGTCTTGGAGGGCTGGGCCCCCTTCTGCAACCAGATCTTGGCCTTCTCCACGTCGATGCGCACAGCTTCGCCAGTGCCGGCGATGGGATTCACGAAGCCCAGCACTTCCACAGCCTGGCCAGTGGGAATGCGGTCGTTCTCGGAGACGACGATGTGGTAGAACGGGCGCTTCTTGGCACCATTGCGAGCAAGCCGGATCGAAAGCATGGGCACTCCCTGAGCAGGAAAGTGTATCGCGGAATTCCCCATATCCCAAGCGTTAATTCAGGGCGAGAAGGCTGCTGGCGGGAAGCTCCCGGCCAGCACCGCCTGGCGTTCCCGGATGTTCCTGAGGAGCATGGGCCAACGGGGATGTTCCCGCGCCTTCGCCAGGAATGGGGAGCCCTCGTACCAGGTCGCGCAGCTGAACCCCTGCACGAAGGCCCTCGTGGCGCAGTCCATGGCCTGGTCCGGGTCGCCCAGCAGCGAATAGGCTTCGGCTTCCTTGAAGGTCCACTCGCCGTCCGGGATCCGGAGCCTGCCACGGATCTTGTCGATCTCATGGAGTTCGAGCAAGCCTTGCTCCGGCCTGCCTTCGAGGAAGGCGCGGTAGACCCGGCACAGATCGCGGAAGGGGATAGGCTCCATCGCGGGAGCACTCCCGGATTTCATGAAGCCAAGAGCCTGGGGGCGGTTCCCCTGGAGGAGCGCCAGGTAGCCCTTGTAGAAAAGGACGCTGGCGTCCCGGCGCAGGGCTTCCACACGTGCCAGTTCCTGGCCGAAGGCTGCCTGATCGCCGAGATAGAGAGGGGTGGTTTCGACGAACCAGGAGGAGGGCAGGGCCATGGGGCCGATCAATTCACTGCGCCGGACCAGGGCCCTGCGGGCTCCTTCCAGCAAGCCGGAAGTCCGTCCAGCGTAGGCGATGCCGAGGTAGAGGTCCGGCATGTCGGGCCGAAGCCAGATGGCGTCCTTGAGGTGTTTCAGGGCGAGACTCTGGTTGCCGGTATCCGTCAGCATCATCGACCAGAGGAAGGTGGCCCGAGGGTGGCCCTGGATCAGGCGTTCGGCCGTCTCGAAGGCATGGTGGGTGCGCGAGTTCAGGCCGATGCCAGCCTGATCCGGATTCACCCAGAGGCTGCGGTAGAGGTGGTCTCCCAGAGCCGTCCAGGCAGAAGCGCAGTCAGGCTCATCCTCGGCCAGTTTCTGGGAAGCTGCGAGATGGTCAGTGGCAGTCTGGTCATCGAGAATGGCAAGGCCCTCGAGCAAGCGCCAGAAATTCGGAGCCGATCGGGGGATCAACCGCTCCTGCAGCCGATGGCGGAGGGGCAGGGGCCAGTGCCGGAGGGCCTGCTGCATGGCCTCCCAGGGCTGTTCACGGAAGCCGGATTCCTCGAGCCACGGCTGGTTGGAAAGGAGGCGGTCGACCGTGTTCCACTCCAGGGTGAGGGCCAGGAGATTCTCCTTCCGGTTGCCATGGAAGCGGAGCAGGCGCGTATTGGGAGGCAGGTGGCTCAGGACGGCCGGGGTAGGCAGCCCCTGGCCATGGGTGACCGTGGCTCCCGCCAGCACCTCCATGCAATCCGACAGGAGCGTTTCCATGCCAGGCCCCACATCCCTGCCCTGGTCGTCCAGGGATGAGGCCAGGACCAGCACCCGCTCCACGGACGGTGGCTTGTCGAACTTCACGGCGACTATTCCCAGCCCGACCACCGTCAGCGCCAGGATGACCCAGGTTCCGGGATGCAGCGGGGTTGAGGGAATAACCGCCATGGTTCGCTAGAAGGGAAATTTGGGGCCGCTGCCCGTCTTCGCCATGCGCTGCATGCGGGCCATGAACCTCGGATCGTTCATCTGGCCCATCATTTTCTTGGTTTCCACGAACTGCTTGAGCAGCTGGTTGATTTCACTCACGGGGCGACCCGAACCCGCCGCGACCCGGCGCTTGCGCTTGCCGTCCAGCAGGTTGTGGTTGGCGCGCTCGGCGGGCGTCATGGAATTGATGATGGCCTCCAGGTGCTTGACCCGCTTGTCCGTGGCGGCACTGGCCATCTGGTCCTTCATCTCCTTGGTGACGCCGGGCAACATGCCCATGATCTTGCTCATGGAGCCCAGCTTCTGCACCTGCTGGAACTGCTTGCGCATGTCCTCGAGGGTGAACTGGTTCTTGGCCAGGCGCTTGGCCATGACCTCCGCTTCCTTTTCGTCGATGCGGTCCTTGGCGTGCTCGATGAGGCTGAGGACATCACCCATGCCTAGGATGCGCTGGGCCATGCGGTCCGGATGGAAGCGCTGGAAGTCCTCGAGCCTTTCGCCTTCGCCCACGAACTTTAGCGGCTGACCCGTGGCCTGCTTGATGCTGAAGGCTGCGCCGCCGCGGGTATCGCCGTCAGTCTTGGTGAGCACCACGCCGGTGATGCCCAGCTTCTGGTGGAAGGCGGTGGCGCTACGGACCGCGTCCTGGCCCGTCATGGCATCTGCCACGAAGAGAATCTCGTCAGGGCCCGTGGCCGCCTTGATGCGGGCCAGCTCCTCCATGAGCGGTTCATCCAGGTGTAAGCGGCCGGCCGTGTCCAGCACCACCACGTCCCAGCCCTTCAGCTTCGCCTCGGCCACGGCCGCGGCGCAGATCGCGACGGGATCCTTCTCGTCCGTGCGGAAGGACGGCACTCCGGCGTCCCTGGCGACGATGTGCAGCTGTTCGATGGCGGCGGGGCGGTAGACGTCGGCGGGCACCAGGATGGGGGAGTTGCCCAGCTTCTTGAGGAAGACCGCGAGTTTGCCGCAGGTGGTGGTCTTGCCCGCACCCTGGAGGCCCACCATCATGACCACGGTCGGTGAGGTGGAGGCGAAGGTGATGGGATATTCCGGGGCCTGGCCGCCCATGATCTCGACCAGTTCACGGTGAACGATGTCGATGAAGGCCTGGGCCGGGTTGAGTCCCTGCATGACCTCCGCGCCGAGGGCCTTCTCCTTCACCCGCTGCAGGAAGGTCCGGGCCACGCTCACATGGACATCGGCCTCCAGCAGGGCCATGCGGACTTCGCGCAACACCGATTCGATATTGGCTTCCGTCAATTTCGTCTGGCCTCGGAGGGCCTTCATTGCCTGGCTGAGCTTCTGGGCAAGACTGTCGAACATGGGGCTCCGGGACTGTGCCAAACGGCCATTGTACCGGCCGCGAGGGTCTTTCATGTGCTCGGAGATCAGATCTCGGACATAATGTTGACCCTAGGGCCTGTCTTCAAAGTGGGGTGTGGCCACGCAAGGGGCGCCGCCCAAGCGAGACAAGGAAAGCGACGATGGTAGTAGCGGCACTATTGGCGAGGAGCTTGACGCAGTTTCGCGCCGAGCGCCGCCCCTTGCCCTCCGGGAGGGTGGCCAGCCGCACCCCTGGCTGCGTTGTCGGCCTCGAACGATGTCCCGCATCGCCTTTCGGCCGTCGCCTTGCCATGGGCGCGGCTGGCCACCCTCGTGGCCCGCATCCATTTTGAAGACAGGCCCTGCAGGAGTCGGGATTATGCCCAACCGCCTTTCGGAAAGCCTCAGCCCCTACCTGCTGCAGCACGCCCATAACCCCGTGGACTGGCAGCCCTGGGACCAGGCAGCCCTGGAGAAGGCCCGGGCCGAGCAGAAACCCATCTTCCTGAGCATCGGCTACAGCGCCTGCCACTGGTGCCATGTCATGGAGCGGGAGAGTTTCGAGAATCCGGCGGTCGCCGAGGTGCTGAACGCCCACTTCGTGAGCATCAAGGTGGATCGCGAGGAGCGCCCCGACCTTGACGACCTCTACATGGATGCCGTGCAGACGCTCACGGGACGCGGCGGCTGGCCCATGAGCGTGTGGCTCACGCCGGACCTGGAGCCATTTTACGGCGGCACCTACTTCCCGACTGAGTCCCGAAGCGGCATGCCCGGGTTCCTACCTCTGCTGACCCGAATTGCCGAGTTGTGGCGTGAGGATCGGGTTGGCGTGATCAGGCAGGCCGGGCACCTCGCTCTGGATCTGCGGCGGCAGGCAGAGGGGGAAGCTGGCTCGGAACTGCCGGATGCCGCCGTGCTGGATTCAGCCCTGGAGCAGCTTCGCCGGACCTTTGATGGGCAGTGGGGTGGCTTCGGTCCCGCACCGAAATTTCCACAGCAGATGGCGGTGGAGCTGATCCTGGCCAGGGGCAGCGAGCAAGATCAGGCGATGGCCCTCCGCACGCTGGATGCCATGTGGGAAGGCGGCATGTACGACCACGTTGGGGGCGGGTTCGCCCGCTACAGCGTGGACGCGCACTGGCTGGTCCCCCACTTCGAAAAAATGCTCTACGACAACGCCCAGCTCGTCTGCTGCTACCTGGCCGCCTACCAGTCCATGGGCCAATCACGCTATGCCCAGGTGGCCCGGGAGACCCTGGATTACTTGCTGCGCGATCTTCGTGATCCCAGCGGCGGTTTCCATTCCAGTGAGGATGCGGACAGTGAAGGCGAGGAAGGGAGGTTCTACGTCTTCACGCCCGCGGAGGTCCGGGAGGCCCTGGGAAATGTGGATGGCGAGCGATTTTGTCAGGCCTTCGGCATCACCGACACCGGCAACTTCGAGCATGGGACAAGCGTCCCCCACCGCTTTCCCTTTGCTCGGGAAGCTGCGCTTCCCGAGGGAGAAGCTCAAATACTGCGGGAGCGGTTGCGACTTTGGCGGGACCAGCGGGTGCGCCCCGGCAAGGACGACAAGGTGCTGGCTGCCTGGAATGGGCTTGTGCTGTCGGCTCTTGCCCAGGGTTACCAGGTACTAGGCGACCACCGGTATCTGGAGGCGGCCCAGTCCTGCGCGGCGTTCCTGCAGCGGGAACTCTGGCGGGATGGACGGCTGCTGCGCGTATGGCGCCAGGGTCGGGCGCATACGGAGGGCTTCCTCGAGGATCATGCGGCCTTGATGGAGGGCCTCCTGGACTTGTTCGAGGCTGACTTCAATCCCGACTGGATGCGCTGGGCGGAGGTGCTCGGGGAAGAACTGCTGAAGCGCTTCCAGGACCCCGTCGCAGGGGGTTTCTTCAGCACCGAGGCAGGCCGGACGGACCTGATCATACGGCAGAAACCAGGCTTCGATAACGCCATCCCCAGTGGCAACACCTTGGCCGCCCGAGCCCTGCTGCGCCTGTCCCGCCACCTGCAGCGCGAGGACTTCCGCTTGGCCGCCGAAGGGACGCTCAGGTACTTCGGATCCGGGATGGCAAGGTCTCCGAGAGCTTTCCTTGGGTTGCTGGGCGTCCTGGACCTCGCCCTTCGGGAACCTCTGAACGTGGCCCTGTCCGGTCATCCAGCTGATGCTGGAATTCAGGCCATGCTCGGCGAAGTGCACCAGCGTTTCCTGCCGGGACGGGTGCTGTCGGTGTCCCCGGATCAGTTGCTGCCGCTCCATGAGGGGCGCGGAGCGAGGGCTGGTCAGGCAATGGCCTTTGTCTGCTGGGGCAGGACCTGTGCTCCGCCAGTGCGATCGGCCCGGGAACTGGCCAGGCTCCTCGGGGCCAAGAGGTCATAACAACGCCCCTCGCGCGGCGACGTGGAGTGTTGTTACGACCTCTCAAGGGATATGATCGTGTCGCCTGTCGGGCGGGGCTACACTGGATCCAGATAATCGCCCTGATGGCTCAGGCCCGATAACGGACCCCGATCCACGCGGAGCGCTGCTGGAAAGGAATAGGCATGAAGACGTTTGGATTCAAGATCGATCCATTGACTGGAGAGGACTACTACGAGGTCTACATCCGGGGCCGGCAGCTGCTGAGTGATTCCCTCCTCAACAAGGCATCCGCCTTCAAGAAGGAAGAACGGCTCAGCTTGGGTCTGGACGGCATGCTGCGTTCTGGTGTCTCCAAGCTGGATTCCCAAACGGATCGGGCCTACGAGGCCTACCAGCGGAAGACCGAAGACCTGGAGCGCTACATCTACCTCGCCGGCCTGCAGGACCGCAACGAGACCCTGTTCTACCGGTTGCTTCTTGAGCACCTGGAGGAGATGGTGCCCATCGTCTACACGCCCACGGTCGGACAGGCCTGCATGCAGATGAGCCACATCCAGCGGCGCTATCGCGGCATCTTCATTACCCCAAACAACATCGCCAACATCGACCAGATCTTCCAGGGGCTCTCCCAGCCGCAGGTGAACCTGATCGTGGTGACGGACGGCGAGCGGATTCTCGGCCTGGGCGATCTCGGCTCCGACGGCATGGGCATTTCCGTGGGCAAGGTGAGCCTGTACGTTGCCATCGGCGGCGTGCACCCCGCCGTATGCCTGCCTGTCTGCCTGGACGTCGGGACCAACAACCCCAGGCTGCTCGAAGATCCCCTCTATCTGGGCATCCGCAGGCCCCGGCTGCGGGGCGCCGACTACGAGGAGCTGGTGGAAAAATTCATCCTCGGAGTGAAGCGCAACTTCCCCAGCGCCCTGCTGCAATGGGAGGACTTCGCCAAGCAGACCGCCTTCACGAACCTCGATCGGTACCGGGAGCGCATACTCTCCTTCAACGACGACATCCAGGGCACGGGAGCCACGGCTCTGTCGGCCCTGATGACGGCCATGCGCATCAAGCAGACCCGGTTCCAGGATGAGCGCTACGTCATCGTGGGGATGGGTCAGGCCGGAACCGGCATCGCCCAGGGCATTCGCGCCATGCTGAAGGAGGAGGGCCTTTCCGACGAAGAGGCCAGGAAGCACCTCTTCGCCGTGGACATGCAGGGCCTGCTGATCGAAGGCGATCCGCTCCTGGAGGGCCCGCAGGAACCCCTGGTCCAGCGCCGCGCGGCGGTGGATGGGTGGCAGCTGGACGATCCCAATCGCATCGGCCTTCCGGATGTGGTCAGGAATGCCCACCCTACTGTGCTCATCGGCGTCACTGCCCAGCCCGGCCTCTTCAGCGAGGCGATCCTGGCGGAAACGGCCAGGCATTCCGAACGCCCCATCGTCCTGGCGCTGTCCAATCCGACGCACAAGAGCGAATGCACCCCGAAGGCCGTCTGGCAGGCCACGGATGGCAAGGGCCTCGTGGCCACGGGCAGCCCCTTCCCGCCGATGGATGGGAATGGGAGGACGCTGCGGGCCTCCCAGTGCAACAACATGTACATCTTCCCAGGCGTGGGGCTCGGCTCCCTCGTCTGCAAGGCCTCCCGCGTGACTAACGGCATGTTCCTCGCTGCCAGCAGGGCCATCAGTTCCTTCGTGACACCCGAACAGGAGGCCATGGGGCTGTTGCTGCCGGAGATGAAGGACATCCGCCAGGTTTCAGCCGCCGTGGGCAAGGCCGTGGGCATCGCCGCCCGCGATGCGGGCCTGGGACGACTGCTGGATGATGACCAGATCGAGGCCATCGTGACCAAAGCCCAGTGGTACCCGAAATACGCCTCCTACCGGCCGGGGACCATCCGCCAGTGGGAGTGAGTCGCCCCACTTCCCCCTTGTGAAGAGGGCCAGTCGGCCTAACATTCTGGGTTGGGAAGAGGTTCTCTTTCCTCCCGCGGGGCGACCGTTTCCGCCAGCCCCTTCCGGCCCGAGCGCCATAGGCCGAGACTTCCGGGCACCCTTCGGGGTGCCCCTTCTTTTGTCCGGGGGTCCTTCGCTGCGCGACTCCATGTATCACGGCGCTTCGCGTCGTTCCCACTCGCCTCTGGCTCGTGGACATGGAGCCTCCCCCCGGGCCCCCGCGCCATGTCTCGGCCAAGCCGTGCCATGGCTTATCTGCCCTTGGGTTCGGTGCTTTCTATTGCTGTTCGACCCTGACGCAGAAAGGCCCGGCATCGCCGGGCCTTTCTGCGCGGGGAAAGGACCTCAGGCGACTGCGGTGCGATGATTGCCGTGCATGACCTCGGCCTCCAACTCAGCCTCGAGGTCCTGGACCTGACGGAGGACGGCCAGGCTGCGGGGAGAGCTGCTCATTTGGCGCTCGAGCTGATGGAAGACCTCATGCAAACGCTCGGCAGTGGTCCAGAAGGCCGGGTTGTGCTGTCGGGCGGCGGTGTCCAGGTGCATCGGGGCTCCATGAGCTTCTTGGACATCATGATCGTCTTTGCCGGTGGCTGAAGCCAGTGATGGGTATCACAAGAAATGTCATGAGTTATATCGATTATTGTCACGGTCATCGTGACAATTCTGAAATTTCATTGAAAAACATGACAATCAGGTCGTCCATGCCTTTTGGTCAGGCCCTTCGAGTGGCCAGCAGATGCCCGATGGCCACAGCTGCCGCGTCCGCCGCGTCGGCGGCAAGGGGCTCCTTCAAGTTCAGCAGGGTCATCACCATCTTTCCGACCTGACCCTTGTCGGCCCAACCGTAGCCGCTAACCGCCTTCTTCACCTGCATGGGGTTGTAGTCACCCACGGGGAGACCATGCAGGGCCGCCGTCAATAGGATCCCGCCGCGGATCTGCCCAAGCTTCAGGGCGGTAGCGGCATTCTTCTCCACGAAGGGAGATTCCACGGCCATGAACCCTGGGACATGGGCGGCGATGGCCTCCGCCAGCCGTTCATGGATGCGCAGACACCGCTGGTCGAAAGCCACTCCCCGGGGACTGCGGATGACGCCCGCTTCCACCAGGGACATGCGGGAGCCGAGGCGCTCCACCACGGCCCACCCGCAGGCCAGGGAACCGGGATCCACACCCAGGCAGCGGACCGGCAAGGGTGCGACGATCATCGGCCCTTCCGCTTGCCGGTGCCCCGGACGCTGCCTTTAGCTGGCCTCACTCGGCCCGTCCTGGGCCTCGCCCCTGCGGGATCACGGGCTTCGCCCGCGGTGGCCCTACGCTCCTGCTCCGGCCTGGGGCTAGCCTCGCGGGTCTTGCTCGCACTGCGTGCAGGCACCCGGGCCTTTTTCGGGGGCCGGCCTTTCGGGGTCCCTTCGCCTTGATTTGGCCTGCCCCTTCTGGGCTTTTCCAGATCCCCCTCTCGCAACGTCGCGGGCGCTGCGAGCAGAGGCACGAACGCGAAGGCCTTGCCATGCCCGTCCTGGGCCTTGGCTTCCGTGAGCCAGGCGCTGACCCGGCGTAGGTCCTCGTTCACTTCGGTGATCTCCACCTCCACGGCATCCCCGATGGTGAGCACGACCGAGCCCCGCACACCCGCAGCCTTGGTCCGGTGCTCATCCACCCAGAAGTTGCCGCCCAGGGCTGCCAAGGGGACCCCCACCTCCACGAAAGGTGCATCCAGCGTGACGAACATGACCTTGGCCGAAAACCCCTGGATGTGACCCTTGAGACGTTGGCCGATCCGCGCCTTCATGAGGAGGCAGGTCTTCCACTTGTCATTTTCTCGCTCAGCTTCGGTGGCCTTCTGCTCGGCATCGCTGGCCCCCTTGGCCAGCACGGCGAGGTGGCTATGAAGTCCTTCGGGCAGCCGCTCGCCACGCAGCACCTTCCGAAGCAGGCGGTGGACAACGAGATCCGGGTAGCGCCGGATGGGGCTGGTGAAGTGCAGGTAGTCCTGGAGCGCGAGACCCGAGTGACCGATGTTGTCTGCGCTGTATTCGGCCCGCTTCAGGCTGCGGAGCAGCAGCGTGTTGATCATGGCCTCCAGGGGCCCGCCCCGGATCTTGTCGAGCATGGCGTTGAGGTGCTCGGGCGTGGGTGTTTCCTTGGTCTTGAGCAGTCCGAAAGTGCGCGCGACCTCCGCGAAGATCTCCAGCTTCAGGGCGTCCGGTTCGTCGTGGATGCGGTAGATGGAGGGGACCTTCCTGCGGGTGAAGAACCGTGCCACCGTTTCGTTCGCCAGCAGCATGAACTCCTCGATCAGGCGGTGGGCATCGTGCCGCGGGTACCGCCGCGCGTCCACGGGCCGGCCTTCGGCATCGAAGATGAATTCAGTCTCTTCCGTGTCCAGGTTCATGGCGCCCCGCCTGAGCCGCGCTTCGGTAAGGCGGCGTGAAAGCGCCAAAGATGCATCGAGGAGAGCGCAAAGATTTTCGCCCAGCTCCGTCCGCTTGCGGACGGAGCCATCGATGCAGGCCTCCTTCACCTCGTCGTAGGTCAACCGCTTCGCACTGCGGATGACGCTTTCAACCACCCGCGTCTCCACGACCTCCAACTCCGGCGAGATTGTCATCCAGGCCGTCATGGTGAGCCGGTCCACGCCCTCCCGCAGGCTGCAGAGGTCGCCGCTGAGGCGCTCCGGGATCATGGGGATGGCCTCATCCGGGAAGTAGACGGAGGTGCCCCGCAGGCGGGCTTCCTCATCCAGGGGACCGCCTTCCATGACGTAGTGGCTCACATCCGCAATGTGGACACCCAGTTGCCAGCCACCGCCCTCGGATCTGGGCAGGACCTCAAGGCTGATGGCGTCGTCGAAGTCCTTGGCTGTGGGCGGATCCACCGTGCAGGTGAGGATCTCGCGGAGATCTGCCCGGCCTTGGAGCCATTCGGGGGGAATGCTGGTGGGGAAGGGCGCCAGTTCCCGCATGACGGCATCGGGGAAGGCGGTGCGCAGGTTGAACAGGGCCGCCGTGAGCTTGTTTTCGATCTTCAGGTCGGTCTTCTTCCCGAGCCGGGCCACCACGGTGCCGCGCAGCTGCTTCGCCTCGGGGTTCGGGTCCAGCCTTACACTCACGAGTTCGCCATCTTCAGCCAGATCCGTGGCCGGCACGGAGATGATCTGCGACAGCCGTGGTTCAAGGGGGACCACGCGCCAGCCCCAGGGCTGTTTCTGCAGCGTGCCTGGCAGGGGCACTTCGCCTCGGCCCTTGACTTCGATGACCCTGGCCTTGAGGCGGCCGTCCCAGCCTTCTCCACAAATTTCGGCGACCACACGATCGCCGTGGATGGCCCCGCGGGCATCCCGCCAGTCCACCAGCAGATCCATGCCCGGGCCTTTGGGTAGCCCTGCCAGCCTCAGGAAGCCGCCGGTGCCTTCAGGATGGCCGAGGAAGGTGGCTTCAAAGGTCTCGAACGGACGGAGTGCCTGAGCCTGGGGCCGGGAGGGCCGGGCGGCCTCAGGCGAATTTCGCCGATCCGTCGGGCGCGATGGGGCGCGGGCAGGGATGCGGGGGGCTGAGCGGCGGGCCATGGCCTAAGATTACAGGCCCTGCGATTTCTCAGCCCTTCTTTCCCTTCTTGACGGGCTTGGCTGGCGGGGCTTGGGCCCGGCCCATCAGGATGTCCAGCTGGCGCTGCACCTTCTTGTTCTCGGGATCCAGGATCGCCAGGCGGTAGAGCCAACGGGCCTTGCCGGCCCTGTCTCCCTGGGCCTCCAGGTAGGCTGGCGTGGAAATTACAGCCTCGACCCACTTGGCCTTGTCACCCTTGCCGGCCTTGTAGGCTTCGATCTGGTCAGCTTCCCCCTTGAGCTTGTCTTCCATCACTTTCATGAGAGGTGCATAGAGGCCACTGTCGCGCTTGGCCACGTCCAGATAGGTCTGGAAGAACTTCACGGCATTGGCGTCGTCAACAGCTTCCCTCTCGACACCCAGGGCAAGGTCCAATTCCTGGCGTTCGCCTGGATCCAGGACTCCCTTGGCCTTCAGTTCCTTGATGCGGGCATCGTTCTCCTCGAGCAGCTGCTTGACTCGAGCCCCCGCCTGTTTGTAATCGGAGACTTGCTGGCTGAAGGGGACCTTGATGGTTTCATAGCACTCAGAGGCCAGCAATTGGGCGGTCTTGGCGTATTCCAGCGCCTTTTCCCAGGCCCCTGCCGAATCGGCGGTCTCGGTGGCCAAGCCGTTCGCCTTGGCAAGGTCCAGGTAGGTGCCACAGCTCTGCACCAGGGCCTTGTTGTCTGTCTTCAAGAAGGCTGGCTTGGTCGCCGGGAGCAGGGCCTCGGCCCGCTTCAAGGCCTCGGGATAGTTCAGGTCGGCCAGCAGTCTCTCGATTTCAGATCGTTCGACTTTGACCCGCTCTCCAAGGGCAGGGGCCGCGGCCTGGGCCTCAAGGGTTCCTGGCAACAGCAACATGGAAAGGAGGAGGGCAGGCATGCGCATCGAGTCGACCGGAAGAGATGGGGATGGCCCCAGGGGAACCCTCCATTGTTTCGGGATCGCCTGGGCTTGGCTAGGGCCTGTCTTCAAAATGGCTTGGGGTGTCACCCGATCGTTTCGGCCATGCCCCGGATCTCGGCTTTGATGCGGTCCATCTCCTCCCGCTCGATCTTGCGCGCGGGGGCGAAGTCCAAACGGGTGGCGAGGGAGGCGGCAGGGGCCGCCTGCCGAGCCGGGCACCCGTTGGCCTGAGCATCGCAACCAGGTTGGCCACCCTCTCTGACCGCAGGACCCGGGGCGGGTGAGCATAGGAGACCGTAGGCGGCGTCACCCGATCGTTTCGGCCATGCCCCGGATCTCGGCTTTGATGCGGTCCATCTCCTCCCGCTCGATCTTGCGCGCGGGGACGCCGCCCCAGGTCTCCCCCGGCCCCACGCGGCTGCCCGGCAGCAGCACGCTTTCCGGCAGGATGATGGCGTCATCACCGATGATCACATCACCCATGACGCAGCAGGCCAGACCCAGGGTGGCCCGGTGGCCCACGGCAACCGGTGCGATGACCAGGTTTCCTCCACCGCCGTAGTGGGCGAAGATCCGGACGCTGCCGCCCAGGGCCGCGTCGTCACCGATGCTGATGAGCTGGGGATCGCTGATGAATTCGGTATTGATGAAGGCGTGGCGGCCGATCTTCATGCCCATGGCCTTCAGGAACCAGACGCCGAAAGGCGTGAGGGTCACGAAGGGAAGGAAAGTGAACCTCACCAGGTAGAAAAGTCCGTTGTGCAGGAACCAGGGCAGGGCATGCAGGGTGTAGTAGCCGCCTTTGAAAGGCTTCACCCGGGTGGGCAGGATCCAGTTGTAGATGGGCACCACCACCAGCAGCATGAGGCCGAAGATGAAGAAGCAGATGGCCAGGGCGAACCCCGAAAAGATCCAGGGCAATGGTCCGGGCAGGTGGATCGACCAATCATGAATGTAGGACCAGATCCACAGGGAGGGGGCCAGTGCCAGACCCAATGCTGTCGAGGCGAGGGCGTACATCAACAGGACCGCCAGACCATAGGCGATGCGTGAGAAACGGCGAAGCAGCCGATCCAGCCAGTTCTTGGGCGGAGGGTTCTTCGATTGGTCCTTGGCGTAGGTCTTCATCGCGGCATCGTGGGGTTTTGTTATGAACGCCATTGTGGCAGGTAGCATGGGGGCATGGATCTGGTTCTGCTCCGCCTCTCCGCCCTGGGCGATATCCTCCGGGTGTTGCCGGCCTGGGCCAACCTCCATGAGGCTTTTCCCGAAGCAAGGTGCCGGGCCGTGGTGGAGGACCGCCACGCCTTCCTGCTGGAACCGATTCCCTGGGTCGAGCCTGTGCTCGTACGGCGCAAGCAGCTATCGAGTCCTTTTTCGGCCTTCGGTGAACTGAAACGGGTGGCGGGGCTGGTCCAGGATGCCGGCATCAGTCTGGACTTCCACGGCATTCTCAAGGCCGCGCTCATTCCTAAACTCGCGGCCATCCCGGAACGCTGGGGCGATGGGGTCACCAAGGAATTCGCCGGGTCCCTCCAGACGCATCCCATGGGCTTTCGGCAGCAGACCCGATACGACCAGGCCCTGGGGTTGGCTGAGGCCTTTGGCCGCAGCCGGGGTCTCACGGGGCTCGGGCGGTTCCATCCCATGCTGAAGGCCGTGCCGCTCCCGGACGCTGGCACCCTCTGGTCCCAAGGTAGAAAACCAAGGGTGGTTCTAGTACCCGGCGCTTCCCGGCGAGGAGCCATCAAGCGCTGGCCCCTCCGGCACTGGATCACCCTGGCGAGGCAGCTGAAGGACTGCTGCGAGCTGCGCTGGTCCCTGGGACCTGAAGAAGAGGACCTGCGCAGCTGGTTGCCCGAGATGACCGGCGTGGCTGGCCTGCCCAAGCTAGCCTTCTGGCAGCTGGCTTCCGCCCTCCGCCAGGCGGATGGCGTCGTGGCCCCGGACACGGGATTGCTGCACCTGGCCGTGGTGCTGGGTGTCTCCGTCCTGGGGCTCTATGGTTCCAGTGATCCCGTGGTGGCAGGGCTGCCGATGGGGGCAGGGCGCATCCTCCGCACGGGCATCTCCTGCTCTCCGTGCCGGGAACGGGCGTGCCAGCGGCGGCAGTGCCTGGAAGAGTTGCGCCCGGAACAGGTCTCTGCAGCCGTAATGGATTGGCCGCCGGCCCCGTGACGAGTCATCACGCCTTGCGCCATCCGGTGCTGCCGTCTTTACGATCCTCAAGGACGATGCCCATGGTCCTTAGCTGTTCTCGGACGCGATCTGCCTCGGCCCAGTTCTTGGCTGCCTTGGCGGCTCGGCGAGCTTCGATGAGCGCCTCCACTTCCGCATCCAGGCCGTGGGCCTGATGCGGCCAGGCGGCGAAGATGGCATCGGTCTCGTCGAGGAAAGCCAGGACAGCGTCCCGCTCTTCGCGGATGAGGGCCACATGGTCATCCTGGGCGTTGAGATCGCTGATGAGCGTGAAGAGCTCCGCCAGGGCCTCGGGCGTATTCAGGTCGTCCGCCATGGTGGCCCAGAAGGACTCTCTGGCCTGAGCCAGGCGTGCGGTGGAATCCAGGGCCTCCTTCCAGGGGCCCCCACCCGCCGAACCCTCACCCTCCATGCGGGCACGGAAGGCACGGATGCGCTTGAGGGCGTTCTCGGCCCCGCGAAGTCCCTCGAAGCTGAAGTTGAGCACTTTGCGGTAGTGGTTGCTCTGGATGGCGTAGCGCAAGGCGGTGGCATCCACGCCCTTGGCGGTGAGATCCCGGAGGGTGAAGAAATTCCCCAGGCTCTTGGCCATCTTCTGGCCCTCGACCATCAGGAATTCCCCGTGGACCCAGTGGTTCACCCAGCGGTGCCCCAGGCAGCCTTCGCTTTGGGCGATCTCGTTCTCGTGGTGAGGGAAGATGAGGTCCACGCCGCCGCTGTGGAGGTCCACCCGGTCGCCGAGCAGGTCCATGCCCATGGCCGAGCACTCGATGTGCCAGCCCGGACGCCCCGGCCCCCAGGGACTGGCCCACCAGGGTTCCCCGGGCTTGGCGGCCTTCCAGAGCACGAAGTCGGTGACGGAATCCCGTTCATATTCGTCGGCATCCACCGAGGCCCCTGACTGCATGCCTTCCCGGTCCAGGTGGGCCAGACAGCCATACTGGGGAAGTCCGGCGATGCGGTAGTAGACGCTGCCCTCCCGGACATAGGCCAGCCCCTTCGCCTCAAGATCCTGGATCAGGCGGATCATTTGGGGAATATAGTCGGTGGCTCTCGGCATATGGTCGGCCGGAAGGATGCCCAGTGTGTCCAGATCTTCCAGGAAGATCGTGGTGAAGCGGTCGGTAAGCGTCTTCATGGCCGCATGCCGTTCTTCATTGGAGGCATCGGCGGCCAGAGCACCCTGGGAATCCCGGATGATCTTGTCCTCCACGTCCGTGATGTTCATGCAGTGCTGGACCTGGTAGCCGGCGGCCCGGAACGTGCGCTTCAAGAGATCCTGGAACAGAAAGGTCCGCAGATTGCCGATGTGGGCGTAGTTGTAGACGGTGGGACCGCAGGTGTACAGGGAGATCCGGCCCTCAGTCACCGGGCGCACGGGTTCCACCTGGCGGGTCAGGGTATTGAAGAGCGAGAGGGTTGGCGGCGTCTTCGGCATAGCTCTAGGAAACCATCTTTCCGCCATTCATCCAAAGCCTACCGATGGAGCCGCCGCCTCTCGCTCAGGGGCGCTGAAGCAGGGCCAGCAGATCCTCGGGCAACACCCTGGCACGGTTGTCCGGGCCCGCCACGAGATGGACGCTCTCTCCTTCGGCCAACAGGGTGCCTCCCCGCTCGATCCGGTAGCCGAATACGACGCGGCGGCGCCCAGGTTCCAGGAGCGAGGTCCGCACCTGCACCAGCTCGTCGTAGCGGGCCGGGGAGCGGAAGCGCACTCGGATTTCGTTCACCACCAGCCGCACGCCCCGGGCCTCCCACTCCGCGTAGCTCTGGCCGAGCTCCCGCAGAAAATCGCTGCGTCCCAGTTCCATCCAGACCGGATAGGTCGCGTGGTGGACGATGCCCATGGCATCCGTCTCGGCGTAGCGCACTCGGAGTTCGGTAAGGGATTCCATGTTGGGATTATCCACCACTCTGGCTACCCCCATATCGGACAGCGCACCGCGCTGTCCTCCCGCTCCGGCGGCGCTGCGCTTGCGATCGCGGATGGGGCCCCGTGGTGGACGATGCCCATGGCATCCGTCTCGGCATAGCGCACCCGGAGTTCGGTCAGGGATTCCATGCGTCCAGCGTACACGAGGAAGCCCCGCCGAGGCGGGGCTTGTGCTGGACGGACCGGGCTCCCGGCTACTCGACGGTGACGCGGATGTGATCGCCCTTGTCCGTGGTGATCTCCAGCAGCAGATCGCCCGGTTTCGAATCGGACAGCAGCTTCTGGAGCTGTTCGGGCTTCATGCCCTTCCTGGTTTCGCCATTGACCCTGATGTCGCTGTCGCCGGCCATATCCAGCACGCCCTTGGCCAGGCTGATGGGCATGCGGATGTGGACCTCAGTGGGGCCGTCTACCTCCTTGTGCCGGGTATGGCGCTGCAACATGGTCTTGGAGACGATATCCACCTTGATGAACTTTGCGGTCTGGGCGCTCAGGGGAAGGCTGAGGCTGGCCGCCAGGGCCAGCGGAATCATGACGGCGCGCATGGGCGGCCTCCTCGGAAGGAATGGTGCTCGGCACTTGCCGGGTCGCATGGGATTACGCCGCAGGTTTCCCCTGGATTAGCCGGGTATCCTCGAAGCTGGAACGAAACTCGGCTGACGCGCATCTAAAGTCTCTACAGCCCAGTCGTGATCTATCGGAGCCCCAGACATGAAGCCCCTCGCCGCCCTCTTCCTTCTTGCCGCGCCTTTGCTGGCCCAAGGCCCCGTGAAGTGGGAGCACGACTACCAGTCCGCCCTCAGGCGCGCCAAGGCTGAGCACAAGGTGATCTTCATGGACCTTTGGGCCGAATGGTGCGGTCCCTGCCAGTACCTCCAGAAGAACGTGTTCCCCAGCGTGGAAGGCCAGGCCGCTCTCACGAATGTGGTTCCTTTCTCGGCCTTGGTAGAAAAACGAGACAATACACCCCTACCCGAGGGCAAGAGACTCGCCGAGAGGTTCCGGATCAATGCCTATCCCACCATGGTCATCCTGGATGCCGACGGAAAGGAACTCCGGCGACAAGTTGGCATGTTCCGCACGGGCGCCGAGTTCGCGAGCTGGCTCGACGCGAAGTAGCTGAAAGATGGAGGCTTAAAGGTCCTTCACCCCACCGGAAGTCTTCGGGGGCTTGGGCAGGCGCTGCTTGAGGCCCTCCAATTCATCCTGCTGCGCGCCCATGCTGGGACGCGGTGGCGGTGGTGGCGGGGGTTTTTTGGGATTGGGCGGTGGGGGGGGCGTGATGTCCTTCACCAGCGTCTGCAGGTCGTGGATGGCCTCGCGCTGGCCCGGCTGCTCTAGCAGCAGACGCTCCAGCAGGGTCCTGGCTTCATCTGGATGGCGGGACTCCACCTGGGCCCGGGCGGCCAGGAGCAGGGCCGGGGCCCGCCAGGTGGGCAGGGGTCGCGGAGAGCCTTGGCCCACCAGGGGCGCCAGCGTCTTCAAGGCATCCTCGGGGAAGCCCGTGCGCAGGTCGATCTGGGCGGCCAGCAACAGGTGCGCAGGCCTGGCATCGGAGGGGCGCCAGCGCCGGGCGCCGGGCAGGTCACCGCCTTCGATGGCCCGTTGGGCAAGCCAGGCTTTCACGCCGGCCGGGGCCCAGAGCCTTGGGGTGCCCTGGGCTGAGAGGGGGGCGGTCAAACCGGTGAGGAGCAGGAGGATGGGCCTCCACTTGGCTAGAGGTTTCCCGGCGAAGAGACACCAGAGGGCCAATCCCGCCAGGGCCAGCCAGGCACCCACCTCGGGGTGGGCGGGTTGGAGGGAGCGCCGTGCGGGCAGTGGCAATCTCCCAGCGGCCAGGGCCTGAAGTCCGGTCGCCGCAGCCTCGCCATCCTTGAAGACCTGGCCCCCGGTGGCTTGGGCGAGGCGGGCGAGGAAGTCAGGATGCGCCGTGCTGACGGCAGGTTCAAGACCGTTCCCGGCGGAGCCCGTACGGGGGGGAACCCCATGCGGTTGCCCGTCGCCGAAAGCCAGCACGCACACAGGGATCCGCGCCTTCTTGAGAGTTGCGGTGGCGCGCTGAAGCGCCTCTTCCGGAGCCTCCCAGGTCTCCTCGCCGTCGCTCAGCAGGAGAATCACCGCAGGCAAATCGGGGTCCATCTGGGCTGCCACTTGGGGAAGCCCCCGGCCCAGGCTGGTTCCCGGGGACCCCACATCGCCAGGAACCACGGTACGCAGGGCCTCCCGAAGCAGGGTGCGGTCCTCGCCGGGGGGCTGGACTGGGATGTCGTCTCCCGTGAGGAGATCCAGTCCCCAGCGGATCCCAGGCTGGGGTTGAGACCAGATGCGGTCCAACGCCGCCACGGCCGCGTCCCAGCGGGTCCGGCCCTCCGCGTCAGGGACGGTCATGGAGCGGCTCGCATCCAGCACCACCTGCACCGTGAGCCGGGGGAATTCGGGGAAGCCCCAGCGGGGTTCGGCTAGGCCGACGCCAAGGCCCGTGATCATCATGGCCAGGCCCAGTCCCTGCCAGAGGGGGCGCTGCCCCACCACCTGCACGCCCAGGCCGGGCCGGCGCTGGGCGCGAATGGCCAACCCCAGCGTCAGCAGCGCCACCGCACCGACCGGCGCCAGCAGCCAGGAGTGGGAGAAGGGGAGGCTCATGAACCCTCCACCCAGGCTGGCCTGGGCCTCCCGCGCTTGAAGGCGAGGTCCGTGGCCAGGGGGAAGACTAACAAAGCCGCGGCCAGCAGGCACCAGCGGGCCAGGGGCCGGCCGTCGGAGGGCGGGTCCACGGGCAGGAGGGTCTTCTCCAGCTGGTCCACGGAAGCCAGGCTGTGTTCCAGTCCCGCAGGATCTTTCGCGCTGAAGGACTCGCCGCCCGTGAGGTGCGCCACTTGTTGCAGGGTACTGTGGTCCACCTCCACCTGGAGACGCGCGAAACCACCGCCTTCAAGGGGCACGAGGCTCTCGCCGTTGACCCCGATGGCCACGGCATGGATGCGGATGCCGCTTCGGCGGGCCTCCTCTGCGGCTTCCATGGGCGTCACCCGCCCGCGGTTCTGGACACCGTCGGTGATGAGCAGGATCACGCGGCTACGGGCCGGGCTGTCCTCCAGGCGCCGCACGGCGGTCATCAGGGCGGATCCGATGGCCGTGCCATCGTCGCGGCTGTCGATGTCCAGGCGGGCCAGCATGCGCAGCAGTCGCCTATGGTCGGAGGTGAGCGGGCTCAGGGTCACGGGATGGGCGCTGAACAGGATGAGGGCGAAGCGGTCCTCGGGTCGCCGCAGCACAAACTGCGCGAGGGTGCGGCGCGCCGCGTGCCAGCGGTCCTCGTCGGGCTGGTCGAGGATCCTCATGCTGCTGCTGCCGTCCAGCACCACGGCGAAATCCACCACCGGGGCCACGCCGCGAATGGGTGAGCGCCACTCGGGTCCGGCGGCGGCCAACCCGAGGACAAGGGTCAGCAGGACTGGAATCCAATGTGAACTCACTCGACCCAGGGCACTGGCGGGCCGCGAGGATGGTATGCCCCAGCGGTAGATCACGCGCCAGGCCCAGATCAGCATGGGCAGCAGCACGAGCAGCAGCAGGGGGTGGCGAAGGGCGATCATGGTTCCCTCCCCGATTTGCCTTGGGCCACAAGAGCCGCGAGCAGGGCTTCCGGCGCCGGGAAGGGTGGCTCGGTGCGGCCGAAGCGGGCGGCATCGAGGCTCTTCGCCCATAGGTCCCAGGGACTCAGGCCGTGGGTCTGGAGGTCCGCGGGTCCCCAGGCCCGGGCTGCTTCGCCGAAGCGGGCCGCCAGCACGTCACGACCCAGGTCATGGACGGTGTCCAGGGTGGCCCGGTCCCGATCCACCGGGGGCCAGTGGCGCTGGAAGCCGTGGAGGGCCTGCTGGAGGCGGCGCCGAGCGGCACCCTTTCGCCAGTGCTGGAGCAACCAGGCCAAAAAGGCTAAAGGTGGCAACAGCAACAGGCTGGCCCAGGCCCATGGGAAAGGGATGGCGGGCAGGCGGTCATCATTGCCGCCACCGAAACCCACCCAGGGTCCACCGAAGGGGATGGTGCGCGGAACCCACAGGCGGACTTCGGGACTGCGCTGTCCGTTGCCGAGGTCCAGCGCCGGGACCACGGCGAGGCCGGGTTCCAGCGCCTGCGCCTGGAAGCGCCAGCCTCGGCCGTCAGCCAGCGGCTCCATGGAGCGCAGGTGCAGCGGACCCAGGCGGTCCTCCACCGCCGGGCGCGGGAAGCAGGGCTTTGAGGGGTCCTCCTCGCGAAGCTCCAGCGTCAGCAGTTCCCCAAGCTTGGGTTCTGCCCGGGCCTTCCAGACAGGTGCGGCCCCCAGGACCAATCCCCCAGCCAGCAGCACCAACCCAATCTTTTTATTACTCGGATTTCGCCCGCGAAATCCGAGCCCGGCCGAATGCCTGACGGAATCCATCCTGACGGTCACGCGCCACCCGCCCGCAGCCAAGCGTTCAACTTCAGCACGGGATCGTCCGCCAGGTCCCAGCGCTGCCGTTCGATGGCAGCCGTAAAACCGGGGTCAGGCCAGTTCATGCTCCGGCGGTCCGCGGGGTCCTCGGGCTGAAACCACACCAGGCGATGGCGGGTCGCCAGGGGCTTCAGGAGCGGAGCCAGCCCCAGCAATCCGGAGCCATTGCTGAAGAGCCACAGCCGGTGACCCTTCCCATGCTCGCCCCAGTGACCCATCGCTTCGCGCCAGGAGGCCTCCGTGGGGATGGCTGGCCCCCGTTCCGCCAACGTCTCCAGGATGCGCAGGCCGTGGATGCGCCCGCGCTTCGGGGCGATGCGCAGGGCTGGTGTGCGGCTGTCGCCGGGAACGATCAGGCCCAGGCGGTCCCCGGTGGCCTGCAGCGTCGCGAAGGCCGCGCCGCAGAGTTCGAGGGCCCAGCGCAGGGGTGAGACGGGATCGCCGAGGAACATGGACGGCGAGGGATCCACCACCAGCCACAGCACCAGGTCCCGGCTGTTCTCGAAGCGCTTCATGATCGGTTCACCCGTGCGCGCCGTCAGGGGCCAGTTGATGAAGCGCGGGTCATCGCCGGGCACGTAGGGCCGATTCTCCACGAATGTGAGTCCGGCGCCCTTGAACTTGGACGGATGCAGGCCTTCCGTGCCCCCGCCCAGGCGCCCGCGCAGCCGCAGCGGCAAGCGTCGCAGGCGGGCAAGGAACCGGGCGGGAAGGGGCATGGGCCCTTAGTATGGCGGAATTCAGGCTTCTGGATTCAGGCCCCAGGCTTCAGGTAAGGCTTTTTTGCTGCGGCGCTCTGCGCCACGCCAACCAGTTGGTTTGGCGCCGACCCACCCAATCTGAGCGGACCAAAGGCAAAGGTTGGCGCGGCCCCGGGCTGCATCGAGGATCTGTTCCTGAAGCCTGGAGCCTGGAGCCTGCCCCTACCACTTCACTCTGACCCTGTAGGTCATCGTGGCACTGCCCTCCGCGGGCACCGTGACTTTGAACCGCGCTGTGCCGGCGGCCTCCTTGGTGCAGGCGTGGCTGCTCTGCAGCACCTCCCAGTCGCCGGGCATGGGCTCGAGGATGCTCACGGTGATGGGCTCTTTCTTGGCGTTTTTCAGTTCCACTTCGAAGGCGGACTCGTGCACGAAGCCGAATTTCCCCTGTCGACCCAGGCTCTTGTAGTCCGACTGCTTGCGCAAGGCGGTCACATCGAAGGCGTCACCCAGCTTCAGGCGCACCACCTCGTTCTTCGGCGTGTGATCCATGTTGTCCTCGCCCACGAACTGGGCGCGGCCTTCGCTGTCCCGCTTGTAGACGCGGATGACGCCCTTGGGTAGGGGCATGCCCAGGTGGCTGGACTCCTTGTTGTCGAATTCCACGAAGACGCCCACCTTCTGCTTCTCGCCCAGGTTGCCGTAGCTGCCGGAATAGTAGTAGGTCTGGCCCTGGAGCAGGTATTCCTTGCGGGTGGGCACCGCACTGGCACTGAGCAGGGAAACCTGCTTGGTCTGGTTCACGGCCAGGGTGGTGGGGTGGTCGAGAGTGTAGAGGTGATATTCAAAGAGGGTTTCCTCGGCCATCTTCGGGGCGGCGGCATCCATCTTGGCCATCATGGCGACCACACCGGTGGCCCGCTCGGGACGCTGCCTCGCGCGGTTCACATCTCCCGCCACCAGTTGCAGGGTGGCATTGGGATAGGCGGCACCGCTCTGGTTGGTGAGGGTGACCCAGCCACTGAGGTCCAGGGTCTTTTCGTCAGAAGAGAGGTTGGCCACGTAGTCCGCCCGCCAGGAGAGGCCGCCGGTAAGGTAGCTCAACTCCAGGCCCTGGGTTTGGCTCGCTCCGCTGTTGAGGCTGATGACCAGGGTGGGCCGGGCCCGCAGGTTGCCGGGCACCTTTGGATAGACGATGCGGCCCGGGCTGCTGGTCTCGATGCGGTCGGCGAACTGCAGCACCGTGCCGCCGTTGGTGGCCAGCACCGTGGCCTCTTCACGGATCTCCCTGGCGCCGGCGCCCTCCGCATTGGGCACGCTGCGCACCACCGTCACCTTCTCGCCCACGTACTTTTCCAGCAGCTTCTGGGGGGTGAGCAGGTCGAAGTCGAAGTTCTGTTCACTCACCCAGAAGTCCTTGGGGTGGGTGAGGTTGCGCAGAAGTGCGGTCTCCGGCCGGATCTGCGCCGACACTTCCTGGAAGGCCAACCGCGCCTCACCCTTCGGCAGCCGCACCTCCCGGGTGTCCTTCACCAGGGCCAGGTTCTCGTTGTAGATGGTGACGGCCAGCGCCTTTTGGTCCTTCAGTGTGGTCGTGGTTTCCTGGGCGACAAGCAGCGCAGGCAGGGTGGCGAGCAGCAGGGTGGGACGCATGGAACCTCCGAAGTGGCATGTGGAAGAGTGGGCTGAATCAAGGCCCGATACCAGGACATGCCGGGAAGGAGAGGATCCTTTCAGCTTTGCGGCCAAATGCGATCATCGGGCTGGGTACGCCCGTTCCCCAAAAAAAGCCGTTCCGATGCGAATCTGATCCGCGCCCGCGGCGAGGGCCTCCTCGAGGTCGCCGCTCATGCCCATGCTGAGGCGCAGGCGCTGGCCAAAGTCCTGCTGAAGGCGTTCCCGCAGGGCGGCCAGTTCAAAAAAGGCTGCCCTATTCTCGGGTGGGGGGATGGCCATGAGGCCCTTCAGCGGAAGCCGCGGATCCCCGCCCAGAGCCTCGATCAGTGCGGGAAGCTCGGCTTCTGTGCACCCGCCGAGCTTGGTGGCCTCGTCCCAGAGGTCGACCTGGATCCACACCGGACGCACCACATCCAATTCCTCAGCGAGCCGCCGGAGCCTTCCGGCCAGGTCGGGCCGGTCGAGACTCTGAAGCTCCGAAAAGTGCTGGACGGCAGGCCTGGCCTTGTTGCGCTGGAGGGGACCCAGCAGGACGAAGCTGAGCCCAGGCAGGGCGGCGGCCTTGTCGGCGCCCTCCTGCACATAGTTCTCGCCGAACCGGGTGAATCCCAAGGAGGCGGCTTCACGGATGAGGGACACGGGCTGTTTCTTCGAGACTGGCAGCAGCTCGATGGTGGCTGGATCTCGACCGGCTGCCTCACAGGCACGCTGGATGCGGGCCCGCAAGCCCTCGATGCGGTCCGCCAGGCTCACGGCAGGAACAGGACCCGCTGGCAGGACTCACAGGTGAGGAGGCTCTTTCCTTCTTTCAACTGAAAGAGGATGGGTCCTCGGAGCTTGACGTTGCACCCGGAGCAGGCTCCGTTCTCGACGGCCACCACCACCCGGCCATGGCGGGCGGCAGCAAGGCGGTGGAAGCGAGCCACCTCGACGGGAGTGAGCTTGCCCTCCAGGACAGTCTGCTTCTTCTGCAGAACCTTGCGCCCATGCACCTGGTTGGCGTGCTCGTTCAGGAAGATGGCGTAGAGTTCGTCGAACTGCGCCTGGGCCGCGGCACGGTCGGCTTCCAGGCCGGTAAGGGCCTGTCCCAGGGTCTGCACCGTGGCCTCCAATGCTTTGAGGGGCCTTGCGACAGAAGCTCTGAGGCGTTCCTTCTCATCCAGTTCGCGGATGGCGGCGGTGTAGTGCACCTTCTGGCTGGTGGTCTTCACCGCGGCGCGAGCCCGGTCCTCATCCTTTTGGGCCTGGGTCAGCTCCTTTTCCTTGACTAGGATCTGCGCACGGGCTGTTTCCAGAGCCTTGGTCTTCTCGGCGATCTGTTTTTCTGCGGCCTTGACCCTGGTGTCCAGGGTGGCGAGGTCTGGAGGCAGGGCCGACAGTTCGCGGTGGATGACAGCCAGGTAGTCCAGGGTGGCTTGCAGGTCGCGCAGGGTGGCTAGAGTTTCCATGGTATTGAGGCTACACCTCAATACCATAGAGGATTCCGGCTTTCCTGTATTCTATGTAGGCGAAGAAAATCTTCCTGAAAAATTTTAGATTTAACGTCTCTTGACATATTCACGCTTGACTTAGGCCCGCTTAGGTATCAAACTTGGCACTCGCTGTTGGTGAGTGCTAACAGCCCTGTTCGTCCCTTTCCATTTTCATCAAGGAGGTCCCATGGCCATCAAGCCCCTGTCCGACCGCGTGGTCCTGAAGCGCGTCGACGCCGCCGAAACCGTCAAGGGCGGCATCATCATCCCCGACACCGCCAAAGAAAAGCCCATGGAGGCCGAAGTGGTGGCCACCGGCGACGGCAAGATCAACGAGAACGGCACCCGCAACCCCATGTCCGTGAAGGCTGGCCAGAAGGTGCTGATCGGCAAGTACAGCGGGACGGAAGTGAAGATCGACGGCATCGATCACGTGATCGTGCGCGAAGACGAGATCCTCGCGATCCTCAGCTAACGACCCTAACCAGAGACCAAGGAGATACACATGGCCAAGTCCATCATCTATGCCGAAGATGCCCGCCAGGCGATCCTGCGCGGCGTGAACAAGCTCGCCGACGCGGTGCAGGTCACCCTCGGCCCCAAGGGGCGCAACGTCCTCATCGAGAAGAAGTTCGGCTCCCCGCTCATGACCAAGGACGGCGTCACCGTCGCCAAGGAGATCGAGCTCAAGGACAAGCACGAGAACATGGGCGCCCAGCTGGTGCG
>CAIQPH010000296.1 GCA_903873655.1 uncultured Holophagaceae bacterium | reverse complement strand
TGGGCCAGGAGCTATGGGATGGGAGGCCGATAGTGGGCATGGACAGGAACAAGGCCGGTTTCAAGGGCTGGAAGGAAGTCAAGTTCTTTATGGGCCGGGACGAGGCCGGCAACAATGTCGGCCAGGAAGGGTTCCGGAGCACCGTCGATGGCCGGTCTGTCATGCCCGAGAACGGCTGGAACGGGGAGCCTCCAGCACCGACCGGTGACTTGGCCTGTGCTCGGCACGCCTCAGAGGCTTATCGCCGGGGTTACGAACAGATCCGTTGGGAGAAGTGAAATGCCAGATCGAACGACAACCGAGACAAGCCAGGGTCCTGTAGCTCAAATGGTAGAGCGCCTGCCTTGTAAGCAGGGGGTTGCCGGTTCGATTCCAGGCCAGGACCTCCAAAATTAGGAGAAATGAAAATGCCCGGGAAGAAAGGACCTAAAGCGGAATCCAAAGCCCAGCAGCAGACGGCTGGGATTGCCCACGCCATCCAGAAGGGCGAGATGAAGGGTAAACCGGGGATGCCCGCCACCGAGATGGCGAAGAGCATGGGCAAGGAAGATGTGAAGTCCATGGCCAAAACCAAGCACGCCGGCCTTCCGAAGCACACCCCCACAGGCAATCTGAGCAAGAAGAAATTTTAGGGGACCATCATGGCTGATGATCTGGTGGGAGCAGCCCAAAAGGCGGCAGGGGTGTTGACCGGCAAGAGCGTGGTCAACGCCGTTCGTGGTGCTCTTACCCCGGCCCCGGCGAAAGCTGCTCCCGCTCCTGGCCCGGCCACCCCATCGTTGGCGCGACTGGTAACGGCGGGAGCGGCGGTGGGGCCAACAGTCCCGGTCGTGAACACCCAGACCGGCAACTTAACCAAGCCACCTTGGCCCACAGGTAAGTAAATGCCCAGAGTCAAACCGCCCATAGAAGATCCGGCCGTCGAAGTTAGGGCCAAGCGCAATCAGCTTGAGGTGAAGTCTGCCAATCCCAAGACCGAAGCGGACATGGACCCGAAAGAATTGAAGGAGCGGGAAGAGGCGGCGCAGGCCTACGCCGGGGAAGATGAGGCCCACTTCGTTCGCTTCCTGGACGATTGCGTCAAGATGTCCACGGACAGCATGAGGCCTATCAGGGAGCAGCAGCAAGAGTGTTGGGACATTTACAACGAAAAGGAGCCGCCCCACTACACGCTGAAAGAATCTTGGCAGTCCCGGGTGGTGGTGCCCAAGCCGTATTCTTCGGTCCAATTCTTCCTGGCCATCGTGCGCAAGGCCTTCGATCCCAAGTTCCTCAGCATCGAAAATGAGCAAGACAAGGAAACAGCCGACTTCATCCGAAAACTCATGGAGTTGATGCTATCCAGAAGTTACTCCAACTTCCCCATTCAGTTCACCGATGCCACGGGGATGGGTGCCGCGGTGGGGCAGTCCATGGAAATGATTCCGCAATGGATTCCGGGTAGGGGGCTGCAATACATCCTGGTTCCGCCTTGGCATATCCAGCGGGATCCCGATGCCCTCAGCCGGTCACCCCAGACCGGCATGTATTGGATCCACCAGGAATGGATGGACTATTACGACCTGAAGGAAATGGAGAAAAACGGCCAGATGCTCAATGTCCCGCAATGCGGGCCCGGGGGCACCTGGGGCAGCGAAAAGGATAACCCCGACCTGTCGCCTGAAGAGATTAAACGGCGCCAGGACATGCTCTGGCAGCAATCAGGGTTCCGCACCAAGGTCCTAACTTCGGAGTTTTGGGGCACAATTTTAGCGAAAAATGGGGAATTACTGCTCCCCAACGCCGCCTACACCGTGGTCGGCACCAATGTAGTGCGGCTCCCCAAGGCGAGTCCTTACCCTTCCCTGCGCTGGCCTGGGGTCGGTTTCTCGCCTCTGCCTCATCTGCTTCGCTTCGACGGCCGCTCTCTGCTTCAGGGCGTCAAGAGCCTCTGGTACATGATGTGCTCCCTGCTATCCCTGCATGTCGATAATCTCAACTGGATCGTCAACCCGCCAACAGAGATTGACATCTCTTCCCTGATGGACCAGGACGATCTTGACGATTATCCCGGCCACCAATGGTTGACCCAAGGGACGGCCCAGGGCCAACAGGTGGTGCGCGCTGTGGACCGCAAATCCAACACCGGCGATGTGCTGGCCAACCTGAATAAGGGCGACATGATGTTTCAGGAAGGCGTGATGGTCAATTACGCCGCCCAGGGTCTCCCCGGCTACCGTGCCGAAGTGACGGCCACGGAGTCTTCCCAAAACCTGGAGCAGTCCATGACGGTGGTGGGCCTCATGGGTGAGAACCTTGAGGACGGGGCCCTGAATGCCATCGTGGCTGGCTATGAGACGGTGGCCATCAACATCACCTATAAGGAACTGGCGATGATGATGGGTGAAGAGGTGGCCAATAAATACCGGGATAATTCGGCTCCCACCGGCCTGCGGATGCCCCACCTCACCTCCGGTTCTTTCAAAGTCTCAGGTGTCGCTACTCTGATGCGCAACCAGGAGATCATCAACGCCATCTCGAAATTGATCCTGCCCCTGTTTGAAATGGGCAACACTTTCCTCCCGTATATCAAGCCCTACTCCTTACTGAAGTCGCTGGAAAGGCGCCTCAATCTCGAAGATGAGAAGTTACTCATCGACGCGGATAAAGCCAAAACCATCGACGACGCCCAGCAGCAGCAGCAGGAAGCCCAGGTCGGTCATCAGGCCGGGACCGAGGCCGCTACCGCTGCCGGAGCCGAATCTAAGGCTGCCAAGGATGCTGCTCTGGCAGAGAAGGCCAAGGGCGAGGGTCTGGCCAATGAGGAACAGGCGGGACTCTTTAAGGCACAGG
>CAIQPH010000295.1 GCA_903873655.1 uncultured Holophagaceae bacterium | reverse complement strand
TTGATCTGGAAGAAGACCTTGTTCTGGCGCTTGCCCAGGATCTCCTTGTCGTCGATGCGCCTGGCAGCGTAGATCGTGCGGTACAACCGGACCCGCTGCTCGCGGGAAAGCTGGGTGGCAACCGTAGTCTGGACGGAGTTGTCAGCCAAAGGCACTCCTATCGCCGGGGAAGATCGATCGCCCAATCTAGCACGCAGAGAGGTGGACCGAATTCCCCTGGTGATTTCCCACAGACCATCCATTCCCAAGGCAAGAATCCTGGTGGCAGCACAGACCACCACAGATCGATTCACGACAGATAGGTCGAGATCGCTGCACCTGGGTTGACAGAGGGGAGCTTGAGTTCAAAGCCCTTGGGGATAGGCCTCTTCACCATGAAGTTCAGCATCCAATCCCTTGGCTTCGGCGTTGAGGGTCACATGCACTGGAGTGATCCGGTCGATGATCCAGAGCATGCCGTAGGTGAAGGCGAAGGCCCAGACAGAGGAGATGGCCACGGCCGCGCACTGCTTGCCGAAGAACCCCACGTTGCCGAGCAGGAGTCCGTCGGAGCCAGCCGGGTTCCAGACCTTGGAGGCGAAGACACCAAGGAAGATCACCCCGATGAGACCGCCCACGCCATGCACGCCCCAGACGTCGAGGGCATCATCCCAACCCAGCTTGTTCTTCAGGGCCACGGCGTAGTAGCAGATCACGCCGGCCATGATGCCGATGAGGGCCGCCGTGCTGAGGGACACATAGCCCGCGGCCGGCGTGATGGTGGCCAGACCCGCCACGGCGCCCGTGAGCAGGCCCACGAACTTGGGTTGCTTGGCGTTCATCCACTCCACCAGCAGCCAGGTGGCCCCGGCGAAGGAGGCGGCGATGTCGGTATTCAGGTAGGCGCTGGCGGTGATCTCGTCCACCCGCAGCTCGGAGCCGGCGTTGAAGCCGTACCAGCCGAACCACAGGAGGCCGGTGCCCAGGGCGATGAGGGGCACGTTGTGGGGGATGTTCTCGACGACCGAGCGCCGGCCAACGTAAAGGATGGAGGCCAGGGCCGCGAAGCCCGCCGTGTTGTGCACCACGATGCCGCCGGCGAAGTCCAGCACACCCCACTTTGCGAGGATGCCCTCCGGGCTCCAGACCATGTGGACAAAGGGGAAGTACACGAAGACCAGCCAGCCCGTGAGGAAGAGGAAATAGGCCTTGAAGGTCACCCGGTTGGCGAAGGCGCCCGTGATGAGAGCCGGTGTGATGATGGCGAACATCATCTGGTAGGACACGTGGACGATGAGCGGGATGCCCGCGTCGTTGCCCGTGTACATCGTGTGCAGCGTGATGCCCTTCAGGAAGGCGTAGTGGGTGGGATCGCCCACGATGCCGTGCCAGGTGGGGCCGAAGCACATGGAATAGCCGAAGGCGAACCAGAGCACCGTGGTCCAGACCAGGGAGACGAAGCTCTGGGTCATGATCGTCAGCACGTTCTTGCGGCCCACCAGGCCGCCATAGAAGAACGCCAAACCCGGGGTCATGAGCATCACCAGGCTGGCGCACAGCAGCATGAACGCCGTGTTCCCGACATTGAAGGCTACGGGTGTCATAAAACTCCTCCTCATCGCGAAAACGAACGACGTCGGAAGTATGCAGAGGATCGCCCGTGACCCGGGTGTCACGGGGGGATTTTTTATGCGCTTTTTACGCAGGGCACCTGCTTACTCTGAATCCTCGATGGAAGCTACGTCCCGCCCCATCCTCGTGGCCCTGGGCTCCGAGGCCCAGTCGCTCCGCCTGATCCACGCGGGGTTCCGCCTGGCGCGGGAGCGCTCCGCGCCCTGGCTGGGCGTCTATGTGGACACCGGACACGGCGCCGCCACCGAGGACGCGGAGCAGGTCCAGGTGTGGATGCAGGAAGCCCAGCGCCTGGGCGCTGAAGTGCAGTCCGTGGAAGCCCCCACCCTGGCCCAGGGGCTGGCGGACCTGACCAGGCGCACCCAGGCCCAGGCCCTGGTCCTGGGCCGGTCCCGGGATCGCTGGCCCTGGGCGCGCCTGGGCCATTCCACCGCGGACGAACTCCTGCGCCGGGGCCTGGATGCCGAGATCGTGATCCTCGAGGACCGGCCTCCCTCATCCAGGCACCCTTCACCGGGGATCAGGCTCAGCGCCATGGTCGGCACCTTCCTGGTGATGACTGTCTGCACGGGCCTGGCTTGGCTGACGCATCGGGGGGGAAACCTCTCCCTGGTGCTCCCCGTCTACCTGCTGGGCGTGACCTTCATCGGCTATCAGTGGGGCTCGGCCTTGGGCATCCTCGCCTCCGCTCTGAGCGTGCTGCTCTACAATTTTCTCCTGGAGACACCCCGCTTCCGCCAGGCTGCCACCCACTGGCCGAACCTGCTGTTCTTCCTGCTCATGCTGCTGTCGACCCAGCTGATGATCGGGCTCCTGCGCCGTCTGCGGGACCAGGCCTCGGAAGTCCGCCGCCGGGAGCTGCACACAGCCTCCCTGTACCTCCTGGGCCGAGCCCTGGCCCGGAGCCTTGACCCAGACGAGGTCGCCACCACTGCCGCCGAACACATTCGACGGGTCTTCAAGGCCCAGGCCTGGCTGCTCATTCCGGAAGGAGATGGATGGGCCGCCCGGCCTGGGTCTCTCGACGTGGCCGCCCTGCCTACTCCTGCGGAACTGCTGCCGCGCCTGGTCTGGGGTGAACAGGCCGGAGATCCCCTGGAGCCCGTACCGGTGGGAGACGCCATCTGCCTCTCCCTCATGGGTACCAATCGGAGCGAAGGGGTGCTCCGGATCCTCCCGGGAGTTGGAGAGCCGCTGCATCCCCAGACCTGGGAACTGCTCAAGGCCTTCGCCGTGCAGATCGCTCTGGCCCTGGAGCGGCTCCGCTGGCTGGAGGAAGCGCGGAAAGCCCAGCTGGAGAGCGAGACGGAACGCATGCGGAGCACCCTCCTGGGCGCCATCGGCCACGATCTCAGAACCCCCCTCGCCGCCATCCACGGTGCCGCCGGGAGCCTCCTTCTGCCCAGCGACATGTCCGATTCCACCCGGCGCGACCTGCTCACGATGATCCAGGAGGAGAGCGAGCGGCTGGCCCAGCTGCTGGGGAACCTCCTCGATCTCACGCGCCTGGAGAGCGGGGCCATCCAGGTCCAGAAAGAGTGGCAGCCCCTTGAGGAGGTCGTCGGCTCGGCACTGGGCGGGCTGGAGCGGCGCCAGGGCGCCCTGCCGGTCCAGGTGGAACTGCCGGAGTCGCTGCCCCTGGTGCCTCTGGATGCGGCCCTCATCGAGCAGGTTCTGGTCAACCTCCTCACGAATGCCCAGCGGCATGCGCCGGGGCGGGAAATCGATCTGCGGGCCTGGGAGGAACCAGGTTGGGTCCACCTGGAAGTGGCGGACCGGGGACCGGGCATCCCGGCCAACCTGCAGGAGCGCATCTTCGACAAGTTCTTCCGGCTGCCCGAGGCGGGTGAAGGCGGTGTGGGCCTGGGCCTCGCCATCTGCCGGGCCATCGCCCAGGCCCATGGTGGAAGGATCCAGGTGCAGGATCGGCCGGGCGGCGGTTCAAGTTTCCGCCTCGCTCTCCCCCTGGACGGTACGCCGCCCCCGCCGCCTGAGGGGGCCCTGTGAACCAGCCGCTGATCCTCATCATCGAGGACGAGGAAGCCCTCCGCCGGTTCCTGGTCCCCACCTTGACCAGCCAGCGCTACCAGGTGCTGAGTGCAGCCACCGCCAGCGAAGGACTGGCCATGGCACGCAGCCACAACCCTGATCTGGTGCTGCTCGACCTCGGCCTGCCCGACCGGGACGGCATGGCCGTTTTGCAGGAACTCCGCAGCTGGAGCCGCAAGCCCGTGGTGATCCTCAGCGCCCGTAACCAGGAGCGCGACAAGGTGCGGGCTCTCGACCAGGGGGCGGACGACTACCTCGCCAAGCCCTTCGGTGCCGCCGAGTTGCTGGCGAGGCTCCGCGTGGCCCTGCGCCATACCCTCCAGGCCGACGTAGAAGATCCGGTGGTCTGTGGCGGAGGGCTCAGGATCGACCTCGGACGCCGGGAGGTCACCCTGGAGGGGCAGGCCATCAAGCTGACCGCCCTGGACTACCGGTTGCTGGAGGCCCTGATCCGCCGCAATGGGAAGGTCGCCACCCATGGCCAGCTGCTCGCGGAAGTCTGGGGCCCTGGCGGAGCAGGCAATACCCACTACCTGCGCATCTACATGGCCATGCTCCGCAGGAAGCTCGAGGCGGATCCCACCCGTCCGAAGCAATTCATCACCGAGCCGGGCGTGGGCTACCGGCTGGACCTGGATGCCCGCGGAGATTGATCCTGGATTCCGTTACAATTGGGTCTTTGCGAGTTCCCATGCCCCAGACAGCCGCCGACATCCGCGCCATCCACGACCTGCCCGTGCCTGAACTGCTCTACCGGGCTGCCACGACCCACCGGCAGCACTGGAACGCGGAGGAAATTCAGTTCTGCACCCTGGATTCCATCAAGACCGGGGCTTGCCCCGAGGACTGTGCCTACTGCCCCCAGAGCGCGCGCTACCAGACCAGCCTGAAGGTCGAGCCCCTCAAGGACGTGGAACAGGTGCTGACCGGAGCCGCCGAGGCCAAGGCCTTGGGTTCCACCCGCTACTGCATGGGCGCCGCCTGGCGTGAGGTGAAGGACGATGCCAATTTCGACGCCGTGCTGGCCATGGTGCGCGGCGTCTCCGGCATGGGCATGGAGGTCTGCGTCACCCTCGGCATGCTCAACGAGCCCCAGGCGAAGCGCCTCAAGGCCGCCGGCTGCCAGGTCTACAACCACAACATCGACAGCAGCCGGGACTTCTACGAAACCATCATCCACACGCGCAAGTTCGACGAGCGGCTGGAGACCATCGCCGCGGTGCGCGCCGCAGGCCTGGAGGTCTGCTCCGGCGGCATCGTGGGCATGGGCGAGACCATCGACCAGCGCATCCATTTCCTCCAGGAGCTGACCGAGTTGGACCCAGCGCCGGAAAGCATTCCCATCAACCAGTTCGTGGCGGTGGATGGCACGCCCCTGGCGACGGTGGATCCCCTGCCCCCTCTGGAGCTGGTGCGCATGATCGCCACCGCCCGCATCCTGTTCCCGCAGAGCCGCATCCGCCTCAGCGCTGGCCGCACCGAGATGAGTGACGAGTTGCAGGCCCTCTGCTTCTTTGCTGGCGCCAACAGCATCTTCACCGGCGAGAAACTCCTCACCACCCCCAATCCCGGCGGCAACCACGATCACTGGCTGCTGAGCGCCCTGGGCATGCGGGTGGAGGGCGCTTCTCTGAGAGTATGAAGACGATGCAGCTCATCGAGGATCTCCGGCAGGAACACGAGCTCATCGAGCAGGTGGTGGGCTCCCTCCGGGCCTTCGTGACCGCCCGCCTGGCTGGCCGGGGCGAACCTGCGGACGGGCCCCGCTTCATGGCCTTCTTCCGCCGCTATGCGGGGGACTTCCACCACGACAAGGAAGAGCAGGTGCTCTTTCGGGCCCTGGTGGACCAGGCTGAGATCCCAGCGGAACGGGGGCCGGTTGCCGCCATCACCGGCGAACATCGGCACATGGCCGGCCTGCTGGATGCCCTGGAGCCCTTGCTGGGAGCGGCCCATCTCGCTGCTGAGGAGCGGCCCCGCCTCAAGGCGCTGGCTGTGGATTACAGCCACTCCCTCTGGCGCCACATGGATGCCGAGAACTCCGTCCTCTTCCCCGAAGGACAGGAGCGGCTGCGCCGTTTCCACATCCTGGAACTGCCCTGCCGTCCCATGACCGAAGCTGAGCGACAGGCTCGGGAAGGCGCCCTAGCTCTTCTGGTCACCTATCCACCTGAGTACGATCCAGACGTCCACCGTGGCGACGGTTGCGTGGCCTGCCCCTCCTACGGCACCACCTGCGATGGCCTGGAGCAGGAATGGTGGACCGACCTGGAGTGGGAGGATATGCACGAACGCATGTCCAGCGATTGACCGCCTCGCCATCCCACCTGGAACCCGCCTCCTGTCACAGGTAAACTGATTCATTCGAAGTTTTTCTATCTCGAAATCGGAGAAGCCGAATTCGAGCCGGGACAGACCTCCAGATTGGCTCCAAGGATCCCATGCGCGAAATGGACAAGGCTTTCGATTTCAGGACGGCACAGACGCGCTGGTACTCGGTGTGGGAGGACTCCAGGGCCTTCGAGGCGGCCCCGAAGAGCGGTAAGGAACCCTGGTCCATCGTGATCCCGCCCCCCAACATCACGGGCAACCTCCACATGGGTCACGCGCTCGTGAACACCCTCCACGACATCCTGACGCGTTTCAAGCGGGCCCAGGGCTTCGACGCCCTCTGGGTGCCGGGCACGGATCACGCGGGCATCGCCACCCAGATGATGGTGGAGCGTCAGCTCAAGGCCGAGGGCACCGACCGCCACAAGCTGGGCCGCGATGCCTTCGAAGCACGCATCTGGGACTGGAAGGACAAGAACCAGGGCGCCATCGAGCACCAGCTCAAGCGCCTGGGCTGCTCCGTGGACTGGACCCGCAACCGCTTCACGCTGGATCCCGCCCTGAACCGGGCCGTGCGCCATGTCTTCGTGGAGAGCTACAAGGCCGGGCGCATCTACCGCGGGCCGCGCATGATCCAATGGGATCCCGCCCTCCAGACCGCCCTCAGCGATCTCGAAGTGAAGTACGAGGAACGCAGGGGCAAGCTCTGGTACCTGCGCTACCCGCTGGTGGACGGCTGCGGCAGTGTGGTGGTGGCCACCACCCGGCCCGAGACGATGCTGGGCGATACGGCCGTGGCCGTGCATCCTGATGACGAACGCTACCAGGGGTTGATTGGCAAACTCATCAACCTTCCGCTAACTGGGCGCCAGATTCCCGTGGTGGCCGACACCTTTGTGGATCCGGCCTTCGGTACCGGCTGCGTGAAAGTGACACCGGCTCACGACCCCAACGACTTCGCCGCCGGCCAGCGGTTGATGCTGGATTCCATCACGGTCATCGGCTTCGATGCGAAGATGACCGCCGCAGCTGGCGCTTATGCGGGCCTGGATCGCTTCGAGGCCCGCAAGCGGGTGGTGGCCGATCTGGAGGAGCAGGGCTTCCTCGATAAGGTGGAGGACTACACGAACAAGCTCAGCCTGAGCGATCGCAGCGGCGCCGTGCTCGAGCCCCTGGTCAGCGAGCAGTGGTTCATGGATGTGAAGGAGGCCGCCGCCAAGGCTTTGGACGCGGTAAAGACCGGCGCCATCCAATTCACGCCCGAGCACCACGGCGCCGTATGGCAGCACTGGCTCACCAACATCCAGGACTGGTGCATCAGCCGCCAGCTGGTCTGGGGCCATCGCATCCCGGCCTGGACCTGCGCGAAGTGTGGGGAGCTGCATGTGGAAATGGAGCAACCCTCCACATGCGGTGCATGTGGAGCTAAAGAACTGATACAGGATCCTGACACTTTGGATACGTGGTTCAGTTCGGCGCTCTGGCCCTTCAGTGTCTTTGGGTGGCCGGAACAGACCGAGGATCTGAAGCGCTACTACCCCACCAGTGTGCTCATCACGGGCTACGACATCCTGTTCTTCTGGGTGGCGCGCATGGCCATGGCCGGCCTCACCTGGATGGGCGACGTGCCGTTCCGCAAGGTCTACTTCAACAGCCTGGTGCGCGACGCCAGCGGCCAGAAGATGAGCAAGACCAAAGGCAACGTCATCGATCCTCTGGAAGTGATGGAGGAATACGGCACCGACGCCCTGCGCTTCTCCCTGGCCATCATGGCCGCACCGGGCACGGACATCGCCATGAGCACCGCCCGACTGGAGGCCTCCAGGAACTTCTGCAACAAGCTCTGGAACGCGTCACGGTTCGTTCTCATGAACCTCGATGAATCCGTCACGCTGTCGACAGAACCAGAATTCGGCGAGGCCGAATTCTGGCTAATCAAGGAGATGAGAGATACCCTCTCGGCGGTCACCAAGGCGCTGGAGGAATTCCGTTTTCATGAGGCTTCGGACTTGCTCTACCACCTGGTGTGGGACGACTTCTGCGCCACTTACATTGAGCTGGCCAAGGTTCATCTGGTGAGCGGTACAAAGGGCCAGAAGGCCGCGATCTTGCACTTCCTCGACATCCTGCTCCGGGCCCTGCATCCCTTCGTGCCCTTCCTCACAGAGGAAATTCATGAAGCGGTCATCGCAGAGCGATTACTCAGCTCAGAGCCCGCTCTGCTGGCTCTGAGAGCCTGGCCCGTGGATGAAAAGATCCTGCAGATCAGAGGCGGAGACGCCGGGATCATTCCGCGTTTTCAGGAGGTCCTTTCCGCGTTCCTGCGCCTCAAGGCCGAGCAGGGCGTGGACCCGGCCAAGCGGGTGCCCGCCTTCTGCTCAATCTCAGAGCTGGAACCCTTTGCTGAAGCCTTAAAATCCATCGCCCGGCTTGAATCCGTCACCTTCACCAAGGATGATCTGGCCGGTTCCTCTCGCGCCGTGTCCGTGGTGGCGGGCGGGGCCGTGGCTCTGGAACTGGCGGGCCTCAAGGATCCCGTGGCCGAGCAGGCCAAGCTGGAGCGGGAACGGGCCAAGCTGGAGAAGGAACTGGAGCCCCTGCGCGCCCGCCTCGCCGACGAGAGCTTCATCACCAAGGCCCCGGAGGCTGCCGTGGCCAAGCTGCGCGGTCAGGCCGAGGAGAAGGAACAGCGACTCCTGCACATCATGGCGCTGCTGGGATGATCGCAGCGCGGCGCCTCTGGCCCCTGCTGCTCCTGGTGCTCGCCGCAGGCAGCATCTTGGCCATCCGGAGGCAACAGGTTCTCATTCCCACCCGGCCACCCCTGGAAGTGGCCGCCACCCTTGCCGAGGCGGCCGACCGGCCCGAACCTCCGGGCACCGCCCCCCTTCTGGAAGCCTTGAGAGCAGATCTCCAGGTGCACCGACAGCTCATCGTGCTGTTCTCAGACGAAGGGAAGCTCAAGGGACCGGATCTGCAGCGCGCCCTGGCCGTGGGCCATCGCCTCCACCACGAACGCCGGGATCTGGTGCACCAGCTGAACGCGGCCCTGACAGGACTGGCGCGGCAATCCGCCGTCACCAGGGATCCTGTGATCGGAGCGCTGCTGGACTGGATGGAGGCGGACCCGGATCTCCTGGCACTGGACCGACTGGCCTTCCGGGATTCCCTGAGGGTCCTCCAGAGGCCCCTGGCCGCCGACACCACTCCCACAGGCATACAGTTGAACCTGCGGCTGGCCCGGGATCTCAAGGAGGTTGACCGGGTCGAGTCCCAGGTGGATGCAGAGTACCAGCGGGTCTTCGGGGGCCCAGTCAGTCCTACCCACGGTGGACATCGAGACCTCTGGCAGGCCTATGTGACTGAACTCCAGCGACGACTTCCGCTTGAGCCCCTCCTCAAGGGCGCAGCCATTCCCAGCCCCGCCGTGAGCCTCCAGGGCAGCCGCGAAATCAACGGCTCGGAGCTGCCCGAGAAGGTGCTCATCCTCAGCTTCGATGATGGCCCCCACCGCATCTACACCGAGGAGATCAAGGCCATTCTCCAGAAGGAGCAGGTGCCCGCCGTGTTCTTCGAAATCGGCCGGAACCTTGGCGTCCAGGAAGCCTCAGGCCAGATCAAGCTGAGTCCGCTCTCGGCTCTGACCCAGGAACTGGTCCAAGGGGGCTATGTGGTGGGCAACCACAGCTACACCCACGCCCAGCTCAGCAAGGAGACCGGCGCCCCGCTGGACCTCGAGATCCGGGAAACGGACCAGGTGCTGCGGGCCATCCCCGGCGCGCACAGTCAGCTCTTCCGCTTCCCCTACGGCGCCCGCACGGCATTACAGCTGCAGGCCCTAGAGCCCTACCATCTCAGGTCGGTCCTCTGGAACATCGACAGCCTGGACTGGGCCGATCCCGTGCCCAGCTCAGTGGCGGACCGGGTGCTGAAGGCCATCGCCCACGAGAAGCGCGGCATCATCCTCTTCCATGACATCCACGACCGCGCGGGCAAGGTGCTGCCGGTGCTCATCCCCAGGCTCCGGGTCGAAGGCTACACCTTCGCCGGGCTGGATGGCAATGGCGCTCTGGTGCAGGTTGACAAACCTTGAGGTCAGGTGGGATCAACCGCCCCGGAGCATCTCGCCGCTTCATCACGGAAGGACGGCTGCTAACCTGGGGGCATGCTGAAGACCTACTACGCTGGCCAGGATGTGGATGCGCCTTGCGGGCGCTGCGGCGGCGAGACGCGGCACCAGGTCCTGACCGTCACCAATGGGGTGCCCGACCGGCTGATCTGTGGGAACTGCCGCTCCGTGCATAAATTCCGGGTGGCCAAGCCCGAGCCCCTGCCCCGCGCACCGCGCATTGCCGCCGCCGCCAAATCGGGCGGCCCTCGGCCCGGCTCGCTGGTCGCCCAGTTCCAGCAGGCGCTGACCGCCGAGCAGGGCGGCGCCAAAGCCCTGCCCTACCAGGTGGCCCAGCGCTGGGAGGAGGGCTCCTGGATGGACCACCCCGCCTTCGGCCTGGGGCGCGTGCAGAGGAGGTTGGGCAGAAAAGTGGACGTGCTGTTCAAGGACGGGCTCAAGACCCTGGTCAGCGCATGACCCAGTCCCCCTTCCTCGAATCCGCCTCCCCCGCCCTGCGGGAGCTGCGGTTCGCGGTGCTGGATCTGGAGACCACCGGCGGCAGCCCCAAGGCCCGTTGGGGCAAGGATGGGCGCTTCATCCAGCCCTCAGAGATCACCGAGGTTGGTCTTGTGCAACTGGCGGGCCCCGTGGTGGAGGCGCGCTGGTCGAGCCTGGCCTCCATCCAGGGCTTCCTGCCCGAGGAAATCCAGCGCCTGACGGGCATCAGCCTGCCCATGCTGGCGGGCGCACCCCTCTGGGAGCAGGTAGCTTTGAAAATGGCGCCCAAGCTCGAAGGCCGCGTCTGGGTGGCGCATCACGCGCCCTACGACGGCAGCTTCCTCAAGGCCTGGCTCCCCGAGGGCGTGTGGCGCCGCCACCGGCTCATCTGCACCCGCCTGCTGGCCAAGAAGCTCATCCCCGAGCTGCCCCGGCGCAGCCTCGCCGAGCTGTGTGACTTCCTCGGCATCACCAACACCCGCGCCCACCGCGCCCTCCAGGACGCCGAGGCCACCGCCGAGGCGCTCCAGCATCTGCTCAAGCGGGCCGAGGATCAGGGCTTGGACGGCGAGGCCTTCCTAGCCGCCGGCGAAGTTCCCTGGGGAAAGGTGTGAGGACTGAAGAACGAAGACCGAAGACTGAGGACTGACACCCCATGGATCTCGCCCATTTCCTCGAACTCGTCCGCACCCAGGGCTGGCAGGGCTGGTCCCTGTGGGCGGTGCTGCTGGCCCAGGCGCTGCTCTGGGTGGGACTGGTGCGCCTGCACCTTGCCCTGCAGCGGGAAGAGGCACCCTGGGAAGAGTGCATCGGCAAGATCCGCTCGGCCTTTCTGCGCAAGGTCAACGGCGATGAGGAGATCCAGGAACTGAAGGTCCACCGCTACGCACCCCTGGTCGATCAGCTGGTGGCCCTGCACTTCAGCGAGGAGAAGGCCGACCGCTTTGACCGCTGGCTGCTGTTGCGGTGGAAAGTCAAGGAGGGCCTGCGCCCCCACTGGTTCCGCTGGGGCTACCTCATCATCGCCTTCGGGGCCGTGACGTGGTATCTGCAAGGCCTGCGCCTGGACCTGGGGACGGACATCCTCAAGCGCACGCCCGTGGACCCACGCCTGCTCTGGGTCTGGCTGGGCTATGCCATGATCCTGGCCTGGAAGATCCTCCGCATCCACGGCAACCTTGAACGGGTCCAGCGCAGCCTCCTGCTACCGAGGCGGGACGAGTGACATCCCGGCGCGGCGAGGCGGCCCGCCGCCTGGGCCTGCGGGCCGAGCGCCTGACCCTCTGGCTGCTCTGGGCCCGGGGTTGGGACCTGGTGGCCTGGCGCCAGAGACTCGGCCGCTGGGAATTGGATCTCCTCCTCAGCCGGGGTCCGGACCTGCGCCTGTTGGAAGTCAAGGCCCGCCGGCCTGGGGCCTGGGTCGGCGCTGACACGGCCCTGGAGCCCGAGCAGCGCCTGCGCCTCCAACGGGCCCTACGCACCTGGCTGGACCGGGTGCCCTGGCCTGGTGAGATCACCTTTCAGCGAGTGAGCTGGGCAGGCTGGCGCTGTAAATTCCATCCACCCGAGCGGTGGGATGGGCTGAAGATCAGGCCGTAGGCTGTGGGCTTTTGGCTATAGGGGGTCGCTGACCCCTTCCCACAGCCATAGCCTGTTTGGCATGCCCCTCGCCCCGCACCCGGTGGGTGTCGGTATGTTGACCTTCCTGGACCGTCTGCTTCCGTTGATGGGTCGCCTGGCCAGGCGGTCGGACCTGGCTGCGCCCGTGTTCGTGATGATCGTCATGGTGGTGATGGTGCTGCCCCTGCCGGCCTTCGCGCTGGATCTGCTCATCACCCTGAACATCACCCTGAGCCTGGTGATCCTGATGGTGGGCATGTATGTGCACCGCCCCAAGGAGTTCAGTTCCTACCCATCCGTCCTGCTGATAGTGACGCTTTTCCGTCTGGCCATCAACGTGGCCACCACCCGCCGGATCCTGCTCTTCGCCGGGGATCAGGGCTCCGATGCCGCCGGCCATATGGTGAAGGCGTTCGGCCAGTTCGTGGTGGGCGGCAGCTATGTCATCGGCCTAGTGGTCTTCCTGATCCTTTTGGCCATCCAGTTCCTGGTTATCAACCACGGCGCCGGCCGCATCGCCGAGGTGACCGCCCGCTTCACCCTGGACGCCCTGCCGGGCAAGCAGATGGCCATCGATGCCGACCTGAACGCGGGCTACATCGATGAACACGAGGCCCGGAGACGCCGCAAGGACCTCCAGGAAGAGGCCGGCTTCTACGGGGCCATGGATGGCGCCGTGAAATTCACCCAGCGGGACGCCGTGGCCTCCCTGATCATCCTGGCCGTCAACATCGTGGCGGGCATCATCCTGGGCGTGGTGCGCTACAACCTGCCGATCATGCAGGCCCTCGAGACCTACACGCTGCTCACCGTGGGCGATGGCCTGGTGACGGTGATCCCCAGCCTGCTGATCAGCGTGGGCGGCGCCATCCTCACCACCCGCAGCAGCAGCGATTCCACCGGACTGGGTAGCGAGGTGCTGGGGCAGCTGGGCGCCGACCACCGCCCCCTGACCATCGCCGCCGCCACCCTCTTCTTCTTCGGTGCCGTACCTGGCCTGCCCCTCTTTCCCTTCTGGGTGATGGCGGCCATTTTCGGCGTCATGGCCTATGCGGCCTGGAAACTACCCAAGGCGACCGCGGACGCCGCCGCAGACCTGGCTGCTGCCGAGAAAGCCAAGGGCGCCGTTGCAGAGGCCCCAGACAAGGTGGAGGGCCTGCTCAAGGTGGATCCCCTGGGGCTGGAAGTGGGCTACAGCCTCATCCCCCTGCTGGACGTGAACCAGGGCGGCACGGTGCTGGAGCGCATCAAGGCCGTCCGCCGCCAGATGGCCCAGGAGCTGGGCATCGTGGTGCCTCCAGTGCGCATCCGCGACAACCTGCAACTCCCTCCGCACGCCTACCGCATCCTGCTCCGGGGCGAGGAGATCGCCCGCGCCGAGCTCCAGCCCACCCAGTTCCTGGCCATGAATCCAGGCACCGCCACGGAAGAGCTCTCGGGCACTCCCACCAGCGAGCCGGCCTTTGGCCTGCCCGCCTACTGGATCCCCGATGCCCAGCGGGACCGGGCCCAGATGCTGGGTTACACGGTGGTGGAGCCGGCGACCGTGCTGACCACCCACCTGTCTGAACTCATCAAGCAGCACGCGCCCGAGCTACTCGGCCGCCCCGAGGTCCAGCACCTGCTGGATACGCTCAAGGAAGCCACCCCCAAGCTGGTCGACGACCTCATCCCCAATGTCATCAGCGTCACCACCCTCCAGAAGGTGTTGCACAACCTCCTGCGCGAACGGGTTCCGATCCGAGATCTGGGCCGCATCCTCGAGGCCACGGCCGACGCCGCCGGCATGGCCAAGGACATCAGCTTCATCACGGAATACGTCCGCCAGGCCATGGGCCGCGTACTGACCAGCCCCCATCTGTCTCCCAACGGTGAACTGGGGGTACTGGTGCTCGACCCAGCCCTGGAGCAGACCCTCCAGGGTGGCATTGAGCAGACGGACCGGGGCAGCTTCCTGGCCCTGGAGCCTGGCCGCACCCAGGAACTGCTCAATCGCATCGCCAACGGCATCGCCAAGGTGCTGCCGGGTGCCCAGCCAGTGCTCCTCACGAACCCATTGGTGCGCCCCCATCTCCGCCGCCTGCTCGAGCGCGCCCTCCCCCAACTGGTGGTATTGAGTCACAGCGAGGTCCCCATGGATGTCCGCGTCGTCAACCTTGGAACCGTGTCCTGATGCCCAAAACACACTCTGAGGGTGAGCCATGCGCGTGAAGACTTTCGAAGCCGGATCCATGCAGGACGCCTTGGACGTCGTGAAGAAGGACATGGGCGAGGAGGCCTTCATCCTGTCCACCCGAACCCGGCGGCGGCCCACGGCTCTGGGGATGGGCGAGGAGGCCATCATCGAGGTGACGGCAGCCGTGGATGAAGCGCAGGCGGGGATTCCGCCGGTGGCCACCGGAGCGCCTTCGCTCATCTACGGCCTTCGCACAGGAATGGAATCGCCGGTGGCCCAGCGCCATTCTCACGAATCGGCACCACCCCCGGCGCCCGCCATGGACCTCCAGCCTCTTCGCCGGGAACTGCTTGAGATCAAAGGTGCCGTGGCTGCGCTCAAGGATAACGACCAGCGCAACGCCTCGATCCTCAAAGAGCTAGACCAGATGAAGTCGCTGCTCAGCCGCATCCAGCGCCAGGGCATGCCGCCCGCACAGCTCCACCTGCCGCCCAGTCTGCTGGAACTCTACGGCGACCTCGTCGCCAACGATGTGGAACCCATCATCGCCCTGCGCCTGTGTGAATACGCCCAGCGCGCCCTGACCGACCAGGAAGGCGACGGCGCCCTCGGGGCCGTGGACCCCGAACGGGCAAGGCTCTTCCTGCGCCGCGTTATCGCGGACTTCATCCCCGTGGCGCCACCCATCCAGCTGGATCCCGGCAAGATGCGTGTGGCCGCTCTGGTGGGCCCCACCGGCGTGGGCAAGACCACCACCGTGGCCAAGCTGGCGGCCTACGCCCAGCTGCACCTGAAGCAGAAGGTGGCGCTGCTCACGCTGGACACCTACCGGATGGCCGCCGTGGACCAGCTCCAGCAGTACGCCCAGATCCTCCAGGTGCCCATGCACGTGGCCCTCACGGTGGAGGATCTCCGGAGCGCCCTCCGCTTCTACCAGGACCGCGCCCTGGTGCTCATCGACACCCCCGGCCACAGCCCAAAGGACACGGAAACCCTCAATCAGCTGCGGGCTCTGCTGGACGAGCTGCCGGAGGTCGAGACCCACCTGGTGCTGTCCGCCACCACCAAGCCCCGGGATCTGACCGAGATCGCCCTGCGCTACGAGCCGCTGCGCCCGACCCGGCTGCTCTTCACCAAGCTCGACGAGACTTCCACCTTTGGTCCCATCCTCAGCACTCTGGCCCGCGTCAAGCGGCCCCTCAGTTACCTGGGCACCGGCCAGGAAGTGCCCGAGGCTCTGGAACTGGCCACCAGCCGGCGGGTGGCCGACCTGATCCTCCCCGCCCCCGCGAAGGAGGCCGAATGAGCATTGATCAGGCATCCCGGCTGCGCACCCTAGCCAAGGGGCAGCCCCTCGAATCGCCCCTCTTCGCCGCCCGGGTGATCGCCATCACCTCCGGCAAGGGCGGGGTCGGCAAGACGAACGTCGTGGCGGGACTGGCCATCGCCCTGGCCGAGCAGGGTCAGCGCGTGGTGGTGATGGACGCGGATTTCGGCCTGGCGAACCTCGACATCCTCCTGGGTCTGTCGCCGAAGTACACCCTGGAGCATGTCCTCCGGGGCGAAAAGGTGATCGAGGAGATCCTGCTGGAAGGGCCCAAGGGCATCCGCATCATCCCTGCCAGCAGTGGCATCCAGGAATTGACCCGCCTCGACACTATGAGCGAACTGCGCCTGGTGCAGGGGCTCCAGCGGGTGGCGGAAACGGCGGACTGGCTGCTCATCGACACCGCAGCCGGCATCCACGATTCGGTCCTGAAACTCCTGATGGCGGCCCAGGAAGTCATCCTCGTCGCCACACCCGAACCCACTAGCCTGGTGGACGCCTACGCCATGGTGAAGGTCCTGCATCTGCGCGATGCCAACAAGCTTCTCTGGCTGCTGGTGAACAACGGACAGAGCGCAGATGAGGCCCAGGAAACGGTAGACCAGCTGCAGGCGGTGACGGCGCGCTTCCTGGGCAAGCAGCTCCGGGTGCTTGGCATGATCCCGAACGATCCCCACCTGCTCCAGGCCGTGCGGCAGCAGCGGGGCGTGGTGGAGCTCTTCCCCCACTGCCCGGCCTCCCAGGCCTTCCAGGCGCTCGCCCGCCAATTGCTGGGGCAGGTGTCCTTGCAGCCCGATGGCTTTGCGTCATTCTGGAGACAGCTCGCTTCCGACGACTCCAACTAGGACCAGAATGCCCCCGACCCCGGACCAGCCCGCCGACCCAGGCCTGCCCCTCAGCGGCGAGGCCCTCCGGGCCATCCAGTCGGCACCGGCTGCCCTCCGTCCCTGGGCGGCCCTCGCCGCGGCCAAAGCCTACGGGAAGTCGTTTCCCACCTCGGTTCCCCCGGTCTCGCCTGCGCCAGCCCCCGATCCCGAAACCACCGAGCCACCGGAGCCCTTCGATCGCAACAACCGGGAACAAATCATCAAGGACTACGTGCCACTGGTGAAGTTCGTGGCCCACCGCATCGCCTCGCGCCTGCCTTCGCACGTGGAACTGGATGACCTCATCAACAGCGGCATCCTCGGCCTCATGGACGCCATCGAGAAGTTCGAGCCGGCGCGGAACATCAAATTCAAGACTTATGCAGAATTACGCGTCAAGGGCGCCATCCTCGACGGCCTGAGGGACCTGGATTGGGTGCCCCGCAGCCTCCGCCGGAAGAAGAAGGACATCGAAGGCGCCTACCACTTGCTCGAGCAGCAGATGGGGCGTGCTGCCACGGATGAGGAAGTGGCCCTCCACCTGGGGATCCCCCTCGAAGAACTGCACCGGAACCTCGACGACCTGAAGGGCGTCACCCTGGGCACTTTCGTGGAGGTCGGCGAGGACGGCGAGGGCGAGAGCCTCATCAGCTTCGTCCCGGACCCAGATGCGGAGGATCCCAGCCAGACCTTCCAGGCTTCCGAGATCAAGGAGATCCTCCGGGATGCCATGGAACTCCTGCCCAAGAAGGAGAAATTCGTGGTCCAGCTCTATTACTTCGATGAACTGACCATGAAGGAGATCGGAACGCTCCTGAACATCACCGAGTCCCGGGTATCCCAATTGCATACCAAGGCCATGCTGCGGCTCCGGGGCAAGCTCCTGGAAAAGCACATCGAAGGGTAATCCATGGCCAAGATTCTGAGCCAAGAGGAAGTAGACGCACTACTTAAGTCCCATACCAAACCGGTTGGAAAGGCTTCGGGCGGAGGTGGGGCTGAGCGGGGCGCGGCGCCCGTCCAGGCAAAAAAAGCCCAGGTCCAGCGAAAGGTCTCCCTCTACAATTTCCGCCGCCCCGATCGCGTGAGCCGTGAGCAGATGCGGTCGCTCCATTTCATGCACGACCGCTTCGCCCGGAACTTCTCCAGTTCCCTCAGCGCCTATCTCCGCACCATCACGGAAGTGAACCTGGTAAGCGTCGAACAGCTCAGCTACCAGGAATTCCTGCTCTCGGTGCCTGATCCGACCTGTTTCAACGCCATTTCCATCAAGCCGCTGGAAGGCGCGTTGGCCCTGGAGGTGAACCCGACCCTGGTGTTCCCCATCATCGACAAGATGCTGGGCGGTCCCGGCGAGCCCCTGAAGCAGCTGCGCACCATGACGGACATCGAGCAGAGCATTTTCGACGGTGTCCTGAAGCTGGTGCTGGAAGACCTCCGTGAAGCCTGGCGGGGCATCGTGGATCTGGATTTCCGCGTCTCGGCCCGGGAGACCAGCCCCCAGCTCATCCAGATCGTGGCCCCCAACGAGGTGGTGTTGCTCGTGGTCTTCGAGGTCAAGATGGGCCCCGTGGCGGGAATGATCAACCTGGCCATCCCGAGCATCATCCTCGAGCCCATCTCCACCAAGTTCGACCAGGAAATGTTCACGGGCTACAAGAAATCCTCCTCCTTCGAGGAGGCCCGCCTGCTCCTGGCCAGCCTGAAGCGCTGCGGCATGGAGGCCACCGCCGAGATCCACGGCACGAGCCTCAGCCTGGAGGAGGTGCTGCAACTGAAGGCTGGGGACCTGATCCCGCTGACCAAGCGGTTCGATGCGGAACTGGATCTCTGCGTGGACAGCATCCCGCGCTACCTGGGTCTGGTGGCCCTGGATCCCAACGGTAAACGCGTGTTCCAAGTGACCGGTAGCCGGTCGGAGGGGTGAACGATGGAAGCCCGAGACACTGAGCTCTTCCAGAAGGTCGGTGGTGCCTTCGCCGAAAGCATGGCTTCCGTGTTTTCCATGCTCACGGGGCGCGAGTTCCAGATGAAGTCGGTGCCCGGGGAAATGATGGAGGCAGCGGCCATCGCCGCGCTGCACGAAGGCACGGGGATCCTCGTCAAGGCCAACTACCAGAAAGGACTGAACGGCACCCTCTTGTTCACCCTTCCCCTCAAGGAAGGCACGATGCTGGTGGACCTCATGCTGGGCGGCGAAGGGGCGCCTGCCGAGGAGTTGGTGGGGGATTCGAAGGACGCCCTGGCGGAAACGTTCAATCAGGTCATGGGGAGCGCCAACCAGACTCTGTCGGATCTGGCAGGTGAGACCTTCGCCATCGCCAATGTCGAGATCCAGGCCCTGGCGCCGGAGGCCGCGGCCTATACAGAGCAGCTGGGGCCGGGCACCATCCAGGTCATCGCGCTGCCCACCACGCAGGACTCCCTGAGCACGACCGTCCATCTCCTGTTCCCGGACCTCCTCCTTCAGCAGCTCAAGCGGAAGCTGGGCCTGGGCGAGACTCCCGCGCCGCCCCCGGAACCTGCTCCCGCCTCCGTCGCGGCCACCCTGGCGGCACCCGCGCGCCAGGCGCCTGTGGCCACCGGCCCCATGACCGATTCCGGCAACCTGGACCTGCTCCTGGATATCCAGCTCCCCGTGGTCGTGCGGATGGGGCAGACGGAGATGCAGATGGGCGAGTTGCTGAAACTCACGCCCGGCTCCATCCTCGAACTGAACCGCAGCGCCGATTCGCCCGTGGAACTGCTGGTCAATGGGAAGCTCATCGCCAAGGGCGAGGTCGTGGTAGTGGATGGCAACTTCGCCTTCCGAATCACCGAGATCGACACCCGCGCCGCAAGGATCCGCAGCCTGGCCTAATGTTCTCCGGGGGTTCCTCGCTTCGCGAACACCCCCGGGACCCCCGCGCTCAGCCCGGCCAAGCCGGGCTTCGCTTTGTCACCTTCCTCATGTTTCCGGACTAACCCTAGGTTAGTGTCCCCGGTCATGGGCCGAGGATTCTAGACTCCGTGGATGGGACATCACCTCGGCAGCAAAGACAGCCTCGTTCCGCTCATCGACCGGCTGAACAAGTACCCCATCGGGCTCGTGGACAGTGACAAGCTGCGCGAAATCCTGGGCCTGCTCTTCGATGAGCAGGAAGTCTTCGTGGCCTCGCAGTTCCCCCTGGAAGAGGCCACCCTGGCAGAACTCGTGCGGGCCACGGGCCTGACGGCGGAAGCGTTGCTCCCGATCCTGGAAACCATGGCCGACAAGGGCCTCGTGATGGACATGCCCTACGCCGGAACCACGTACTACCTGCTGATGCCGGGCCTCATCGGCTTCTTCGAGTTCACCTTCATGAAGCACCGCGCGGATCTGCCCGTGGAACGGCTGGCCAGACTCATGCGCGAATACCTCGAAGAGAGTCAGGCGCAGGAATTCTTCGGCAGCAAGACCCAGCTCACGCGCACCCTGGCCTACGAGGAGCACATTCCGGTGACCTCGGAGATCGCCAGCTACGAGCGGGCGCGGGAGATCATCCACGAGGCGGGCTTCGGCGCCGTGGGCCTGTGCTACTGCCGCCACAAGAAGGAACACGAGGGCAAGACCTGCGCCAAGGGCGCCCCCATGGAGGGCATCTGCATCTCCCTGGGCAGCGCGGCCAAGTTCCTGTCCCGCCGGGGCTTCGCGGAGCTGAAAACCGAAGCCGAACTGCTGGCGGTCATCGACCGGGCCAGGGACCTGCACCTCACCCATGTCACCGACAACATCCGGGAGAAGCCCTCCTTCATCTGCAACTGCTGCCGCTGCTGCTGCGAACTCATGGCCGGGGTCCAGCTGGGCTTCACCGATGGCATCGCCAAGACCGGCTTCACGGCGGTCATCGATCCGGAGCGTTGCGACTACTGTGGCACCTGCTTCACCGCCTGCAATGTGAAGGCCATCGGCCTGGCTAAGGGTCCCACCTTCGCCACCCCCCAGGACCGCTTCGCCGCCGTGAAGGCACCGGTCTGCCTGGGCTGCGGCGCCTGCATCTCCGCCTGCGAGAAGGGCGCCCTGCGACTGGTCCCCGCGAACAACCGGTCCATACCCCCGGCAAAAAAGCGGGACCTCTTCGTCCGGATACTGAAGGAGAAGGGGCGCCTGGGTCCCTTCGTCACCAGCCGCCTCAAGAAGCAGCTGCGGCGGGCCTTCACGCTGGGGCGGAGCTGAACTGCCACAGTCTGTGGCCACCGCATCGCCGCAGTGCGGGTGAACCCCACCACATTGGTTCCCCTCGCCGTTCGCGCTAAGTTGGGACCTGTGGCCGGGAGCGAACCATGTGTGGAATCGTCGGATACATCGGAGAGCAGGGTGCGGCTGGCATCCTGGTGAACGGGCTGCGGAGCCTGGAGTATCGCGGCTACGACAGCGCGGGCGTGGCCCTGGCCTCAGGCTCCGGCGAGTTCAAGATCATCCGGGCCTCGGGCAAGCTGGCCAACCTTGCGGCCCGCGTGGACCTATCCGATCCAACCCCTCTCGGCATCGGCCACACCCGCTGGGCCACCCATGGCCGTCCCACCGAAGAGAATGCCCATCCCCACTGCAGCGCGGATGGGCAGGTGGTGGCCGTCCACAACGGCATCTTCGAGAATTTCCTGGAGCTGCGTGCGGAACTGACCGCGGCCGGGGAAACTTTCCGCTCCCAGACTGATACCGAATGCTTCCCGGTGATGGTGTCCCACCTGATGAAGCGGGGGCGGACCTTCCCCGAGGCCTTCCGTGAGGCCATCGGCCGCATGGATGGGATCTACGCCCTGGCCTGCCTGCACGCCGCGGATCCTGATCGAATCCTGGCCGCCCGCAGCGGGCCGCCCATGGTGCTGGGACTGGGCGATGGCGAGACCTTCCTCGCCTCGGACGTGGTGCCCCTCCTGCCCCACACCCGCCGCGTAATCTTCCTGGAGGATGGCGACCTGGCGGAACTCACCCGGAGTGGCGCACGCATCTATCGCCTGGATGGCACTAAGGTCGACCGTCCCGTCCTCACGATCCCCTATGACCCCGTGGCGGCGGAAAAGGGCGGCTACAAGCACTTCATGCAGAAGGAGATCTTCGAGCAGCCGCAGGCGCTGTCCAACACTCTGCTCAACCGCCTACCCCTGGACGGCGAACCAATCCCCCTTGACCTTCCCTTCACGGGTCCGGATCTCGCCGGGTTGACCCGCATCCACATCGTGGCCTGCGGCACGAGTTGGCATGCGGGGCTCGTGGGCAAGTTCCTCATCGAGCAGCTGAGCCGCGTGGCCGTGGAGGTGGACTACGCCAGTGAATACCGCTACCGCGAGCCCGTCATCCAGCCCGGCACGCTCATCATCGGGATCACGCAGAGCGGCGAGACCGCCGACACCCTGGCGGCCCTGAAAGAAGCCTCCGCCCGAGGCGCACGGACCCTGGCCATCTGCAACGTCATGGGCTCCACCGCCACCCGGCAGTGCGAAGCCACGATCCTCACCCACGCCGGACCCGAGATCGGTGTCGCCTCCACCAAGGCCTTCACCACCCAGCTCGCCGTGCTCACCCTCCTGGCCCTGAAGCTCGGCGAGGCCAAGGGCTCCGTGGACCCCCTGCTCAAGGCAGAACTGCTGCAGGGCCTGCGGGAACTTCCCGCCCATCTGGAACGGCTGAATTCCCTGGAGCCGAAGATCATCCAGTGGGCCCACCGCTGGAAGGACGCCACGGATTTCCTCTACCTGGGCCGTGGCCCCTGCTACCCAATCGCCCTGGAAGGCGCCCTGAAGCTGAAGGAGATCTCCTACATCCACGCCGAGGGCTACCCGGCAGGCGAGATGAAGCACGGCCCCATCGCCCTCATCGACAAGACCCTGCCAGTCGTGGCCCTTATGCCCAGGGATGCCCACCGGGACAAGACCCTCAGCAACCTCCAGGAGGCCGCCGCCCGCGACGGGCGCATCCTGGCCCTGGTCACCGAAGGCGACACCGGGCTCTCCGGCATCGCCGAAGACGTGCTGGAACTGCCCGCAGTCCATCCCTGGCTCGCCCCCATCGTCTACGCAGTTCCCTTGCAGCTGCTGGCCTATCACATCGCCGTGCTGCGGGGCTGTGACGTGGACCAGCCCAGAAACCTGGCGAAGTCCGTAACGGTGGAATAGCTCCAGAAAATTTCCAGAGAATTCACGGCAGATAGGCCTGACCGCCCCATTATTTGAGCAGCAAGCGGCGCTCGGATTTAGGAGGCTGCCATGACTGCCCATCTGCTCCATCGTCATGACCCTGGTCATTGGGCCATACTCGACTGGTTTCTAATTCTTGCTGGGGCTCTGTTTGCTTGGCTGTTCTGGCCGGCACTATCTCATTGAGCCTACATTTTTCGGGCGCCACCCGATCCGCCGACCCATCCTTGACATGGACTCGTGTCCCCAGGAAGGGAGGTTGCCATGGCTGCCCATCTTCATTTCCATCCCCACACCCATTCCCACACTCCCATCCGCTGGTTCGCCATGGAGCATCCCTATGCGGGCGACTGGCTGGTCCTGGTGGCAGGCACCCTGGCCGCCCTGTTGCTCTGGCTCTGGAATTCCTGACCGCCTCACCTCTGCCCTGAGACTCGACAGGCGCCTCCATTCCGCTAGAATGGAGCCTCGCATTGGCGCGTAGCTCAGCGGTAGAGCACTACCTTGACACGGTAGGGGTCGGCGGTTCGAGACCGCCCGCGCCAACCAGCCAAAGGCCGCGTTGCGGCCTTTTTTGTACATCCAATCGGGCGGCCTCGGACCGCCGAGAAAGTCCGGCGGGCAGGCTGATTCGGGCCTCCAGCCCTCACCCCTGCGGGGCCGCCATCGCCATTGGCGATGCGGTCCTATCCTCCCTTCGCTCCGCTTCGGTCGGATGGTGGGCCCGACGGAGGCCCTCCAGCGGAGGGCTGGAGGAGATCAGCCCCGTGCCCAGCCGGACGCTTGGTCGAGACCAACTCCGAAGTCCAGGTGGGGGAAGGCGTGGGCAGATGAGGTTAGAGGAGATCCTTCGAGATGGCTGTGGCGATGGCGTCACAGGCGAACTGGAAGTTGTCCACCTCGGCACCGACTTTACCGGCGGGCTCTTTGGTTGTGAACGCGACGATAATCCTGCCATTGGTGTCGACAATTTTCCCTTCGATGGTCAGCCTCCCTCTCCTGTGAATACGGAGGAGCTTGACCCCGGTTGTGACCTTCGTGATGGCCAGATTCAGAGTAAAGGGGGAATCGCTTCTGGTGAGCATCGCGATTGATTTGTTCAGACCTTCAAGAGCGGCGCTGATTTTTGTTTCAGCCCTGTAATCAACGGCCCCAAGTTTGAACCCCTTCGCCCTGTCGTAGGCGGGATCGACGAATAGTTTTTCGAGGTTCTGGCCACCAGTCATGACTTCGTACATCTCCGGCGGAAGTGTCCTTGGATCATCGGCCGCCATCAGACCGCGGCTACCGAGGCATATCATGGCCATCACTGCTGCAAGGAATTTCATCATGGCGCACTCCTTGTGGAGGTATCCCGAAAACTGGGCATTGGCGGATCACCCAAGCCGGCCCCTCACCCACGGCTGGTCGAATAGGCTTTATTGCGTACCTGGATGAAATCATCCGCAAGTTGGAAGGCCAGGAGACAGGCCTCCAGGCGGTCTTTCTCTGTGCCCAGATGGGATAGAGCACCACGCCCCAGTTCCGTGGAGAGGGTGCTGATGATACCACCTAGCAGCGAGAGGGCGATTTCCTCGCGGGTAAGGGTCTTGTCTTCCATGGCGGCCTCCAGAATTGGCTGTAGCCTGGTTAGCGGAAAATGACCGTGAATCCCGTGGGTTGGCCCTCCTGCATCACGTGGAAGTGGGTCTCGTTCAGGAAATGCTTTTCGAACTCCAGATAAGGGTTCGCCTTGAAATCATGGCTCACTGGATCCATGAAGACATGAACCCCACGCTGGCTTGGGTGGTGCTCCAGGTATGTCCTGGAACGACGGGGGTGGAAAAGAGCGTGCAGGAACCTGTCCTCGAAATCGAACCGGTCCTTCACTTCAATCTTCCCAAATTCCTCCCGGTGCTTGAAGACCATGGCATGCATGCATCCTCCTGGATTCAAACCAATCAGATCTCTGAATTCCTGCTTACAGGGCCGGAGGTGCGGGGCGTCAGGCTGGGACGGCAGAGACACACCAAAGACTTGATGTCGGATGAAGTGAAAGCAGTGTGGGACTTGCATGGAGTCACGCCAGGACACGGTGGGCCGCAGGGGGACCAGACTAGACCGCCCCTGGCTACCCGTGAACACAGGGACTTCCTGGATTGAGGCCGGACCGGACTCCGTCTTTTGGAACGTCGATCTGGAATGATCTCCCAAGCTGACCTGGGCCAATCCTGCGAAGCGACCACCCCTGGCGCTCCCCGCTTAAACAACCTCCCTCTGTTCTTCGTACCCCTGGACTGGGAGTGGGCCCTCGGAAGGGTCACAGGGCTCCCTTGAACGAGGGCGTCAGCAAGATCCTGCAAATCCCAGAAGGTCTCGCCCAGGTACTCCCATTCCCAAATGTCGGAACAAAACCAGACACGGACAGAGGCCTCCCCAATCTTGAATTCTCCGCCACTTGCTGTCTGGGAAGTGAGTTCCAGGATCGTATCTTCCAGGGTCATGTTCCACCCCAGGGGTGAGGAACGAAAATATGGGTTCTACCCGGCGTAAAACAAGCCGGAGATTCAAGGAAAAACCATAGGATCGTTAGGTCACATGATGGAGTCCCGCGCGAGCAGGCTCCTCTCCACGGCCAGGATCAATTGAGAACGAGGGTCCGCTCTTCAGAACTGGAATCCGGCCGAGATGAGCAGGCTCTTCAACTGGGTGTACTGCTCATCCGAGGTCCGGGGCTGGCCCATGATGCGCTTCCAGTCGGCTGCGTACTCGACTTTGAGGGGGAAGCCGAGTTTGAAGATGAGCCCCAACCCTGGCGTGGTCCGGAAGGACGGAAAGGGCGGGGCATTCGTGATGGGGTCCCTGCCGGAACTGAGGCTCCGGTAGATCTGACCGGTGTCGACGAAGAATTCGCCCCAGACGCTCTGCCATCCAAACAGCGGGAAACGGTATTCCAGGTTGATCACGGCCAGGCCCTGGCCGCCCAGGGGGATGACCTGGGTGGTGCTTCCGTCCAGGGAGTTCACCACGCCCAGCGCTCCCAGCATGTCCGGTTCCACACCGCGCACTGAGAAGGCCCCGCCGCCGAAGAATCGTTCCGAGAGGGGCAGATCTTCAGCGGAATGGGCCGTCGGGCGCGCCAATCCGAGCCGAAGGCCAGCCATCACCACCCCATATTCTGCCCGGAAGCCCACCGGCCAATTCCACTGCTGGCGAAGGTCCAACTTCACGAAGCTGCTGTTGGCGGAGGTCCCGAAGAACTGGTTCGCCAGTTCCAGGCGTCCCATGAAATAGGTCCCCTGCGTGGGATCGTAGGGCCGGTCGCGCCGGTCCACGGTCACCTGCAGGTAGGGCGCCGAGATGATGCTGCGGGCTGGCGTCCTGGCGATGAGCTCGAGATCGTTCGGGGCGTACTGTCCCGAAGGATTGCTGCTCGTGTTGAGAGCCACTTCCACGCGCTCAAACCGGTAGCCGAACTGGACGGTCTCCCTCGGCCCGAGCTTCCATTCCAGGCTCGGGATGAAGCGCCGGCGGTGCGCGAAGAACGCCGCCTGCTCCTCTTCGATATAGGCGGCTTCCATGTGGAAGCGCGTCCGGGAAGCCAACCAGGGATCCAGGCCGCCCGGCAGAAACCAAGGATCGGTATAGCCGATGCTGTAGCTGTCCACGGAACGGCTGATGGCCCCGGTGGGGAAAGCCCGGCGGAGGGAAGGGCTGTTGAGGGTCTGGTCGCCGGCGCGGATCCCGTAGTCCAGCACCCGGCCCATGCCACCGACGTTCAGCTGTTGTGCATTCAGGTCAAAGTGGTAGCCCTGGGTGTTGTCATAGCCGAAGCCTTCAGAGAACACCCAGGGGCTCCGTTCCTCGAGGCGCAGGGCCAGGTCGCCACGCTGCCAAGACTCTCCAGCCTGCCCAGGGAGTTCCTTCACCGTGAGCAGGTCCACGCGCTGGAAGGCACCCAGGCTACCAAGGTGCATCTGGTCATCATCGAGTTTCCTGGTGTCCACCGGAGCCCCTTGAGGGAAGTTCATCTCTCGCAGGACGGCCTCAGCACGCGTGCGGTCGCTGCCCTGGACCACCAGACGACGAATGTGATCGAGCGGCTGGGACAGCACCTGGATCCGCACGATGGGCTTGGTCCCATCGTCCTCGAAGGAGAGCTTCACCTCCGGGTTCGCGACTCCCAAAGAAGAGAGTCGCTGGCGCATATTGGACACCACCAGGGCGAGGTCGTTCCGGACGAGAGGCAGGTCTGGCATGAAGCTGAGCCTGAATCCCTGGGGAGACGCCTCCAGGGTTCCTTCGACCCCCAGGAGGTGTCGACGATCCGACCGGTACCGCAAGGTGCCAGCGACCGGAACGGGCCGGTCGGAAAGCGCCAGCAGAAGGCTCTTGGATAGAGCCTCTTTCGGAAGCCCAGCCCCTGCTGGAAGATCCAGGACCAGCGCGTTGAGGAACCGGCGCTGCCCCTCCCGAATGAGCAACCGCACGTCGACCGAGCCCTCCAGGGCAGTGTCCACGCGGCGGCGCACCTGCACCTCAGGAAATCCCCGCTGCAGGTAGTAGGCGGTCACCCGGTCCTCCAGGGCCTTTACCGTCTCGGTCTTGGCAAGCGGCAAAAGGAACAGGAAGCGTCTGGGAAGAGCGACAACCTGGCGGAGTTCCTCCTCAGGCAGTTCGCGGTTGCCTTCGAATAGGACCTTCCCGAGCGTGCGGCGAGGACCGTATTCAACGAGGTAGCTAATGGTCACGGCTTCTGGACGTTCCGCCGTCCCTTCGGTCACCGTGCGCTCATATCGGACTTTCACTTCCGGATAGCCCTGGTTGTGGAAATAGGTCGTGATGCGGCCAGCCCCCTCGTCGAGGATGCTCGGGGAATAGCGCTCCGCCCTCGCCAGGGGAACGAACTCCGCCAGCCGCGGCTGACCCCACAGGGGAGCGAGCACGTTCAGGCCTCTGCCACGAAGAGTCACCTTGGGTCCCGGGCGGACTTCCAACCGCATCACGCCAGGCTCTATCGCCGGCTCCAACTTGATAGACCCTTCCAGGCGGTGATCCTTCACCAGCCTCTGGCGCAGCCGACGCTGGGCATCCCGCACCACGGTCGGTGTCCAGAATGAGGTTCCAGGCCGGAGCCCCGCAACCTTCAGCAGGGTCTCCCGCGTGTAGGGGGATGGGTCTCCCACCAGCTGAACTGCACGAATCAAGGCAGGCGCACCCAGCGATAGTCCCAGCCGGAGAAGCTGGCCCGCTTGCTCGGAAGTCAAGGTGATCCGGGCTTCAGGATAACCAGCCTCTCTCAGCCGCTGTTCCGCCAATCCCGCCAGCCTGATCAGGAGTTGGGACCCAAGGCGCTGGCCTTTTCGAAGTTCGGGCAGGATGGTCTTGCGCACGGACTTTGGGACTGCATCGCCTTCCCACTTCCAGGAGGCCAGGGTCGGCAGCGGATCCAATCTCAGGATGACTGACCCATCCGCAGCGAGCATCCCTTCTACCGAGCGGTACCGATCCACCAGCCTCACGGCTGCCAGCGCCTGCTGGAATCCACTCTCATCCACCGTTTGGCCCTGCTTCAATCCAAACGCTGCCGAAGCGAACCGGCGGTCATCCTCATCTCCGCCTTCGATCCGGACCGCGGTCAGAATGTGCACCGGATCTGCCCCCTGGGCGTGAAGCGTCCCTAGCGCCAGGAGGCCGATGCCCAGGACGGCGCAGAGGCGCCTCAGCGCGGACCCGTCCATGGCTTGGATAAGGGCCTAGAAGCCCGCGAGGGCCTCAGCCTCGGTGTCCTTCACTTCGAAGACCGAGTGAAGGCTGGTCATCTTGATGAGGCTGAAGATCTTGCCGCTCATCCCGCAGATGCGCAGTTCCCCGCCCTTCCCCTTGATGGACGTGTAGCAGCCGACCAGCTCGCCCACGCCGGAAGAATCGAGATAGCTCACCTTGCTGAAATTGATCACGATCTTTCGCTCGCCATTGGCCAAAGAGGTCCGCACCGCTTCGCCCAGCTCCTGGTCACCATCACCCAGGGTGATCTTGCCTTCAGGGCAGAGGATCAGTACGTCGTTGTGCTTGCGTGTGTTGAGAATCATGGGGTCCTCGGGGTGAGCGGCCAGTGTAGCAAGTCCACCCAACCCCGAGGCAAGGGGAGAGGGCAGGCCTCAGGAAGAATGGCCCCCTCGTCCCATCGGCACGGGCCCTGCATCCCCTCCCAGGAGGCCAGTCCACTTGGCCCATTCTGCAGGGTGTCCCGTGTTCGATCTCACCAGCGGCAACCAGATGATCCAGGCCATGGATCTCAGCATGTCCCTTGCCTCCAAGCGCCAGACCCTGATCGCCTCCAACTTGGCGAACCTGGATACCCCTGGTTACAGGACTCGCGACTTCAGCTTCGAGAAGGCCATGAAGTCGGCACTCTCTGGGCAAATATCGCCCATATCCCTCGTGACTACCAACCCCATGCACCTGCAGGGCAGTACCAGCGGCACCCTCCCACCCACCTCGGATGCCCTGCAACCTAGTGCCGAGCGCAACGACGGTAACGACGTGAGCCTGGATCGGGAGAACATGCTCCTGGCCCGGACCCAGATCAACTACCAGACCGCCTCCACACTCATGCAGGTCGAGCTCCGGAAGCTCTACGCCGCCATCAAGGAAGGAGTAGCCCACTGATGAGCATCTCCCAGATTTTTGATATCGCGAGCACGGGCATGGCCGCCCAGCGGTTGCGGGTCCAGTTGATCGCCACCAATGTCGCCAACAGCGAGACCACCCGAACCAAGGAAGGTGGGCCCTACCGGCGCCGGGATGCGGTCTTCCAATCCCAGGACATGGGCTTCGCCGGTGCCCTGGCCAGCGCTGGCGTCCGGGTCGCCTCCATCCAGACCAGCCAGGAGCCGTTCCTGACCCGCTATGAGCCGAGCCATCCCGATGCGGACGCCGATGGCGTCGTGAAATACCCCAACATCAACCCCGTGGAGGAGATGGTCAACCTCACCGAGGCCAGCCGCTCCTACGAAGCCAACATCGCTGTGGTCCGCTCTGCCAAGTCCATGGCCACTTCGGCCCTGGGCATCCTCAGCGTCCAATAGGGTCTGTTTTCAAGCTGAGGTGGGACCGCGCAAGTTCGAAAATAGACCCTAGCTGTCGGAATTTCGACTTGCCCCCACCCATCCCCTGACCGATCGTGTGAAAGGCCTTTCCCCCGAGCCCCCCATGGACCCCATCCAGAACATCGCCCAAGTGCCCTCGCCCAGCCCCGTGTCCGGAATCTCGAACATCGGCCAGGGCAGCAGTGCTGCGGGCGCCCAGGAAGGCTTGGCCTTTGGTGATCTCCTCAAGCAGGCCCTCCAGGAAGTGAACCAGGCTTCGGCCCAGGCCGATAATGAGGCACGGAACTTGATGACAGGGGAGAGTGCAGACATGCACACGGCCATGCTGGCTGTCCAGAAGGCCGATCTTAGCTTCCAGATGATGATGGCCGTTCGGTCGAAACTGATCGATGCCTACCGCGAGGTCATGCGCA
>CAIQPH010000294.1 GCA_903873655.1 uncultured Holophagaceae bacterium | reverse complement strand
TGCCCCTGGAGCAGGACCAGCCCATGGTCCTGCAACCCACGCTGGAACTGTTGACGCCCCTGCTGCAGAATCCCCACCGGCTGCTCCAGATCGCCCAGCTGGCGGAGGTGGAATCCTTGGATGCCATGGGCACTTTCCGGGTGAGTCACGCCACCCTGGTGCGCGCCCTGGATGCCGGCGTGCCGCTCGAGGAGCTGGGACAGCGCCTCGGCACCCATTCCCAGACCCTGCCCCAACCCTTGCTCCAGCTGCTCGAGGACCTGTCCCGCCGGGTGGGCGAGGTGGAGGTCCACCAGGGCGTGAGGCTGGTCAGGGCCCGTACCGCCCATCTGGCAGACGAGCTCAAGCTGAGGCCGGAGTTGGCGCCCCTGAAGCTGGGCTCCCTTTCCGATACCGTCCTGGAGGTGCGCGGAAACGGCAATGCCCACGCCCTGCTCAAGCAGGCCGGCTTCATGCCGAAGCCCGGCCGCTTCCTCGCCCTCAGCCTGGATGCCGACGAGAAGCTCTACCTGTGGGCCCTGGCGGCACTGGCCTTCGTCGATGAGAAGGGCATGAACCATCACCTGGAGCCCGTGCAGCAGATGGTCCGCTCGGCCATCCAGCGCCTCCACGACGAAGACCCGTCCCTGTATCAGGAAGTCCAGCGGCGCATCCCCATGCTGCACCTGGGCGGCGAGGACCAGCTGGCCGAGGAAGTGCAGCGCATCCTCGAATACGCCGCAGGCCACACCCTCATGGTGGAGCTCACCTACCTGCCCCCGGCCGCCCACCGAACCCAGCTCCGACGCGTGTCACCCCGAACCATCCAGGAGGACCATCTGCTGGCCTTCTGCCACCTCCACCAGGAGGAGATGGCCTTCCGCCTCACCCGCATCCAGGGCGTGAAGCTGCTCAACGAGCGGGGCTGGACACCGGCAAATCACAGCCAGGCTGGGTAAGGGCTTCAGGCTTCAGGCTTCAGGCTTCAGGAAGGATGCTCGTATTGCTTTGAACGGCCGTCCAAAGATCCACGGCCCAGAGGAAAGCAAAGGGGCGGCCCCCAGGCCGCCACCAATTCTTACCGGAAGCCTGAAGCCTGGGGCCGGAAGCCCAATTCAGACCAGCTCCTTCATCCGCTTGTCGAGCACCTCGGCCAGTTTCTCGACGACTTCGCGGCTCTCGGTGCGGGAGGCCTGGATCTCCTTTTCCAGCTTGCGCTCTGTCTGAAGCACCGATTTCTGCAACTGGGACAGCATCCCCTTCATGTCATCTATGTCGTTGAGCAGGGAGTTCAGCCTGGGATCAGGTGGCCGGCTGTTGCCGAAAACCCCCATCCCAGCGAGAACCGTGGCGAGGGCCGAAAGCAGCAGAATGAGGAGAAGCAGCGGATTGCTGGCCATGGGCACACCTTGCCCTTGAGATTGCCAGGACCGTGCCGAACAGTGCCACTAATGTTGGGGATTCTGCTTGACACGCTGATAATCGTCGCCCGTCACCTTGAGGGGCTTTTCGACCGGAATCACCAGGAAGGGTTCGCCTCTCCTATTGTCCCTTCGGGAAGCCAACTGAAGCTGATGCTGGACTTGTTCCTTTGCCTGGCGCTCCCTGGCCAGTTCGCTGGCATGGCTGGCCGCGAGGCGGGACAGTTCCTGTTCCTGGCTCTGGGCTTGGCCGGCCAGGTCATCGGCCCGGTGCTTCTGCTGGAAGCCCCAGCTGCCCAGACCGACCAGGGCGGCCAACAGCGGCAGGGCGGCGGCAGCCAGGAGCCCCCAGGTGGGGCGCTTCCGCTCGGTCCGGCTGCGGCGCTGGGCCTCCCGGCGAAGGTCCTCGGCCAGGGCCTTCAGTTCCGCGGTGGGTTCAGCAGACCGGGGCGCCATCATGGGACCCAGGCCCAGGAGGTCGCGGAGTTCAGCCCGCAACTGGACATCTTCGGCAGGTTCGAATCGCCGGGCGGGATCAGACCAGGACATGCACGCCTCCAGAAGGATTGAGCTGATCTTTCAGCTGGGCCTTGGCCCGGTGGATTCTTGTCTTCACAGTGGCTTCGGGGATGTCGAGGATATCCGCGATCTCGCGGATGGAGAGACCCTCGACCACGAAGAGCCAGAGGGCTTCGCGGAAGGTGGGCGAGAGCATCCGCATGCGTTCCCGCACTTCCTGGTTCAGGACCTGGTCATCGGCTCCGCCGGCCAGGCCGGGTTCACTGACGGCTTCCAGGCTGAGATTCTGGTTTTTCATGGGACGACGCTCGGTGAGGGACAGGGTCCGCACGGTGCCGTAGAGGAAGGCCGTGGGATGCTCCACCGCGACTTCGCGCTGCATGAGGATGACAAACGCCTCCTGGGCGATGTCTTCCGGGAAGTTGGCTCCATAACGACGGGCGTAGCTGACCAGCCTTGGATAAAGCTCGGCAAAGGCAGCGTGGAAGGCCTCCTGGCTGCCAAACGGGGTTTCCTGTGGGGACTGCGCCATGCATGGGCTCCAACGCTCTAGGATGCCCGAAACGGGGGGGAAGTTCCGGGATACGCTGGAAGCCATGGACCATCCACTGCAAGCCTGGCGAGACACCCTGGAGGAATTGGGGGTGGTGGGGTTGGTGCGCGAACCCGCACCTCCAGCCGCCGAGCATGCGCCGCGCCCGTCCCCCAGCCTCCCATCGGAGCGCCTGCAGGATCCTCGCCCCAGACCAAGGCCGGCCACCCCGCCCCCCGCCGACTATGCCCCACCCTCCAACCCCATCAGCTGCCCGACCGTGGACATCGTGGCCGCTGCGAGCAGCCTCCAGGAACTCTGTCAGGCCACCCAAGCCTGCCTGGCCTGCCCCCTGGGCCCGAGCCGCCTGAAATTCGTCTTTGGGGAAGGCGACGCCCAGGCGCGGCTCATGTTCGTGGGGGAAGGTCCCGGCCGGGATGAGGATCTCCTGGGGCGCCCCTTCGTAGGCAAGGCTGGCGAACTGCTCGACAGGATGATCGGCGCCATCGGCATGAAGCGCGAGGAGATCTACATCGCGAACGTCGTGAAGTGCCGTCCGCCCGACAACCGCACGCCGACTCCCGAGGAAGCCAGGACCTGCCTCACGTACCTGCACCGCCAGATCGAGCTGATCGGCCCCGCCGTCCTCGTCACCCTGGGCGCCACGCCCCTGCGCGAACTCGTGGGCATCAGCGAGGGGATCACGAAGAGCCGGGGCCAGTGGCGGCGAGTGAGGATCGGCAACCGCGAGATTCCCGTCATGCCCACCTTCCATCCCGCTTACGTGCTCCGCCAGTACACGCAGGACGTCCGCCGCGCCGTGTGGGAGGATCTCAAGGCTGCGAAGGAGTGGCTGGACCGCCCCGCCGACAGCTGACGGCCGAAAGCCGAGAGCCCACCTGTGTCATGCTAGGCGCAGCGTCAGAGGGTTGCCCATGCGTCTCGTCAATGTGTTCTTCATCGTCCTGCTGCTGCTGGTGCTGATGGTGCTGGGCAACCTGTACCTCACCAACCACGATCTGCTGGTCCGCGAAGTCGTCGTGTTCGGCGAAACCATCAAACTGCAGAGCGTCATCCTCATCACCTTCCTGCTCGGCTTCCTCCTGAACGTTCTCTACACCGGCATCATGGAGATCATTCGGCTGGTGCGGGGATTGAACGATTCCGCCGACACCCGGCTCGTCAAGCGCATCTCCGAGCGCATGCAGGACGCTCGCGACCTGGTGGCTCATGGGCTTCCCCGACAAGCAAAGGACATCCTGGCCGGCATCCTTGAACAACGCCCGGTCCACATTCCCGCCCGGATTCTGCTGGGCGAGATCCTCCTCAAGACCGGCAGCGCCGATGAGGCCGTGAAGCTGTTCGGGGCCCTATGCGAGGACGAGCCGGACCAGATCGAGGCACGGTACCAACTGGCCGAGGCCCTGATGGCCGTTCGGAATCCGGACGCGTCGCTCGCGGCGCTGAAGAAGCTGGCTGCAGATCACCCCAAGAAGGCGCTTCGCGCCTGGAGGCGCCTGCGGGCCCTCCACATGGAAGGCCATCGCTGGGAGGAAGCCCTCGAGGCCCACAAGAAGCTCACGGTTCACTTCGCCAACGAACTCTCCCAGGGCGAGAAGGCCCAGGGCGCCGCGCTGGCCTACCAGGTCGGCATGGCCAAGGTGGAGGCCGATCAGTTCAAGGATGCGGCCCAGATCTTCCAGCAGGTAATCAAGGATGAGCCTGACTTCGTGCCGGCCTACCTGAGCCTGGGCCGTTGCATGATCCTCCAGGACCAGGAGGCCCAGGGCCTGGAGATCCTCCTGGAAGGATTCCGCAAGACCGGCGAAGGCACCTTTCTCCAGGAGTTGGAGGACTACTTCATCCAGCTGGGGCGCCCGGAGGATGGGCTGGCCCTCATGCGGCGCGTGGCTGCCACCTCCCGGCACCCCACCACCGCCAAATTCTTCCTGGGCAAGATGCTGTACCGGCTGGAAATCCTGGATGAGGCCCTGGACCTTTTCCAGGAAGTGCGCAGCCAGGTGGTTTACAGCCCCATCCTGTTCTTCTTCATGGCCAAGATCCACAGCCGCCGCGGCCGCCTGGACGCGGCTCTCAACGAGTACCGCCAGCTGCTTCGCAACCTGGGCATCCTGAAACTGCGCTACGAGTGCGCCGTGTGCGGGCATCGCACCCAGGACTTCAGCGACCGCTGCGACAGCTGCGGCAGCTGGAACAGCAATCATTTCATGTTCAAGGAGAGCGACCTGCCCGAAGGGCCCCTCCGGGGTGAGTCGGGCAGTTGGGCGGCGATGATGTAGGCTCTGCGCCGTGCCGGCGCAGAGTTACCAAAAAGGGCGCCAGCGGCGCCCTTTTTGCAGATATAGCTCAAATTAAAAAGGAAAAGCTCCCCTACGCAATCGCCTGTCGAATATCGGACAGGAGCCGCTTGAGCTCCGCCTCCGAGAGGCGGAGGGGCACCTGCTGCTTGACCTCCTCCTTCCGGAAGAAGGCGATGCGCTTCACCACGATCTTGTTCTTGCCGATGCTGATCTCGTTGAACTGGATCTGGGTGTCATCCTTGTAGGGAGGCAGGCTGCGGAGCTGGATGTACATCCCACGCCGGTCATGGTCCACGATCTCGAGACGCTCTTTGAGGTAGTTCACCTGCTCGGACAGCTTTTCCGCTTTGGTCTTCAGCTTGGCGAAACTGAGTTTCTTCGGGACATGCCGCTCCAGGACCATCTCGCCCAGCTGAACCCCATCCTCGGCCCGGAGCAGGAAACCATCCAGGGTCCCGTCCAGCTCAAGGTCCATCTGGTGAAAGGATTCGAAGCCCTGGAATTCACCGGGAAGCACGGACTCGTCGTAGCGCTTGGCTTTGCGGGACAGCTTCATGGGGCACCCCAGGTGGTCTGATATTACCCTGAGCCAGAGCCGTGCCAGGAATTTTCTACCGTGACAGGATCGGCACAGACCTTGAATCACCACAACTTCCCCGTGATTCTTGCCTAGCGGTACCTGCCCAGGAGCTTCCGCTTGTCCAGGAACCATGTTCAATTCTGGTCAGGCAAGACAAAAACTGTTCAATTCTGGACAACATCATCTTCCGCGCCTGCACCCATCCACCGCCTCCGGTAGATCATGCGGTCCAGGGCCCGGCTGAAAGGGCTCCAGGCTTCGCCCGGAGCCTCATCCCCCCTGGCCCTGAACATGACTTCCAGCTTGCCATCGAGGTCATCCAGGTAGTGGACCAGCAGGGCCTCGGGGGTCTTGGGCAGCACGGGCGACCCGAACTCCAGGCGGCCATGATGGCTTAAAACGATGTGCAGGATCTGCAGGCGCAGTTCCTCGGGAAATGCGGGGATCTTGCCCACCGCGCGGCTGATCCACTCGGACTCCATGGCGATGTGGCCCAGGAGATTGCCCGCATCGGTGTAGCCGAAGCTGCGCTGGTAGCTCAATTCGGCGGTCTTCCCCACATCGTGGAGGAGCGCTCCGGCCAATACCAGATCCCGGTGCAACTCCCGGTAATGGGCACAGGCCCGGTCTGCCATGCCCAGCACGGACAAGGTATGTTCCAATAGGCCCCCAAGATAGGCATGGTGCATGGATTTGGCGGCCGGGGCCTGGGCGAAGGCTGCGCGGAGGGTTCCATCCTCCACGAAGAGGTCCAGCAACAGCCGGCGGATCCAGGGATCCTTAACGGAGCCGATATACCCATCCAGCTCGGCCAGCATCTCCGGAACCGGCCGGGCGCTGACCGGGAAGAACGCCGAGAAATCGGCGATCTCCGCATCTGCGGCAAACCGCACTTTGTCCACCCTGAGTTGGAGGCGCCCGTTGTAGCTCGTCACGGCGCCCTTCACGCGCAGGAAGGCGTCCGGGCGGATGGCCTCCAGGTCGCCTTCGACGGCCCGCAGGTCCCAGAGGAAGGCCTTCAGGTCACCAGAGGCATCGGCTAGTTTCAGTTCCAGGTACTCGCTGCCCTTGGTGCTGATTTTATAGAACGCCTCTTGGGCCAGGAGGAATCCCTGGAAGGAATCCCCCTCCTTCAGGTTCCGGATGAGGGTCTGGTCGGGCATCGGTACTCCATGTGCCGCCTGAGGATGGAACCAGAGGAGCGACAGCGATTGTCTAATGATTCCGGGGGATTTTCGGAGGCGGCGTGAAGGGGTCCTCGTCGCCGTAACCCAGCTCAAGGGGAATCCGCTTGTCCTCGAGCACCTCAAAGAGGGCCCACTGATCCGCCTTCTTCACGTTGCCCTCGGGCAGGGCGAGCACCCGGACCTTGAGGACCCGGTTGTAGAGCGGGAACTCCAGCTCATCCTCGGCCTTGACGTCCTGGCTGGCTTTCCGGGGGACGCCGTTCACCCGCACCATCCCCTCGTCGCAGAGCTGGTTGGCCAGTTCCCGCCGCTTGATGAGCAGGCTCTTCCGGAGGAAGGCATCCAGGCGCACGGCGTCAGCCCTTCAGGATCTGTTCTTTGGGCACCAGGTAGCGGATGTTGGCGCGCATCCTCAGGTTCGCCAGGTACTGTTCGATGGCGTTCTGCGCTTTCGGTTCCTGGAGCTTCTCCAGGATCTTGGCTTTCACTTCGGCAAAGGGTTTCATGGGGGCATCCTCGAGCGCGATGAGCTGGATCAGATAGAAATCCTTGTCCGTCTCGATGGGGGCGGAAACCTGGTCAGGCTTGAGTCGAATGGCGGCCTCCTCGATGCTGGCCCGGAGAAAGCCCTTGTTCATCCAGCCCAAATCGCCGCCGGTGGCCTTGCTCGGACTGGTCGAGTGGACCCGGGCCAGCTCTTCGAAGGGCTTGCCACTCTGCAACCCCGCTTGAATCGTCTCCAGCTTCTTCCTGGCCTCGGCCAGGTCGTCTGGGGTGGCACCCTTGGCGATGACCAGCTCGCGGATGCGGAACCGGCTTGGCAGCCGGTATTCGTCTTTGTGGTCTTCGTAGTAGGCGCGCAACTCGTTGTCCTCTACGGCCACCTTTGAGAAGACCTCGCGCTGGAGCACGAACTGCTGGATGGCCTGCTGCTTCTGCCGTTTCATGAACTCGGGCAGGCCTATGCCCAGACTGCCCTTCAGCGCCCGCTCGAGGTCGGCGTCCGTGGCGAAATTGTTCTCTTTCTTGATGCCGTCGATGCTGGCGCGGACGTACTCATCCGAGACCGGGGAGCCCAGTTCGCTGCCCTTGTCCTCCAGCAGGAAGGCGTCCACGAGGCCCTGCAGGGTCTTCTCGCGGGCATCCTTCAGCTTCTCGTCCAGTTCCTTGCCCGCGAACTGGCGATAGAGCGCGGCATGCTGCTGCTCCACGGCCTGGTTGAGGACCCGCCGCGTGATGATGTGCTTGTTGACGACCACGAGGATTTCCTCGCGGACTTCAGACTTGGATTTGCCTTCGGGAGACGCAGCCTCAGACTTGGCGGCTTCAGGCGAGGCGGTTCCGGGCTTGACGGTTTCGGCTTTGGCCGTGCTGTTGGGCAGAGGCTTGGCCGCAGGCTTTCTGCAGGCCATCGGAAAGGCCAGAAGGGGAAGGAGGAGAAGCCTTCTCACTTGGCGTCTCCCTTCCCGGCTTCAGGGGTCTTGGCGGGTGCAGGGATGGGCGGCGCAGGGGCCGGCTTGACGAGTTCAAAGGGGATCTCCTTGCGAAGGCCATCCATCAGCTCATTCCAGACGATCGCCTGGCGGTCTTGCTGGGCCATCTTTTCGGCAGGTCCCTTGGCCTCTTCGAAGGGGATCTGGCGGGCTGGCTTGCGGCTCTCCACCTTGAGCAGGTGGTAGCCAAACTGAGTCTTCACCGGGGCGCCCACCTTGCCGACAGGCTGGGTGCGGGCCGCGGCGCCAAACTCGGGGACCCAGCCGGAGGGGTCGGCATCCGCGTAGAGGCCACCGTTCTCCTTGCTGCCCGGATCGTCGCTGTACTTTTTGGCCAAGGCCTCGAACTTGGCCCCTTTTTTAATCTCGGCCTGGATCTTCGCGATGCGGGCCTTGGCGTCGACGTCGCTCAGGCCTTGCTGACCCTCACCCTGCTTAACGGACACCAGGATATGGCGCACGGAGACCAGGTCGGGCTGCTTGAATCGTTCCGGGTGTTTGTCGTAGAAGGCCTTCACCGCCGCCGCGTCCACGGCCAGTTTCTTCTGGATGGCCTCGCCTTCCCTGGTCAGGTATTCACGAGCCAGCAGATCGTCCTTGGCACGTTCCAACGCGCGCTGGTAGCTGGGGGCCTTGTCCAGGTCCAGGCGCTTGGCCTTCACGGAAAGCAGTTTGCTCTCGGCCATGCGCTTGACGAATTCATCCTTGCCGCCCTGCACCATGAGGACCTGCATCTGTTCCTGCTGACCCAGCAGGTGGAACGCGGACTGGAAATCCGCCTCGGTGACGGTCTCCCCACCAACCCTGGCCAGCACAACTTCTTCAGGCTTGGGTGCGGCCACAGGGGCAGGCGCGGCCACGGCGGTCGGCGAAGAGACCGGGACTGGGACCGGGGCCTTGGCCGGTTCCTGGGCGACGACACCGAGGGCCACAAGAGAGATCAGAGAAGCACGGAGCATGGGTGTCCTTAGGATGCAGGGGCGCGAAGCCGCTGTTTAGTAGATTGCTTTTCAATCATGGGACTTCGGCGGCATAAGGGGCCGTAGGGGGAAGGACCTGAACTGCCCAGGTCGTCCCCCAACGGCCCCTAACGGCGCCGCCCGCCAAGTAAGTTCATCAGGGCGATGAAGATGTTGTAGAGGCTCACGAAAAGGGCCAGGGCAAAACCGGCGGGGTCGCCGAAGTCGTCGGTGCGGAGCATGGTGGAGGTATCCCAGAGCAGCTTGGCCGAACAGGCGATGACCGCCACGCCCGAGATGACGAGGCTGAAGGTCTCCAGGTGGAAGATGGCCGCGGCTAGACTCCCGAAAAACATCACGGCGATGCCGACGATGACGAAGTTGCGGAGGAAGCTGAAATCCTTCTTGGAGACGAAGGCGGTGGTGGTGAGGGTCATGAAGACCACGCCAGTGAGCCCGAACGCCACGAAGACCGGGGTGAAGCCCGCCCCCCGGGCCACCAGCAGCGCGATGATGCCGGCGATGACCCCGGAAACGTAGGTGAAGAGACCGTAGGCGACCTTGTTGAGCGGCCTCCGGCGGCTGACCGAGGAGGCGAACATCAGCGTCCCGAACTGGACACCAAAGAGCACCCAGCCGAGGAAGCGCCCCGCCACCGGCACCAGGGCCCTGGCCACAAAAGGGGCACTGACGGCGCCCAGGGCCGCCACAGCGAAGCCGCCCATGAGCCAAAGGTAGACATTTCGGACAAAATCTAGGCGGGACTGCGTCCCCGTTGCGGTCCCCTGCCACGACTGCTGAAGATCCATGCCACGCTCCAAGGGAGATCCAGAAGCGGATCCCCCTCAGATCCTAACATTCCCCCCACCTTAGAGGCCGAAACAGATCCCCGACGAGACCGCGATGAAGCCAGGCAGGATGCACCGCAAGGAAGGGCCCGCAGGGCAACGTGGTTCGTTGTTCAAGGGACCTGACGCCGCGGAGCGCCTGCCTGGCTTCATCCCTCCGGGCGAGTACCGGCGGGCGTCGCGATGCCATGTCACGCTCGTCGCCCGTAGTACCCGCTACGCTCCGACTCGCGTTCCTCGCCTCGCTCGCCGGGCGGCCCTCGCGCGGCCCCGTGGGGGTTCTGTTTCGACCTCTAACCCTGT
>CAIQPH010000293.1 GCA_903873655.1 uncultured Holophagaceae bacterium | reverse complement strand
CTGCTCGAATACGACGATGTAATGAACAAGCAGCGCATTTTCTTCTATGGCCTGCGCACCGAGATCTTGAAGGGCAACACCAAGGAATATGTCCTGAGGGTTGCCGGAGAGATCGCCGAAGGCATCGCCAATGACTTCCTCCCCGACAAGGGCGAGCGTGATCTGGCCGGTTTCCGCGAGCGGGTGGAGCAGCTGTTCACCCTCACCGGCGAGGACGTGGATGCCGTGGGCCAGATGCCTCAGGCCCAGGCCACCGAGGCCCTGGCCGCCCTCGTGCAGCACTACTACGAGGGCAAGGACGAGCGCCTGGGCGGCGAGGGCATGCGCAGCTACGAGCGCTGGTCTATCCTCCAGATCATCGACGCGGCCTGGAAGCGTCACCTGCTGGTCATGGACCACCTGAAGGAGGCCATCGGCTTCCGCGGTTACGGTCAGAAGGATCCTCTGGTGGAGTACAAGCGTGAAAGCTACGAGTACTTCGAGCAGATGCGCTTCGGCTATGAGGACGAGATCATTTCCTACCTCTACCGAGTGGAGCCACAACCCGCCTATGTGCCGGATGAAGACTTCTTCCGGCCTCCAACCGAGACAATTGAACTGGGCCCCGATGAGCTGGGGAATCCCCCCGAAGGGATCCAGCGCGTCCTGCGGTTCACCGCGGGGGGGTTGGAGGATTGATCTCCTGCCGCTGCTAAGAAAATCGTAGGGGGCCGCCCGGCCCCCTACGATTTTCTTAGGTAGGGCCTTCGGCCCTGTTTCACACTATGGGGATGGAACTCATCGTTGTTACGGGACTCGCAGGTGCTGGCCGCCACTCGGTGCTGGGTGCCCTGGAGGACAGTGGCTGCACCGCCCTCGACAACGTGCCGCCCCGGTTGCTCGAACCCTTGCTGGAACTGGAGTCCAAGCTGCAACCGAACCGCGATCGCCTGGTCGTGGGCATGGACAGCCGGCAGCCGGAGTTTCCCCAGGAGTTTGGCCCCCTCCTGGAGCGCCTGGAACAGCGGGATGTGCCGGTGCAGGTGGTGTTCGTGGAGGCCAGCGACGAGGTTCTCCTGCGCCGCTATTCAGAGACCCGCCGTCCCCACCACCTGGCCATGCAGGGGAGCGCGGAAGAGGGTATCCGGCGGGAACGGGAACTGCTCGCGCCCATCCGGGCCCTGGCGACCACCATTCTCGATACGAGCCAGCTGAGCCTGTCCGAGTTGCGCCTCAGGATCGCCGCCCTGGTCCCGCAAGTTCCCACGCGGGGCACCGCCGTGCGTCTGCTCAGCTTCGGGTACAAACGCGGCGTCCCAGCCGATGCGGACGTGATCCTCGACGCCCGGTTCCTGCCCAATCCCTTCTACATCGAGGATCTGAAACCCCTCACGGGGCGCGACGGACCCGTCCAGGCATTCCTGCTGGAATTCCCGGAATTCCACGCATTTCTGGATCGCGCGGAATCCTGGCTGCGCTGGTCCCTGCCGCTGGTCCAGCAGGAAGGCCGCGCCTACCACACCCTGGCCATCGGCTGCACCGGGGGCCAGCACCGCTCCGTGGCCCTGGTGGAGCTCCTGGCGCAGCGGCTCAAGTCCGACGTGGCGGCCCTGACCATCCGGCACCGGGAACTCGAAGGTCGTTCCAGCGCCTGATTCAACCTTCAGTGAATATCACGCCCCGCTTGGCCAGATCCTCACGGATGAAGTCCCAGGCGCCAGGCTCCTGACCCACGAATTCCGGCGGGCTGATGCCCTTGCGGGTGTAGCCGCCCTTGGCCAGCAGTCGCACCACGGCAGTGCAGGTGTAGCCAGTGGTGCGCGCCATGGAGGTGGTCCTGGTGGCCCGGTCGTAGCGGTCGATCAGGTTCCATTCCTTGCGCACCCGTCGACCCTGCAACTCGCCTTCGAGGGTGACGCGCATGACCGTGAAATCCTCGTCGCCCTCCTGCATAAACCACATGGGGAAGAGCAGGGCGGTGGTCAGCTCCAGTGGGCTGATCTCGGTGCCAGCGACCTGGATCTTCTCCTTGGCGAAGAACCCTGACTCGCGCAGCATCCGCATCTTTTCGATGTGGCCGGGGTAGCGCAGGGTCTTCTCCTTCATGTTCGGGATCTGCGGGAAGGTCTTGATGAGGCTGCGGAGACCATCGGTATTGAAGGATTCCAGGGTGCCGAGGCCAGGGAAGTCCAGCAGCTCAGGTTCGGACAGGGCCGGGAAGGTGATCACTTGGCCGCCCTTCACATAGCGGGCCGGGCGGGTGTATTCCTCGATGACGTCGATGGGGCTGAACCCCGCCTTGTATTCGTAAGGCCAGGTCCGAACCACCGGCAACCCGCCCACCAGGCATTCGAAGGAGGTGATGCGGTCCCACTGGCGGGAGACATCGCCCACGATGATGTTGTGGCAGCCGGGGGCGATGCCGCAATCCACGATGGCCGTGAGTTGCTGGCGCTTTGCCAACACATCCAGTTCAAAGCAGTCCTCGTCGAAGAAGGAGATGTCCACCAGGGGCTTGCCAGCCTCCAGGACGGCCTTGGCCGTGGCGAAGCCCATGAATCCGGGCACCGCGCCCACCACCAGGTCGGCGTCTGCCACGGCGGCCTTCACGGCCTCGGGCAGGGCGAGCTCCGCACAGCGTGTGGCCAGACCCGCCTTGCCCATCCGCGCGAGGGCGGCTTCGGAACGGTCCGCCACGGTGACTTTGAACTCCGGGGCCAGGTCTTTGGCCATGGCTCCGCCCACGCGACCGGCTCCGAGAACGACAACATGCAGCATGGGGGCTCCTTTGTGGCTCAATTGGCGAGGCGGGATTTGGGCTTCACGACGAGGTAGACGGGCCAGCCCAGGGCCACCAGCACCAGGCCGGGCCAGGAATAGCTGGGGCGATGGATGATGAGGGCGCCGACGATGGCGCTGGCCCCCAGCACGTAGAGCCCCGGAACCAGGGGATAGCCCCAGACCTTCACCGGGCGCTCCAGCTCAGGCCGGCGCCAGCGCAGCAGGAAGAGACCGCCCACCGTGAAGGCGTAGAAGAGGATGGTGGGGAGCATGACGAAATCAAGCAGCTGTCCAAAGGTTCCCGTGAGGGTGAGCAGGCAGGTCCAGAGGGCCTGGATCCAGAGCCCGAAGGCGGGGACCCCGTAGCCATTGAGGCGGGCGACCCTTGGGTAGAATAATCCGTCCTCGGCCATGCGCTGATAGACCCGGGCTCCGGAAAGCACCAGTCCGTTCAGGCAGCCGAACATAGAGACCAGGATGCTGCCGGCCATGATGAGACCCCCGCCGCTGCCAAGCAGGGCCTGCAAAGCAGCGCTTCCCACCCGCTCTTCGGGGGCGTTGGCGATGCCCCTAGGACCGAGCACTTTTAGGTAGATGGCATTTGACAGGATGTAAAGGCCACACACCAAGGTGGTGCCCACGAACAGGGACCAGGGGATGGTCCGCCGGGGCTCCTTCACCTCTCCGGCGATGAAGGTGATGGCGTTCCAGGCATCCGCCGAGAATAGGCTGCCGGTCTGGACCACCAGCAGGGCGGTGAGGAAAGGCAGGGAAGCGGAGCCGTCCATGGCTAGAAAGGGCGTCTGGTCCACCGCGGCCGTGGGCTTCAGGAAAAGGCCCAGGAGGATGAGGGCCGCCAGGCCACCGATCTTCGCGACGGTGAACAGGTCCTGGATCCAGATGCCCAGCCGCACGCCGTAGAGGTTCACCACCGTCAGCAGGAGTACCACCGCGATGGCGGACAGCCTCGTGGGGGTCAAGCCCAGGTCATAGGGACCCAGAACGATGGCCTGGGTGACCTGCAGCGCCGGGACGCTCAGTTGCGGCCCGATCCAAGTGGTGTCCGTGACCGCGGGGAAGAAGGTGCCCAAGTACTTGCCGAAACCCACCGCCACGGCCGCGAGGGTCCCGCACTCGATGACCACGAAGAAGGTCCACCCGTAGAGAAACCCGGTGGCGGCGCCGTAGGTCTCGCGCAGGTAGGTGTATTGGCCACCGGCCTGCGGGAACATGGCCGCCAGCTCGCCGTAGCTCAGGGCGGCGAAGAGGGTCAGCACCGCGGTGAGCCCCCAGGCCGCCAGCAGGAACATGCCAGAGCCGCCCGTGCGCACCATATCCGCCGCGACGATGAATACGCCACTGCCGATCATGGAGCCAGCAATCAACATCGTGGCGGAGAACAGGCCGACATCTCGATGGTAGCCGGTTTCGCTCATGTGGTCCCTGGAGTGGATGGATCCACGCTATCACGGCATTCTGGAGGCATGGCCCGATCCTCCACCTCTCTCCGGCTCCTGCTGGCCACCGCGATCCTGGCCCTTCTGCCGGGGCTGGGCGGCTGGTGGGCCTGGAAGGGACAGGGACCCCTCCAGCAGGACGCCACCGTGCTGGTGAAGCGCGGCACGAGCATCAACCAGGTGGCCGATCAGCTGGAGCGGGAGGGCGTCATCCGTTCAGCCTCGATGTTCAAGCTCTGGGCGCGGGCCCGCAAACTCCAGCTCATCCGCGGTGAGTACACCTTCACGCCCAGGGCCAGTTTGTCCGAGGTGGCAGGCAAGCTGCGGCGCGCGGAGATCCACTACACCCTTGTTTCCATCCCCGAGGGCGCCCATGCCTGGTCCGTGCAGAAGCGCCTGAAGGACTTTGTCCCAGAGAACGCCTTTTGGGTCCTCTGGAAGAGTCCGCGACTGGCGAGGACAGCGGGCTTCGAGCAGGCCGAAAGCCTGGAGGGCCTGGTGGCGCCAGCCACCTACAAGCTGCACCACGCCCTGGAGCCCGAGGAAGTCATGCTCATGCTGGTGGAGGCCTTCCGTGAGCAGGTGCGCCCCGAACTCGAAGGCGGGGCCCTGCCGCCCTATCAGACCCTGATCCTGGCGAGCCTGGCGGAGAAGGAGACGAAGCTGGCCGAGGAACAGCCGAGGGTGGCCGGTGTCTACAAGAAGCGCCTCGACCTGGGCATGCGCCTGCAGTGCGATCCCACCAGCCTCTACGCCCGCTGGCTCAGCGGCGACCTGCGCTTCACGGCCCCGCTGGCCGAGGACATCCGCCGCCCCCATCGCTTCAACACTTATGCCGTGAGCGGCCTGCCCCCGACGCCCATCGCCATCCCCAGCGCCTCGGCCATCGAGGCCGCCAAGGTACCCCTGGTCGGCAAGGATCTGTTCTTTGTCGCCACCGGGAAGGGCGGCCACAACTTCTCCCCCAGCCTTCGCGACCACAACCGCAACGTGGGCACGTACCGCAAGGAACTGGCGCGCCAGAAGCGGCTGGCCCGTGGCTAAGTGCCGCCTCGATCTGCTCCTGGTGCAGCGCGGGTTTTGTGAGACTCGGGCCAAGGCCCAGGCCCGCATCCTGGCAGGCGAGGTGCTGGTGGAGGATTGCCCCGTCACCAAGGCTGGCACCGCCGTGGACGAGGCGGTGTCCATCCGCCTGCGGGGCGACGCACCGCCCTTCGTCAGCCGGGGTGGGCTGAAGCTGGCCGGGGGCCTGGATCTGTGGGGCATCGATCCATCCGGGAAAGTCTGCTTCGACGCCGGATCCAGCACCGGCGGTTTCACGGACTGTCTGCTCCAGCGCGGCGCGGCGAAGGTCTATGCGGTGGATGTTGGCACCAACCAGCTCCATTGGAAACTTCGCAGCGACCCCCGGGTGGTCTCCATGGAACAGGTGAACCTCCGGACCTGGGATCCCACGGCCATTCCCGAGCGCTGCCAGCTGCTGGTGGCGGACCTGAGCTTCATCTCGCTGCGGCTGGCCATACCGCCGGTGCAGCTCAGTCTTGTGCCTGGGGCCGAAGCCGTACTGCTGGTGAAACCCCAGTTCGAGGCGGGCCGGGACGATGTGGGTGCCGGTGGCATCGTGCGCGATCCGGCCGTCCACCGGCGCGTCCTGGTGGAGATTTGGTCGTTCTTCGCGGCAACGGCGCTGCGCCCCCAGGCGCTCGCCATGAGCCCCATCAAGGGCGGCGAAGGCAACACCGAATTCCTGCTGCGCCTCGGGCTGGGGCAGGCAGCCGGTGAACTGGGCGTCGCCTTGGCCTCATTGGGGTTCTGAGAAAGGGCCCACGCTTTCCTAGGGAAGCAGTCCGGCCCAATCCGTCTGAAGAGAACTGCCTGGCATGGCGGCCAGGGCTGCCGTGGGCTCATCACCAGCGGAGCCACCTGCGTTCGAGACCTGCCAGCGGGTGAATCCGTCCAGGGCATTCTGCTGGCCCGGGTGCGTCCCCTGTCCAGCGAAGGCGAGACGAGATTCCATATCGACGTTGGCGGTGTTGACGTTGGCAATGTCCGTGGCGCCTTCCCGCTTGAACCGGCTGATGAGGGACCGGTCCTGGGTGTAGAGGCTGGCGATGGTGCCACAGGGGGCCCCGTGAATCCAAGCCAGGGCCTCATCGAAGGATGCGAAGGTAGCGAGATTCACCGAGGGACCAGCCACCTGGTTCCGGAAGAGGGCCATGTCAGGCTTCACCCCTTCCCAGACGCAGGGTTGCATGTAAAGGCCGTGCCCGATGTGGCCCTTTACTTGGCTGGTGCGGTTGGCTTCGGTCCACTGCTCCCCGCCGGTCAGCAGGGTGGCGCCCTCTGCGCGCCCACTCTCCCAGTGCGCAGAGAAAGAGGTGGCCGAGCGGGCATTGATCATGGGGCCGTAGGTGACTTCCGGATCGGTGAGGGGATTGCCCACTTCAAGGCGGGCCACGCGGTCCATGAACTGCTTTCGGAATCCCGCGGCGCAGGCCTCGTGCAACAGGAGGTTTGACAGGCCATTGGACGCCTGCCCCCCCTGGGTGAAGGCGGAACGGAGAGCGTCCTCCACGGCCAGGTCCAGATCCGCGTCCGGCAGCACCACCATGGCGCCCTTGCGGGCCAGGTCCAGGCTCGGAAGGATGAGATTGCGGCCGCACACTTCGCCGACGATCCTGCCCAATTCCTCTGAGCCCACGAAGCTGAAGGCCTGGAAGTGGCCCTTGTCGATGGCCGCGAGGAGGTGCTTGCCGCAGCCGGTCTTGCCCCGGCCGTTCACCGTATTGACGACCCCGGACGGAAGGCCTGCCTCCATCATGGCTCGGAGCAGGAGATAGGCGACGGTGGGGGCATTGTCGCTGGGCTTCCAGACCACCGTATTGCCACAAAGGATGGCCGGCAGGATCCTGCGCGCCGGGGCGGCGAGAGGAGAGCTGCCGGTGGCAAGGATGCCGCAAACACCCACGGGGCGCAGGTGAGCCCGTACGCCTGAGCGGAATACGCGGTCCTGGTCACGCTGTGTTTCGGTGCTGAAGAAGGCGCAAAGTTCGATGGTGGCGCGCACTTCGGCCTCGGCCTCCCGGAGGGTCATGCCGATTTCCCGGGTGATGATGCGGGCAAGCATGTCCTGGTGGGCGACTAGCACCCCCGCGAAGCGCTGCACCAGGTCATCGCGCTCCGCGGCCGAGGTCCTCGACCAGGCTTTGAATGCTTCGGCGGCCGCCTTGGCGGCGCGGGCGACATCCTTTTCGCCGCTATCCGGAAACATACCCACCAGATCCCGGTGGTCCACGGCGGACTTCGATTGGATCATGGAGAGGTCGCCTTCGACCTCTTTACCGTTGATGATGTTGAATCCGATGACGCTTTTTCCGGCAGCGGCGGCAGAGGGCGAGTTGGCTTTCAAAAACATGCCTGGCTCCGGAGCGATTTGGTTAAGCATAACCAGATCCAGTGCCAGCACCGCCTCTGCAGGCCTGCCTCGAACCATCACCCGAGAGCCTGTACACTGGAGAATTGCCGGAGTCCGGGTGTTCGACAGCATCTCCATCCCCACCATCCTCGTCAGCTACGTGGCCTTGCTGTTCAGCCTCAGCGTCCACGAGGCCAGCCACGCCACCGCGGCCTACTGGCTGGATGACGACACGGCCGCACGGCTGGGGCGGATGACGCTGAATCCCCTGGCCCACATGGACCCGCTGGGGACCTTCCTCTTCCCGCTGCTGGGCATGGCCACCGGCTTCCCCTTCATCGGCTGGGCCAAGCCCGTGCCGGTGGACCCCCGCAACCTGACTCGCCGGTTCACGCAGCGGACGGGCTACGCCATGGTGGCGGCCGCAGGTCCCGCCTCGAACCTGGTGCTGGCGGGAATCTTTCTCGCCCTGCTCCTGGTCATGGTCAAGCTCGTCGCCCCGGTTCCCGCGCTTGAACTGCGCCTCTTCGCCCATGCGCTGCTCGCCCGGAAGGTCGAGACGCTCCAGGCCCTGGAACTGGGCACGGCCATGACTCTGGGCCTGGCGCTCTGTGGCCGGCTAGTGCTCATCAACATCGGCCTCGCCCTCTTCAACCTCCTGCCCATGGGCCCGCTGGACGGCGCCGGCATCCTGCGGGGCATGCTGCCCTGGCGGTGGCTGCCGAAGTTCGATCGCGTGCAGCCCTGGATGGGGGGACTGCTGATCGTGCTGGCGCTCACGGGCGTGCTCGGCATCGTCATCGGCCCCGTCTTCGGCCTGATCCTCACGGGCATCGAAATGGTCGCTCACGTTTTCCTCGGGGGTTGAGCTTTATGAGTCGCGTCCTTTCCGGCATTCAGCCTTCGGGCTCCCAGCACATCGGCCACTTGGTGGGCGCCCTGGACAACTTCACGCGTCTGCAGGGCGAGGGCGAGGCCTTCTACATGATCGCGGACTGGCATGCGCTGACGTCGAAGTACGAAGCCGTCGAGGAGATCTGGCCGGCGACCCAGGAGTTGACCGCGACCTTTCTTGCCGCGGGCCTGGACCCGGACCGGGCCACGCTGTTCGTGCAGAGCCTGGTGAAGGAACACGCCGAACTGCACCTGCTGCTCTCCATGGTCACGCCGCTTTCCTGGCTGGAGCGGGTGCCCACCTACAAAGAGAAGCTGCAGAACGCCGTGGCGGATCTTGGCAGCTACGGCTTCCTCGGCTATCCGCTGCTCCAGACGGCCGACATCATCATCTACAAGGCCCACAAGGTGCCCGTGGGCGAAGACCAGCTCTTCCACCTGGAACTGGCCCGCGAGGTGGTCCGCCGCTTCAACTTCCTCTTCCAGCGCGACGTGTTTCCCGAGCCCGAAGCCGTGCTCACCAAGACGCCCAAGGTGCCGGGCCTGGACGGGAGGAAGATGTCCAAGAGCTACGGGAACTGCATCTACCTGCGGGACGGCAACGCCGAGATTCTGGAGAAGTGCACCCGCCAGATGGCCTCCGACCCGGCCCGCGTGCGCAAGACCGATCCCGGCAACCCGGAGATCTGCCCGGTTTTCGAGTTCCACAAGCTCTTCAGCGACGACGCCACTGTCCAGCTGGTGGGCACAGAGTGCCGCCGGGCGGGCATCGGCTGTTTCGACTGCAAGAAGCGCGTGGCGGAGGCCATGATCCGGCGCATCGAACCCGTGCGGGAAAAGATCGAAGAACACCTTGCCCGCCCCGGGAACATCGAGGAGGTGCTCCGGGACGGCAGCGCCCGGGCCCGCGCGGTCGCGGGCGAGACCATGGCCGACGTGCGCGACGCCATGAAACTCCCCACCCTATGAGCCAGGCGCCGCATGCAGCCCTTGCGGCGAGCTCTTCTTCTGGTAGACTTTTCGACTTGAGGTCCCTTAGCTCAGCTGGTTAGAGCATCTGACTCTTAATCAGAGGGTCCCCGGTTCGAGTCCGGGAGGGACCACCACTCAAGACCCCCGCAGTCGCTGCGCCTGCGGGGTTTTTTTTGTCTGCTTGTGGGATGGAATTGGCAGAATTTTCGATCCCGTCATCACGCCATCATCACATTTTCCGCCAGCCAGTGCG
>CAIQPH010000292.1 GCA_903873655.1 uncultured Holophagaceae bacterium | reverse complement strand
GATGCACCGCAAGGAAGGGCCCGCAGGGCAACGTGGTTCGTTGTTCAAGGGACCTGACGCCGCGGAGCGCCTGCCTGGCTTCATCCCTCCGGGCGAGTGCCGGCGGGCGTCGCGATGCCATGTCACGCTCGTCGCCCGTAGTACCCGCTACGTTTCGACTCGCGTTCCTCGCCTCGCTCGCCGGGCGGCCCTCGCGCGGCCCCGTGGGGGTTCTGTTTCGACCTCTAACCCTGTCATGACCGCCCCCGAGGGTCCGTGATTCCCCTTTCCTGGCAGGACCGATTCCTTCAGCAGGCCGACCGCCGCCGACAGCTGGGTCGGGACCGGGCCATCCACCCAGCCACGGGTCTCGACGTCTGCTCCAATGATTACCTGGGCCTGCGGCGGGATCCCCGCCTGGCTGAGGCCGCCGGTGCCGCGGCCAGGGCCCATGGCACCGGTGCTGGCGCTGCCCGCCTCCTTCGGGGCACCTGCCCCCTCCACGACGAATTGGAGGCCACCCTGGCCCAGTGGAAGGGCACGGCAGCCTGCCTTCTCTTCAACACGGGCTACCAGGCGAACGCCACCTTGATCCCGGCCCTGGTCGGGGCTGGCGACGCAGTCTTCTCCGATGCCCTCAACCATGCCTCCCTCGTGGATGGTTGCCGCATGGCCCGGGCCGGCGGCGCGCACGTGGGCATCTACGGCCATCTCGATCTGGCCGACCTGGAAGCCAAGCTGTCTGCCTGGCGGGTCGCCGCTCCCTCCGCCGCACTGGCCCTGGTGGCCACGGACGCGGTGTTCAGCATGGACGGTGATGTGGCGAATCTTCCGGCCCTGTTGGATCTCTGCGAACGGAATGCGGCCCTGCTCCTCATCGACGAGGCCCATGCCACGGGCCTGCTGGGGGCGGATGGCGCAGGACTGGCCCAGCAGCAGGGTGTGCATGGCCGCATTCCACTCGTCATGGGCACCCTCGGCAAGGCCCTCGGCTCTTTCGGGGCCTTCGTCTGCTGCGATGCCTTACTCCGCGACCACCTCCTGAACACGTCCAGGGGTTTCATCTTCTCGACCGCCCTGCCCCCACCGGTCCTCGGCGCGGCCCTAGAGGGCATCCGCCTCGCCCGGGCCGAACCCTGGCGCCGGGAACGGGCCCTGGCCTTGGCGGACCGCCTGCGGGACGCCCTGGGACAACCCAGCCAGCCCTCCGCCATCGTGCCGATCCCGGTAGGAGCAGACGCTGAGGCCGTGCTTCTGGCCGAGACTCTCCAGGCCCTCGGCTACGATGTCCGGGCCGTGAGGCCGCCCACGGTACCCGAAGGCTCGGCCCGGCTGCGGATCACCACGAGCGCTCATCTGGACAACGGACAAGTGGAATCCCTCATCCTGGCCCTCCAGGAGGCAATCCGGGCAGGAGCGGGAATTCATTCCCAGCGCTGACCTGTGGGAGAATTCTCCTGGATCCGAGGATCCTTGGGAGGTGCCGCTTGAATCGCAACATCATCTTCGCCCTGGTTGGAGGGCTCGTCGCGGGCTTCCTCGCGGGTTACTTCGTCTTCAGTGGCGATTCCAGAGAGGCCACCGGGGCAGCTCCGGTCAGCTCCGCCCCCGTCATGCCTGCCCCCTCCCTGGGCGGTAGCCTGCCGGGAGCCGTTGCAGCCGGGGGGATGCCCACCGCCCCGGCCCTGCCAAATGCGGAGGCGCAGGCCCGCATCGCCCGCATCGAAACCGCCGTCCTGGCCAACCCGAAGGACCACGACGCCTGGGTCGCCCTCGGCAACGAGTACTTCGACTCGCACCTGGCCCAGAAGGCCGTGGATGCCTATGGCAAGGCCCTGGCCCTCAAGCCTGACGATCCCAATGTGCTCACGGATCAGGGGGTGATGTACCGTCAGCTCGGCCAGTTCGACAAGGCGCTCGCCACCTTCCAGAAGGCCAACAAACTGGAGCCCGCCCACGCCCAGAGCCTCTTCAACATGGGTGTCGTCTACGCGAACGACCTGCACCAGCCCGAGGAAGCCGCCAAGGCCTGGAACAAGATCCTGACCCTGGCCCCAGGCAGCGAACAGGCCGCCCAGGCCAGACAGATGTTGAGCCAGATCAAAAAGTAACCGGACATGGATGGCATCCAGGCCCCTGGTCCCACGCTCAACCTGGCGGCGCTGCCAAGCCCCTTGTGGGTCCTTGGCACCGGCACGGGCGTCGGCAAGACCTTCGTCTCGTCCCGCCTCGCCCGGGCCTGGGCGGAACTCGGCCCAGTGACCTACCGCAAGCCCTTCCAGACTGGCGTGGAAGGGGCCGAGGATCCCCTGGCCGACGCCACCATGATCGGCGGCGCGGGCATCAGCGCCGAGAGCCACATTCTGCTCCGGGAGCCCCTGTCCCCCCTGGCCGCGGCCAGGCGCGAAGCCAGAACGCTCGACCTCCAGGCTGCTAGGCTCTGGTGCCTGCGTTCCGCGGAAGGGCGCGTGCTGCTGGAGGGGGTGGGCGGCCTCATGGTGCCCCTCGCGCCCCAGGTCCACTTCCTCGCCTGGGCCACAGAACTGAAGGTCCCCTGCGTGCTGGTGGCGCTCGGCGGCCTCGGCACCCTGAATCACACCCTGCTGTCTGCCGAGGCGCTCATGCTGCGGGGCTGGCGCATCGAAGCCGTGCTGCTCAATCCCGGCGCCGACGGTACGGTGCCCGAAGTGGCAGAAGCGAACGCGGCCATCCTGCGGGAGTTCCTTCCGATGCCGGTCTATGTGCTGGGAGCTGAAGCCTGGAACCTGAAGCCTGATGCTTGAAGCCCTACACTATCCCCATGCCCTCGCCCTTGCCTCCCGACTGGTCCGACCGGCTCGCCCTGGATCGCGCCCATGTCTGGCACCCCTTCACCCAGATGAAGGTCCACGAGGCCGACCCGCCAGTACCCCTCGTTGGCGCCGAGGGCTGCGACCTGCTGCTGGCCAACGGCGAGCGCGTGCTGGATGGCATCTCCAGCTGGTGGACCTGCCTTCACGGCCACGGGCACCCCAGGCTGGTGAGCGCCCTGGAACGCCAGGCCGCTAGGCTCGACCATGGGATGTTCGCGGGCTTCACGCATGAACCGGCCCTGGAATTGGTGGCGCGGCTGCGCCCGAAGCTGCCGCAGAACCTCACCCGAGCCTTCTTCTCGGACGATGGCAGTACGGCCGTGGAGGTGGCGTTGAAGATGGCTTTCCAGGCCCAGCTCCAGCGTGGAGAAAAGGGCCGGGACCGCTTCGGCGCCCTGCGCGGCGGCTACCACGGCGACACCCTGGGCGCTGTGGGTGTGGGTGAGTTGGAAAACTTCATGACGGGGCTGTTCCGGCCTCTCCTCCTGGCCTGCGAACGACTGGAGGTGCCTGAGGACCCACGGCGGGAGATCCAACCCGATCTCACCGGGTGGCCCGCGCAGCTGGACGGCGCGCGGGAGGAAATCCGCGCCTTTTTCGCCACTCATGGCGATCGCCTCGCGGCCTTCATCGCGGAGCCCCTCATCCAGTGCGCCGGAGGCATGCGCATGTGGCCGCCAGAGCTGCTGTGCGAGCTGCGCGACCAGTGTGATGGCCATGGCGTCTATCTCGTGCTCGATGAGGTCGCCACCGGTTTCGGCCGCACGGGCACTTTCCTCGCCTGCGAACAGGCGGGCGTGGCGCCGGACCTGCTCTGCCTGTCCAAGGGCCTCACCGGCGGCACCCTGCCGCTCTCCCTCACCTGGGCCACGGAGGCCATCTATGGCCACTTCTGGGGCGAGCCCGCCTCGGGCCGGGCCTTCCTCCACGGCCACAGCTACACGGCCAATCCCACGGCCTGCGCAGTCGCCTGCGCCAGCCTCGCCCTGTTCGATGACGAACCCGTGCTGGCCCATGCCGCCACGCTGAACACCGCGATGCAGGAGGCCTTCACCCGCCTCGCCGCCTCTCCCGCCGTGCGGCAGGCTCGGGTGCTGGGCACCATCGGCGCCTGCCGCCTGGTCGATCCCGCCACAGGGTGCGCCCAGGATCCCACTGCCCGCTTCGGCTGGCACTTCCATCGCCGCGCCCTGGATCAAGGTCTCCTGGTGCGGCCCATCGGGGACTGCCTTTACCTGATGCCGCCCCTCAGCACACCACCGGACCGGATCGCGGAAGCCGCGGAGACGCTGTTCCTGCTGCTGAGCGAGTGACAGAATCTCTGCCGCGGAGGTCACCCAGGAACCCGCCCACATGACCTGGGTCTCGACCCGGGTCCGGACGGGCAGCTTTCTGCTGTCCCAACGGCAGCCACGGCGCCATGTGAGACGATCAGACCCACTACTTCCCGGGGCTCCTGCGCTGGCTGAAGGAACGGACGAACCGGACCACCCTAACGGATATTTCTTGTCTGCACCTGGCGTCCGGCAGTAGCGTGGCACATCCAATCCAGGAGGTTCCATGGCTTCCTTCGGCAGTGCCCTCGGCCTTCTCCTAGGGATCTCCGGCCTCTGGTCAGGGCTGCAGGCCGCTCCCCCCGTTCCCATCCAGAAGATCGACGCCGCCATCACGGCTGAGATGCAGCGGCAGAAGGTCCCAGGACTGGCCCTGGCGGTAGTCCACAAGGGGGTGGTGCTGGTCGCCAAGGGCTACGGACTGGCGAACGTGGAACACGCGGTGCCGGTCACCACCGACACCATCTTCCAGTCGGGCTCCGTCGGCAAGCAGTTCACGGCCACCGTGGTGATGCTGCTGGTGGAAGAAGGAAAACTCTCGCTAGAGGATCACCTCACCAAGTTCTACCCTGACGCGCCACCACAGTGGCAGGGGATCACGGTTCGACATCTGCTCACCCACACTTCTGGCATTCCCGACTACGAAGACGACACCTTCAACCTGCAGAAGGACTACACCGACGACGAGCTCGCCAAGTACGCCATGAGTCTGAAGTTGTAGTTCCAGCCCGGCTCCCGCTGGAACCACAGCAACACCGGCTACGCCCTCCTCGGTTTCATCATCCGCAAGGCATCCAGCCAGTTCTACGGCGACCTGCTTAGGGGTCGCGTGTTCAGTCCCATCGGGATGAAGACGGCTCGGGTGATCAGCGACCAGGACATCGTGCTTCATCGCGCCGGCGGCTACCAGCTTGTGAAAGGCGAGCTGAAGAACCAGGACTGGGTCTCCCCCAGCCTCAACCGGACTGCGGACGGCACGCTGTACTTGTCGATCCGCGACTTCGTGGCCTGGGACAAGGCGCTCCGGGCAAAGGCCATCCTCAAGCCGGAGAGCTGGGCCAAGGTGTATTCCCCAGCGCGCCTCAACAGTGGCAAGACCTACCCGTACGGATTCGGATGGGATGTGGACGAGGATCTCGGCCAGCTCCGCATCCACCACGGCGGCGCCTGGCAGGGATTCAAAGCCTACTTCTCCCGCTACCTAGGAGATGACCTTTCCATCATGGTACTGATCAATCTTGCGGACGCCCAGCCCGAGGCGTTCATCGACAGCGTTGCAGGGCTATTCAATCCGAAGCTGGTCCTTTCGAATGACTCAACCCGGGACTTGGATCCAGCCATGGCTGGCTTGCTCCGGGGCCTGCTGGCCAAGACCCGTGCGGGCAAACTGGCGCCGGAGGGTTTCTCCTTCCTGCGGGCTGGGTATTTCCCAAAGGTACCCGAGACCTACCAGAAGCTCCTGGCGCCCCTGGGTGAGCCGGAACGGCTCCTGCAGATCCGGCGTCTGGAACGCGGGGATGATCACGCCTTCCGCTGCCGGGTTGTGTTCAAGGACAAGGCCCTCGAGGCGGACCTCCAGATCGCGCCGGATGGCAAGGTCTCCGGTTTCTGGCTCTGGGAGGATAGAAGCCATCCGTAGCGGCGCGCCTAGCGAATATCAGTGGCCGGCAGCTCCAGGCCCGGAGGCCTGGCCCCGATGGTGCACCACTCTCTGGGTGTAGGGAATCTGGATCCCGGCTACCCGGAAGGCCAGCAGGATGCGGTGGCGGAGTTCGCGGGCCACGTCCCACTGGGCGCCCGGCGCCGTCTTGGTGAGGGTCCGGATGATGAGCCCGTTGGGCCCCAGGGTCTCGATGCCCTTCACGTCCAGGGGTTCCAGAACCTGCTCCGGCCAGTCTGCCTGAAGGCTCCGTCCCACTTCCCGCAGCACCTCGAAGGCCCGGTCTGGATCGGTCGCCAGGTCCACTTCCACGTCCACCAGAGCGCGGGCGAAGTCCTTGGAAAGCACCGCCACGCGGATAATGGAGCCGTTGGGAATGAAGTGGGCGCGACCTTCCATGTCTCTCAGCTGCGTGACGCGCAGGGTCATGCGCTCCACGGTGCCCACGTGCTTGTCGTCCACGTTGATGATGTCGCCCACGCCGTATTGGTTCTCCATCAGAAGGAAGAACCCACTGATGACGTCCTTCACCAGGCCCTGCGCGCCGAAGCCCAGCGCGACCCCGGCCACACCGGCACCAGCCACCAGCGGGCCGACGTTCACGCCGAATTCCTGCAGCAGCATCACCAGGAAGAAGGCCACCACCAGCACCCGGGCCGCATTGTTGAGCACGGCGCCCAGGGTCTTGGCCCGCCGCTCCGCTTCGGATGTGACTCCGCCGCCGCGGCCCACGGCCCGGCGGACGGCCCGCACCACCAGCGACATGCCCCAGAGCAGGGCCAGACAGGTGATGAACACCAGAACCAGCTTCTGGGCCTTCTCCCAGACGTCATGGGCGGCAAGGGTCTGTAAGGTCAGGATGGCTGCGGTCATGGTTGGTCCGGACCGCTAGCGTATCAGG
>CAIQPH010000291.1 GCA_903873655.1 uncultured Holophagaceae bacterium | reverse complement strand
GCGGACCATGGCGTTGCCTAGAGCCCGTATTTCTCCCGTGCCTGGGCATAGAACAGACTGGCCGAGGCGAAGAGGGACGCGAGCAGCCAGAGCAGGCCTTCCTGGGAGATCCCGTCAGGTATGGGAAAGTGGTAGTCCAGCTCGATCGAACCGGACACCACAGGCTCAAGGCCGCCCTCGACCTGAGCGCCTTCGCGGATCGCAAGGTAGGCACGGGGCCAGCGGTGCTTGCAGGTCCACTCATTACAGAACCGGAGGGCGAGGTCGAACTGCGACGCTTCCAGGTTCCGGTCCACGGACATCTGCCAGGACAGGAGATCCTTTGCTTCGCGCCGGATGGCGACCTGCGCCAGGGAGTCGCAGGCCAAGTCGTGCTCTAAGCCCACCTTCATGATGAAAGAGCCGGGCCCCAGGCTGCAGGGGTGCTGTCCCAGATGCACCAGGGCGCTCTGCAGCCTCGATGCACTCAGCCGCGCCAGAGGGCCGGTCGCCTTGGACTGGCCGGCCCGGCCAGGGCCAGGTTGGGGCTTGGAGGCGTTCACCGGGGGCTCCTCCCAGGGATCGTGGAAACACTCCCAGGCGGCCTGGTCGAGGCGCCTGAGCAGTTCGGGATCAGCGGGCTTCGTCTTCAGCTTTTTGATGAGGTCAGTGGGATCAGTCATACCCCCAGCTTCGGTCATCAGTGTTGACAGTAGGTGGCGACTGGGATTGGCCTTACGTTGGCCGCCTAGGTTCCATGGCTGGTTGATTTCATGAGAGATGCAGATCCGCCGTGCATTCTGGCGTCGGTGCCAGATCCCACCAGATCCATCCTCATGGGCTTAGATCCGGGAATAGGGGGCGCCTGCACGAGCTACCCGCCGATGTACTCTGCTGTGCAATCCATCACTGCGCGAATCCAAGGGCGATTGAGCCCGCGTTCCCTTGGGCTTTGCCCACGCTGAAGCCAGCGCAACAGTCGCCTCCGATCTTTGCGTGGGAGAGAATATAGCCAGCCCAGCACCATGCCTGGTTGCTCTCCAAGAGCCATCATTTCCCTTTCCAGTTGCCTGATTTTCAAAAGGGATTCTCCCACTCATTGGGTATCAACGGCCTAAAGCGCTCATCACAACGAGGTATCGCAGCTCTGATTTAGTATGGTTTTGGGCCTACCCCTCCTCGACTGGATTCTGATCATTGGGCTCCTTCGGGTGGAGACGTGTTGAACTGCCACAAAGCGAGCAAACGTTCGCCTAGGCCATCAATTTCCTCCGGCTGAGAGACACAGGCTGCCCATTCCTTGGGAACCGCTTGAAGGCCGTCCCTGGCTCCCAGCAAAGCTCCTACCACGGCACCATTGGTGTCCGTGTCCCCACCCTGTCGGATAGCCCACAGGATGCCTTCCTCCAATCCCAACCCTGCACGGAGTACAGCTACAGCGACCTGCAAACAGAGGAGAACATTCCCAATGTCCTTTTCATCCAGGCGCTGTTTCGCAAGTTCATCCAAGGATATTGGTGCCAGAGCCGCCTCAATTTCCAGAGAAAGGGAAGAGCCCATACCATTTCGGGCCCACGAGACTGGATCAGGTACGCCTTGGACGGCAGCGCTCACCATGAGGGCCATGACGGCAGAGGCTTCTCGGCAGACGGGATCCCAATGCGTCAAGCTTGCATCTAGATCGGCCAATCGACGACAGCAGCGAGGATCGTTCAGACAGGCAAGCCCCACAGGCGCCACTCGCATCAGGGAACCGTTCCCACGAGGTGGTCGTGTGAACTGCACCATGTTTTCCCAGATCTCCCTGGCAGCTTCTCCTGGTTCCATGTCCTCACGGTCGAGGACCTCGGAGGTCAGCATCCCCGCCCCGCGTCCATTTTCATGAAACCATTTTCTGTACATCTCGAATAGCTCGTCCAGATCATCCCCTCCACGACAGAGCCATTCGGCAAGCGTCATGGCCATGGCCAGATCGTCATCCCAGGGCTCAGTCCTCTCGTCTATGGGGAGGTCCATCAAAGGACCTTTGGCTCCGAGCTTATTCATCGCCTGTTCCCGGGTGTTTCCTTCAACGTGCAGGCCCAGCACATTCCCAACAGCCAGGCCCCACAAGCAACCACGCAGGCGGTTTTCAATGCTTCCAATGTGACCGGTCATGATTCATCCTCACGAACCAGCATCGCCATGGCCATTGGACATTGAGTGGCATTCCTACGCATGTATTAGTCCACCCAACCTAGGGGTAGGACGCACCTTCACCAGGGCTGAGAGCCGTTGTTCCTGCATCGCCAACGGTCTATCCGGACTGCCAGCGCAGCCAACTCGCCATGAAGACCCAACAAATGGTCGAAATGCTCCACCACCCGGATGTTTGGCCAGGCGCAGGGACGTAATCAATGCACCCCTCGCCAAGCCAAGGTTTACTTCCGCGCCGAGCTCTACGGTTGTGCTGCTGCTGACGCCTACCTCGCAATGATTCAGGGGCATAGCATTTTGGGTTACATTGCAGGCAGCAAGGCGCTTCAAACTTGCCTCACAGCCCGCGATGGTAGGCGTGTCCGGACCATCACGGAGCACATCTTAGAAGAAAAAGCGTTAGGGTCCCACATCTGATAACAAATTCATGGAAACCGTGGGGCATTCCGATCAAGCACCTTAGGCTAGGCTCCAAGGTTTGTTCTATGTTTAGCTCAACAATTTTGACAGGAGGCGCCATGTCATACCGCGATTCCGCAAGTTTTGGTAAGCGTATCGAATACTGGGTCGTTGGGCTGATGCTTAAACAAGGTTTAGATGTATATCTTCCATTGGTTGACGACAATGGAATAGATGCCGTTGTTAAGGTGCCGGATGGACGTTTTGTCGAAGTCCAGATTAAAGCTCGTTCAAAAAATGTTAAAAAAGGCGATGGTGCTCGCTTTTCTGTTAAATTAAATACACCTAGAAATAGCTATTTCATTGTCCTATACTCTGAACGGCATGACAAACTTTGGATATTTTCCTATGCAGAATTTATGAAAAAATCTAATCCTAAAAATAAAGGTGAAAT
>CAIQPH010000290.1 GCA_903873655.1 uncultured Holophagaceae bacterium | reverse complement strand
GTTGGTGCCTGCGGCACCCGAGGTGCCGGGCAACCCTGTTAGGCCCTGAAGTCCCTGGATGCCCTGAGCGCCGGTCAAGCCGGTCAAGCCAATCGGACCTTGCGCACCGGTGGCGCCGGTGACACCCGTCGCCCCTTGAGGTCCGGAGGGCCCTTGCGGACCGGTCGGTCCCTGGCTGCCTGCGACGGTGCCTGCGATCCAATGGCTGCCGTTGAACACCAGGGCCTGTCCCATGGTCGGCGGTGTGGTGGTGAGATCCAGAGGCAGGCCCTGGAGTTTCATCACCAGGGTCTGGTTCTGCGTGCCGCCCAGATCACCACTGAAGGACCCCACCAGTTCCCAGGCGCTACGGGCCTGGAAGGCGGGCACGATGTCAACGTCTGGCGTGAGGGCGAGTCCCGAGACCGTGACGTGCAGTTTCAAGCCGGCCTTGCCCAGCAACGCGTCGGGCAGGGCTGTCATGCCCGTGGTACCCAGTACCACGGAATAGAGGCCTTCGGTCACTGTGAGGGTCTGGGCCCCTGAATTCCACTGCTCCACGCCCAGGCTATCGAGGATGGCGAACGTAAAGCTCCTCGGGCCCGTGACGGCCATGGTGCCTTCCATGAGCCGCCCTTGGTAGGCGATGGTGGGCAGCGGTGCCACATCCGCCGATGCGGGAACGGCCTGGGCCTGAACCATAGGCATGGTAGTGCAGGCGATGAGGGCGGTGATGGTGGGGGTGAGGAAGGGATGGCGCATGGGGTTCACCTGGGAAGGGTGGGTGAGAGTGCGAAGGATCCGGGCAATAGGGGCAAGGTCAGCGAATGGGCAAGGTCACTTGATGGGCGGCTCAAAACCGTGGCGCACTTGGATGCCTTGGTTGGTCGAAGCCGCCGTGGTCGCGGGAACGAGTTCGCCCACCACCGCGCCATTGGTGATGGCGGTGCCCGGCACGGTCTGCTGCGCCCCAAAGGCCTGTACGAGGTTGGGCGAGGTCACGGCGGGCGCAGGCGCCGCCAGGATGGTCAGGCCGGTGCTGGCGGTGTAGCGCACATCCTTCGCCCACACGGCGTAGACGGTGGCGCTGCCAGGCGTGGCGGACGCGGTAAACTGGCCTCCGGGCGTGAAGATACCCGCAGTGGCTGGCAGCACCGACCAGAGGGCTTCGTTGCCCCAAGGCGTCTGGGCCGAGAACTGCACGGTCTGGCCGGCAATCAGGAAGGGGGCGCTGGGCTGGATGGTCATGGTCCAGTTCACCGTTCCGGCACGGTCGCCGGACTTGTGGCCTCCGCCACAGCCCATGCCGAGTGCCAGAATCGGAGCCAGGCTGAAGCAAAGGCAATACAGAAAGCCCAGGTAAAGGTTGAAAGCGGTACGCGGGGTTGGCATAGGGGCTCCGCTAAAAATGCAGAAGAAGGTTCAGCGAAGCCACGCGGGTCGGCTGGTTCTCCTGCCCGTAGTGGCTGGACACGATCCGGAATTCGAGCTCGACGCGCTCGGTCCACCGGTAGCCCGCGAGCACCCCCAGGCCCTGGCGCGTCCAGGTGGTTGATCCTGACGGCGTGAACGCGCCCACAGGCGTGACCAGGCGATTGGTGCTGTCTACGGTCCAGCGGATCAGGTAGAGGCCTGCACCTACCGACCAGCGCCCACGCTGCCACTCGGGGCGGAAGACATACTCAGCCCCCAGGCTTGCATTCTTCACCGTGGTGGTCATGTCCTGATGCAGCCCCGGTGTATCGCTCACCTGCGTGCCTTTGCCGAAGAAGCCGAGTTCGGCGCGCCCTCGGACCACCTGGTTTTCCCGGAACCCCCACTCGCCATAGGCCCCCAGAGCTGGGTTCAGGCCGGAGCCCGTCGTCACCTTCAGATCGTTGGACGCGGGAATGGTCAGCCCCAGTTGGAGGCCCCATCGCACCAAATCGTCCGCCCGAAGCGGCAAGCCACCCAGCACGGGTAGCAGTGCGATTCCCAGCCAGGCACGCATGGATCCCGTCATCGATGACCTCGCCACATCCAAGGCGGGCGGCAAAGGAACCGTCCACGAATCATGTTGAGGTCATCGTCTTGAATTACGTGAAGTATTAATTCCTAGTAAGCCTGCCGGAAACTTACGAAATTCTGAGAACCCTTCTCATTTTCGGCTCACTTGGCCTTCGGCTTTGCCCCAACGTTACCAGAGGGTCCGGTCCAGGGCCCGCCCAGCCCGCAGAGAAACCCTCCCCGATGACCCAGATACCAAGCAACCAGCATCACTCATCACCGCCTCGCGTCCCGGCTGCGAACGTAAAGGTCAACGGAAATTTTGATTCTTTCCCGTTTCCCCGGGCAAGCCAGACAGAGGAACACGAATCCGTTGTCTCCCCCGGTTCGGTCATTGGAAGGTCCTGGGGTGCCCTGCGCACCCCAAGGAGACCACCCATGAGCAAGCTGTTTGGATCCGGAACCCCCAAGTCCGAACCCACCACCCCTCCGGTCCTCGTGAAGAAATCCCCGATGGTGTTCTTCCCGGCTAAAGGCCTCGGCAGCTACCACTGCTTCGGCGCGACCGAGGACAAGACCCGGAAACTGTTTCGCTCGGCCGTGCTCCATTACGGATCTCTGGTTTCTCTGCCCAACGCGGATCAGGCCCTGGCATCGGTACTGCCCCGAGGATTCACCGAAGATGCTTCACAGCAGGGCTGGACCCTCAAAGACGCGATGTAGGAGGCCCAGGCCCACTACGCCGCCATGCCTTCTTCGACCAAGCCTAAGCGAGAGACCGTCGACTTCGATACGCGCCGTCTCGCTGGGATCCTGGCCGCGCTCTCTCCAAACGATCCCCCTTCGACACTGCTGCTGGAACTGAAAGGGCTGATCACCGACAAGGGAGAGGCCGATCTTGGCCACCTCGACCGGATGGAGCGCGAAGCCGGTCGAGATTCCGAGGGCTACATCTATCTGCGACGGGTTGCCCGTTAACACGCAGGCTCAAGCCCCTAGGAGCCTCGCCATCTGGAAAAGGTGGGGAGGCTCTTCCCCTGTCCAAGTTACAGCCTGATTCTATTCATCGGCGGTCCTTCGCGATGTTCTGCCACCGGTAATCCGCCAGCGGTAATCCGCATGGGCACGGTTGGCTGTGGCTTTGTCTTTGAAGACGAATTCAGCAATCAAGTCCAGAAACCGAGGGGTCTCATCCATGTCCTGCACAATCACGAGTGGATCTACTTCGGGTTCCAGGTACAAGGGCCTGAAAGGTTCCTGATCCCGTCCCTTATGCCCCTTGATGAAGACATGCCACCCTCAAATAAAGGTCTCGAACCAGCCGTCACCAAACGTTGATGGAGACATCCCAACGATGACCTGAGGGCTGCCGAAGTAGAGAAGCACGACACTGAAGTCTTCGGATGCCCCGCACTCGCCGTTAAGAATGATTTGGCGCATTGCCTCCAAATCATCGCTCGCTAGTGCCACATCCTCATGCTCTGGAAGACTGGAAATGGCGTGCCGCCACAGGACCGAGATCCAGAAGCGTTTGATCCGAGATACATCCACATCCTTCATTCGAAAATGTATTGAACTGTGTCCTTTCGGCGCACAGGGATGATTCTGCCCATGACCGACAGGTCCGTCACAACGGGTCCACATCTGGGACTTATGCCGCCAGCACTAGCCCTGCCAGGGTGTCCAGGTAGCTCCAGGGCATCCATTCCTCCGGGTTCTCCTTCACCAGGGCATGGTTCCGCTGAAGGGCAACCAGGTAGTCAAAGGGCTGAGCGCCATTCAACTCCGCCGTGTGGATGAGGCTCATGAAAGCATCCCCAGTTCGGGCGCCGGTCTCGGTCTTATAGAACAGGGAATTCTTCCGGTGAATGATGGCCCGTTTGATGACTCTTTCTGCGGCGCTGTTATCCAATGGGGCCAAAGGTTCCCGCAGGAACAGCGTCAGTTCCTTCCAGTGTTTTCGCATGTAGGTGATGGCCTGGCCCAGCCCTGAATTGGGCTCCACCTTCCGCTCCTCGATCTGATCCCTGAGCCAGATTTCCAGATCCTTCATCACCGGCCCGCTCTCGCTCTGATGAAAGGCCAACCTGGCCGGAGGGTCCATGCCTTCCTGCTTGGCCTGGGCGTCGTTCGTGTAGACCACCTTCAGGGATTCCAAAAGGTGCTGGACCTCCACCGGGAACCGTTCCTCCACCTCTACGAACCGCCGCCGGGCGTGGGCCAGGCAGTAGGCCAGGATGGTGTTCAGTTCACCCGCCTCGCCCACGCTGTTGGCAGCAAGCGCATCGCACATCTGGACCGGAGCATCGAGGCCCTCTGCGCGGTGCCGAAGGACCGCTTCCAGGTTCTCGCCCGCATGGTTGTGGCCCGTGATGTAGAGGGCGATGCGGTGCTCTCCATGGTTGGAGAGAATGGCGGTGGTGTAGGTGCCCTTGCGGCCTTCCTTCCGATTCGTGGTCCCGCCTAGGATCCGCATAGTGGTGTCGTCGTTGTGAATGACCTCGCCCTGGGCGGCCTGTCTGGCCAGTTCCTCGTGGGCGGGCAGCAGGAGTCCAGCGGCCTCCAGCAGGATTTCCCACTGGGTCGAGATCGGCAAAGGGATCCGAAAACCCTGCTGGAGCTTTTCGATCCGGTGCATGGGGAGCCCCGAACCATACCTGAGCATTCCGAGCATGGCGGCCACGGCCTCGTCGTACTTGTCCGAGCCCACGCCATCCGGTGCCGGGGCCGTGAACACCTCCCCGCACAGGTTGCAGCGCCAGCGTTCCAGTTCGTAGACCGTCGCTGCGAACGGGGCCACACCCTTCACGCGCACCAGGGTGGCGGGCTCGCTCTGGAGGTAGACCCTGCCGTTGGGGCATTCCGGGCAGGGGGCCCCGCCCTCCATTCCCGCCAGCGTCACCTTCACACGATCAGCGCCGGGGTAGTTCCTGGCGCCATTCCGCCCATGTCCGGGGGCCTTTTCCTTTGGCTGCTGCTCCCTCGGTTGCTGTGGTTCCTGGTCCTGGTCTGTGGGTGCCTCGGAGGAACCGGCCTGGCTAGGTTTCGGAGGATCCCGGTCAGGAGTCTTCCCGCATACCGCCGCCGTGGATTCCGTCGTGGGACCGAACAGCATGAACTTCAGACGCTGGATGGAGGTTCGCTTCGATTCCAACTCCTGGTTCACGAAGGCCAGGGTGTCCACTGCCGTCCGAAGGTCCTCATAGCCTTCCTCGCCAAGGACTGCCCGCGCACGGTCCAAATGGCCGTGAAGTACTTCGGCGCCGATCTCCTTGTGCCGCAGGTCTGGGCGCGGAGAAGGTGGTGTGGTTTTCTTTCGGTGCTTGGTGCGTGCCATCGTTCAGAATGTGCCCGAAGTCGTGGAATAGTACAAGCGAGTAAAAAACGAATAATGTCAACTATTTACAGTTCTAATGGAATCACGCGGGCGGCCCCACGGATCGCCACGCCGCAGGCACCTTGGTGCCGCTGGGATCACCGCCACAAATCAGGATCTGGAGTTCATGAGCGAGGATCCGGGCGGACGGCTCGTCCTGGTTGGTGGGCCACCACCGGAACCTATTTTTTGAGAGCCGCTTGTGACAGAGCCAGTACCCCCCGCCGTCGTGGGCCAATACGCGCAGGGATGTCCCCGAACGGCTGCGAAACACGAACAGCGTGCCCGAGAAGGGGTCGGCCCTCAGGGTGACGCGACAGAGTTGAGCCAACCCATCGATCCCACGGCGGAAATCGACCGCCTCCACGGCTACAAGGATTCTCATCGTTGGTGTGATTTGAATCATCCCCGGGATCCCAGGAAGGCGGTCATCAGGCTCGCCAGGTCCACGGAACTTCCAGCCGGAAGACGAAGCACCACGCGCACACCATCCGGAGTACTGACCTCTAGCACCGGCCCGGCCTGGATCCTGCCGAGCAGGCTGTCGCCGCCGATTTCCACGAAGGTGGGGGCCATGGGCTGCGGCTTTGGTTGCGGTGCTGGGTGCAGCTTCGGTTCTGGACGAGGCTTCGGAGCCGGGTGCTGCGTGTCTTTCCGGCAGCGCTGTCTAATCTGAGCGTTGTGCGCTGAAATCCGAATTTGGGGTCCACTTGAGCGTCCACCACTCAACCCAAAGCGCCCAACTTTGGGACCCGATCAGCCTGAACTCGTCGGAGCCGGATAGGACCAGGGCATCCACTGCGCTGGGTTCTGCCGCACCTCCTCCGGGTGCTTCAGCAACTCGATCAGGTATTCGAACGGCTCGACTCCGTTCAGTTCCGCCGAGTGGATCAGGCTCATGAAGGTGTCCCCGGTCCGGGCTCCGGTGATCGACCGGTAGAACAGCGAGTTCTTCCGATGCATGATGGCCCGCTTCAACGTGGCCTCGCACAGGTTGTTGTCCAGGGGCGCCCCAGGCTCACGGAGGAACAGCGTCAGTTCGGTCCAGTGCTTTCTCATGTAGGTGATGGCCTGGCCCAACCCGGAGTTGGGCTCGACCTTCCCGCCTTCGATCTGGTCCCGGAGCCACACCTCCAGGCCCGCCATAATGGGTCCGCTGCGCTCCTGGTGGAAGGCCAGCCGAGCCTGGGAATCCATGCCCTCCCGCTTCGCCTGGGCATCGGTCCGATAGACCTCCCGAAGCTGAAGCAGCAGGTGCTCGACCTCGGCGGGGAACCGGTTCTCCACTTCCACGAATCGGCGGCGGGCGTGGGCCAGACAGTGGGCCAGGATGGTGTTCAGTTCCCCGGCCTCGCCTACGGTGTTGGCCGCGAGGGCATCACACATCTGAATGGGGGCCGGGAGGTTCTCAGTCCGGTGCTTCAGCACGGCTTCCAGGTTCTCCCCGGCATGGTTGTGGCCGGTGATGAACAGGGCGATCCGGTGCTCCCCAACTTTGGAGAGGATGGCGCTGGTGTAGACCGCCTTGCGCCCCTCCCTGGCGATCTCGGCCCGCTCCAGGATCCGCATAACCGTGTCGTCGTTGTACATCACCTGGCCTTGGGCTGCCTGGCGGATCAACTCCGCCTGGGCCGGGGCAAGGAGGCCCGCGGCCTCGAGCAGCAGTTCCCATTGGGTGGAGGCTGGCAGAGGGATCCCGAGCGCGAGTTGGAGCCGCTCGATCCGGTTCATGGGCAGGCCCGCTCCGTAACGAAGCAGGCCCAACAGGGCAGCCACGCTGTGGTCGTACTTCGCCTCGCCCACACCGGCCGGTGCAGGAGCGGTGGATACCTCGCCGCAGAGGTTGCAGCGCCGGCGCTCCCGTTCGTAGATACTGGCCTGGAACGGAGCCACGCCGGTGATCCGCAGCAGGATGGACGGCTCCTTCACGGGATAGACCTTGCCTTTGGGGCAGTGCGGGCAGGCCTCGCCGCTAGCCGGCCCTTCGAGCGGCACCGGGATCCGCGTGGCCTTGGGGAAATCCGCAGTGCCGTTACGCCCATGCCCCTTCGCCTTCTCCCGTGGCTCCTTGGGCCTGCCCGCCCCCTGTTCCTGCCTCGCCTGCCGGCACACCGCCGCGAACGACTCGGTTTTCGAACCAAACAGCAGGAACTTTAGACGCTGGAGACTGACCCCTTTCTGGTTGGCCTCGTCCCGGACCAGGAGCATGGTCTCCGTCATCACCCTGAAGTTGTCGTAGACCTCGCCTTCCCCCATGGCCTCGCGGAGCTGGACCAGGTTCTTGCGCAGCGTCTCCGCGGAGACCTCCTTGAACCAGAGCTCTGGACGCTGTGGAGGAGGTGCCACCTTCTGTCGTTTTTTGGAGGGCTTCATACCACCTAATTTGGGACATTTCGGAATTCGTACAAGCGAATAAAACTCGAACTTAATCAAATATTTAGAACATCAACCCCTGTCGAGTGCGTACCGACCGAGCGCCAGGCTGGAGGCACCTTGGCGCCTGCCGGATCGCCCCCGCAGATGAGCACCTGCAACTCGTGGGCAAGGAGCCGCGCCGAGGCGGATCCCGCCTTGCCTGGCCACCAGCGGAACCGCCCCTTGGAGAGCCGCTTCTGGCAGAGCCAATAACCCGGTTGTGTATAAAAGTGTCTGTAAGTCCGGCTGGGCGGCTTGAAGTAGAAGGTGGCCACCGAGTCCGGTAGGTTGATCGCGTTCAAAACCACCAACCATGGAGGACGCGATGGCCGAAGGGAAGT
>CAIQPH010000289.1 GCA_903873655.1 uncultured Holophagaceae bacterium | reverse complement strand
GCCGCTACGAGCTGTTCCACCGGGTCCGCTACACGCCGAAGACCATGGAAGCCTCAGTCTACCTGTCCAACCGCTACATCACGGACCGCTTCCTGCCCGACAAGGCCATCGACCTGCTGGCTGAGGCCGGGGCCCGGGTGAAGCTGCGCGTGGGACCTGGTGGCTCCTCCCCGGAGGGGCAGAGCCTCGAGGACGAGCTCCACCACGTCATCAACGAGATGAACGAGGCCGTCCTGAGCCGAGACTTCGAGAAGGCTGTGCTGTTGCGCCAGAAGGAGCTGCAGCTGCGTGACGAGATCCAGAAGAGCCGCTCCGACCTTACGGATGAGGACTACGCCCGCTTCCCCGAGGTCACGGAACAGGATATCGAGGACGTGGTGGCCAGCTGGACCGGCATTCCCGTGCGGGCCCTCAAGGGCGACGAGAAGGCCAACCTGGCGAACATGGAGCCCAAGCTGAACGAGCGCGTCATCGGCCAGCCCGAGGCGGTGAGCGCCGTGGTGCGGGCCGTGCGCCGCGCCCGCACGGGCCTCAAGAATCCCAACCGGCCCATGGGCTCCTTCCTCTTCCTTGGGCCGACCGGCGTGGGCAAGACGGAGCTGGCCAAGACCCTGGCGATCCGCCTGTTCGGCGACGTCAAGAAGATGATCCGCTTCGACATGTCCGAGTACATGGAAAAGCACGAAGTCTCCAAGCTGCTCGGGGCCCCTCCCGGGTACGTAGGCTACGAAGAGGGGGGCATGCTGACCGACCGGATCCGGCGGAATCCATACTGCGTGCTGCTCTTCGACGAGATCGAAAAGGCCCATCCCGACCTGATCAACATCCTGCTGTCGATCTTCGACGATGGCCAGGCCTCGGACGCTTTCGGGAACCTGGTGGACTTCAAGAACACCATCATCATTATGACCTCCCATGTGGGCAGCCGGGAGCTGCTGTCGGACAAGAACCTCGGCTTCGTCGAGCAGGATGGCCGCCCCGATGCCAAGACCGGCGATGCAATGAAAGTCCTGAAGCGCACCTTCCCGCCCGAGTTCCTGAACCGCATCGACGAGATCGTGGTGTTTAACCGCCTGGGCGATGATGAGTTGCGCAAGATCGTCCGCCTGCTGGTGGAGGATCTCAACATCACCCTGCAGAAGCACAACCTGACGGTTACCCTCACCGACGCGGCCTGTGACTGGCTGGTGAAGACGACCCTGCGCGATCGGGCCTATGGTGCCCGGCCGCTGCGGAGGGCCATCCAGAAGCAGGTGGAGGATCCTCTCGCCGAATTGATGGTCGGGCAGGATACGGTGCCATCGGGCTCAGTGAACTTTGATCTGGTGGACGAGAAGCTGGTCCCCACCTTGTCGGATACCGGAGACGTGGCCGCAGGCCAGGAAACCCATCTGGTCGGAGCGCCTGAATGACGCAGCCACACATGGTTCGGAACCGGGTCTGGCCCCGGTGGCGGAGAGGCGTGCTGCGCCTACCCCTCCTAGCGCTCCTGGCCGGATCTGTCCTTCCGATGATGGGCCAGGACATCGAACCCATCATCGCCATCGAGGTGATCGGCGCCCAGAAGCAGACCCAGGAGACGGTGATCTTCAAGTCTGGCGTGAAGGTGGGGGATGACCTGCGCAACCTGGACTTCACGGAGGTGCTGAACAAGCTCTGGGCCAATGGATCCTTCGACGACATCAAGCTCGAACTGGAGGATGTCCCAGGCGGCAAGAAGCTGGTGATCCGCGTCAAGGAACGCTCCCTGATCAAGGAGATCGACTACCGTGGTGGCACGGAAGTGGGTCTCACCAACCTCAAGGACAAGGTCAAGGAGAAGAAGCTCACCATCAACCCGGACACGGTCTACGACCCTGAGTCGGCCCGGAAGATCAAGGACCTGATCATCGAGCAGGCGGGCGAAAAGGGTTTCCGGACCCCGGTAGTGGACATCACCCTGGAACCCATGGCCGGTGGCGTGTCGCGCCTGGTGTTCGACATCAAGGAGGGGGGCAAGGCCAAGATCTACCAGGTGTCCTTCAAGGGCAACAAGCTGTTCACCAGCGCCCAATTACGCAGTGTCATGAAGAAGACCCGGAAACACTGGATGTTCAGCTGGTTGACGACCCACGACCTGCTGGTGGACAAGAACCTGGATGAGGATCTGGAGAACCTCAAGAAAGCCTACTGGCGGCAGGGCTACAAGGACGTCTTCGTCGGCAAGCCCATCCTCGAGGTCGAGGACCGCACCACCGCCAAGCAGAAGAAGAAGAACGAGCAGCGGGTCAAGGAGGCGAAGACGCCCAAGTTCGATCTGCGGGCGACCTTGACGATTCCGATCCTGGAGGGAGAGCGCTTCTTCGAGGGCACCTTCAAGGCCGAGGGCGGCAAGCTCTTCCGAAGCGACTTCTACCAGGTGAAATACGCGGAAGTGAAGCGTGACAACAGCTCCTTCCTGAAAAAGTTCTTCAACGTAAAACCCCCAGCGGAAGCTCCCAAGCCCGGGGACAAGCCGGTGCCCTTCGATCTGGATGCGGTGAACCAGACCGTGGACAAGGTCAAAGAGGCCTATTCCAACCAGGCCTACGTCATGTTCCGGGCCGAGAAGAAGCTGGACGTGCGGGAAGAGGGCGGCGTCAACAAGGTGGATACCACCCTGAAACTGGATGAGGGCGAGCCCTACACGATCCGGAAGATCGAGTTCGAAGGGAACCTCACCACCAAGGACAAGGTGCTACGGCGCAGCATGCTCATGCGGGAGGGGGACCCCTTCCAGACGGACCGCTTCAAAGACTCGCTGCTGAGTATCAGCCAGTTGAGCTTCTTCGACGTGAAGAATTCCGAGCCCAAGGTGGATCTGGTGCAGGACAAGCCCCAGGTGGACATCGTGGTCAAGGGCGAGGAAGCCGGCGTTAACGAGGTGCTCTTCCAGGGCGGCTACGGCTCCCTGTTCGGGTTCTCCCTGGGCGTGAGTTTCTCCACCCGGAACCTGGGCGGCGGCGGCGAGACCCTGTCCTTGAGCATCAACCAGGGGAAGTATGCGAAGAGCATCTCCCTCGGCTTTACCGAACCCTTCGTGTTCGACCTCCCGTATTCCTTCTCGACCTCCGTATCCAACGGTTCGGCTGACTACGACGCCTCCCGCGTGGGCATCGCCAATGCCTACAAGCAGTTCACCCGCAGCCTCGGACTGTCGGTCGGCGCGCGCCTCAGCAATTGGCTGCCGGACAAGCCGTGGGCCTGGTTCACCACCTATTCCACAGGCTACAGTTTCCAGTTGATCCGCATCGAAGGCGGGCAGAACTTCTACTTCAGGGACACGCCGAACCTACTCACCTCCTCGATCAGCCAGAGCATCGGCTACAGCACCGTCAACCACCAGTTCAAGCCCACCGACGGCACCCGGTTGTCCTTCGGGCTGGAATATGGCGGCTGGCAGTTCGGCGGGGACAAGCCCTTCCTGCGGGCCACCTGGCAGTTTGCCAAGTTCACGAGCGTCGCCGAACGCCACATTTTCGCATTCAACGCGTCCTACGGTTATCTGCAGAACATGGGCAACGATCCTCTTCCGCTCTACAACCTGTACCGGCCCGGGGGAGAGAACAGCATTCGCGGTTACCTCTTTGGACAGGTGGGGTCAGTCCTGCTCGACAACAACCAGCATGCCGTGGTCGTGGGCGGCAACAAGCAACTCATCCTCAACGGCGAGTACCAGTTCAAGATCGCCGATGAGTTCCGCCTCGTGTTCTTCTACGACGCTGGGAACGCCTGGGCCCCCGGCGAGAAGGTCTTCAGCCGCGATCTGGTGACCTACCTGGACCAGTACAACATTTCTTATTCATACACCAACCCCTCCCTGGTGCGGTCCGCCGGCCTGGAATTCCGGTTCTTCCTGCCCATCAGTCCTGCGCCCCTGCGGCTGATCTGGGCCAGGAAGCTGAACCCCTATCCCTTCGACACCCAGAGCAAGACTGAATTCCAGTTCTCCATCGGATCCACCTTCTGAATCAGGCCTCAGGCCGCCATTCCACGCTATCATTCCCCCTTCTTTTTGGAGATCCCATGCGCCTGCTCGCTCTGCCCCTTGCAGCCCTGTGCCTGTCCGCCACCCTTGCCACCCCTGTACTTGCCCAGGAGGCGCCCCGGTTTGCCTTCTTCAGCATCAATCAACTGGTGCACACCTCCAAGAAGGCTGGCGCCATTTTTTCCGAGCTTGAAATCACCGGTAAGAACCTGCAGGAGAGGCTGCAGGCCAAGGGCCAGGACCTGCAGACCCTCCAGCAGCAGCTGAATTCCCCGAGTCTGGATCCCGACAAGAAAGATGCCCTGGCCAAGAAGTTCCGCGATGCCGAGTACGAGGCCAAGAAACTGCAGGAAGACAGCCAAGCGGAATATCAGAAGGTGGAGAAGCGGGTCGGTGAGGCAATCACCAAGCTCGCGGCGCCCATCGTCGAGGGGTTGGCCAAGGAGCAGAAGCTCCAGGTCGTGCTCTCCGACCAGGCCGTGCAGATCCTCTCCTGGGCCGACCAGGAATGGATGAAGGGCTTCACCGCCGAGGTGGCCAAGCGCCTGGATGCCAGCGAGCCCGCCGTTCCTGCCACTGCCTCTAAGCCCGCCGCCCCGAAGCCCGCGGCTCCCAAGAAGTAGCCCTGCCGATCACGGCCCCATGACATGACCGCAGCGCGACGGCTGCTCCTGCTGCTCACCGGCATCAATCTGGTGAACTACCTGGACCGGTACGTCGTCGCGGCGATCCTCGAACCCCTGGGGCGGGAACTCCACCTTAGCGATACCCAACTCGGCCGCTTGACCCTGGTCTTCATCCTGGTCTACATGTGCGCGGCACCGCTGTTCGGCTACCTGGCGGACCGGTTCCACCGGCCCCGCCTGGTGGCCTGCGGCGTGGCCCTGTGGAGCCTCGCCACCATCGGCGCCGCCTTCGTCCACAGCTACCCGGCCCTGCTGTTCACCCGGTCCCTGGTGGGGGGGGGCGAGGCGGCCTACGCCCCCCTGGGTCCCGCCATGCGGGCGGATGGCGTCCCCGAGTCCGACCGCGCGCGGACCTTCACCTGGTTCTACCTGGCCATCCCCGTGGGCAGCGCCTTCGGCTACGGGCTGGGGGGCTTGGTGGCGGGGGCCTGGGGCTGGCGCGCCTCCTTCCTGGTGGCGGGCCTGCCGGGGCTGCTCTTGGCCCTCTGGATGGCCTTCCAGGCGGACCCCATCCGCGGAGCCATGGATCTGATTCCGGATACCGATGCTGTCCTGCCCTACTTCAAACGCCTGCGCCATGTTTTCCTCAACCGGATCTGGCTGGCCTGCACGGCGAGCTACGTGGCCTACACCTTCGCCATGGGGGGCCTCAGCATGTGGGGCCCGACGCTGCTGCAGCGGCGGTTCGCCGTGACTACCGCCAAGGCCGGGCTGGTGTTCGGTGGGCTGGCCGTGGCGACAGGCATCCTCGGCACCTTTTCGGGCGGCTGGCTGACCGACCGCTGGCAGAAGCGCTGGCCCGATGCCGGCGTGGGGCTCTCCGGGCTCACCCTGCTGCTCGCGGCCCCGGTGGTGGCCTGGGCTCTGGCTAGCCGCAGCCTTGAGGCGGTCTATCTCCTGTTCTTCCTGGGCATGTTCCTGCTGTTCGTGAACACCAGTCCGGTGAACGCCCTGACCGTGAGCTGTCTGCCCGCCAGCGTCCGGGCCACCGGCGTGGGCGTGAACGTGTTCTTCATCCACCTCATGGGGGACGCCATCAGTCCCGAGTTGGTGGGTCGCCGGGCGGATGCGCTGCATGCCCTAGGCCTGGGCGGGGGGGATGCCCTGGCCCGGGCGCTCGCCCTGGTGCTGCCGGCCATCGCCCTCAGCGGGCTGGCGCTCTGGTGGGCGCGCCGTCGACCCCTGACGGTCTGAGATGAGTGGGAGCAGGGTCGCGCGGTTCCTGGGGCGGATCTGGTTCCGGTCCCTGCGGCGGGAGGGACCAGCCCTTCCACCCGGGCCCTGCCTGATCCTTCTGAACCACCCGAACGGTCTGCTGGATCCCCTGGCCGCCGCCGCTTTGCTGGACCGCCGCGCGGGCTGGCTGGCCAAGGCCACCCTCTGGAAGATCGTCCCGCTGCGGCCTTTTCTGGCTGGCTTCCACGCCATTCCGGTCACTCGGCCCAAGGACGGCGGGGCCACGGCGGAATCCATCCAGCGGTGTTTCCAGAAGGTCCACGAGCTATTGGGCAGGGGCGGCTCCGTGGCCCTGTTTCCGGAGGGCATCAGCCACACCGGCGCCGACCTCGCGCCCCTGAAGACGGGCGCCGCCCGTATGGCCCTATCCAGCCCCGTGCCCCTGGCCATCGTCCCGGCGGGACTGGTCTATGGCGACCGCGCCACCTTCCGCCACAGCGTACTGCTGCGGCTGGGCCCCCCGGTCTTCTTCGAGGATCTCATCAAGCAGGGGCCGGAACCCGGGGCCGTGGCCGAGTTGACGGCGCGCATCCGGGCCGGGCTCCAACCCTTGACCTTGCACGATGCGGATATGCGCCGGCTGGCGCTGGCCCAGGAAGTGGCCTGGCTACTGGCCGAGGCGCCGGGCAGCCGGGCGGACCTGGAGGCGCTGCGGGTCAGGGTCCGAACCCTGGTGCCCCATCTGGCGCAGCTGGACCCAGAGGCCCTGGCTGCGCTGGAGGCGCGGGTCCACGAGGCCCAGGTCTGGCTCCGGGCCAAGGGCCTCCGACCCGACCAGGTGGGTCACCCCTATCCCTGGGCGGAGGTCCGCCATTGGCTGCCCTGGGCCGGGCTGCGGCTGCTGTTGGCAACCCTGGTGCTGCCCTGCGCGCTCCCCTTCTGGCCGGTCTACCGCTTGGTGGGTTGGGTGGCGACCCGGGCCACGGACGAGCTGGACGTCTCCGCCACGATCAAGCTGGTGGCGGGCCTCTTCGTGTTGCCTATCTGGACCCTCCTCCTGGCAGCCACTGCGGGCTGGTCCCTGGGTTGGGCTGGGGTAGGCCTGGTGCTGCTGGCCGCCCTCCTGGCCTTCCTGTCCCTGCCCCTGGGGGAGCGGCTGATGGAGGACTTCCAAGCCGTGCGCGGTTTCCTCCGCCGCCGGGATGCGGTGGTGCCGCACCTAGTGGAAGCGCGGAGGCAGCTGCTGGAGGCCTTTCCGGAGTTGCGGGCATGAAAAAGGCGGGACCGAAGTCCCGCCTTCTTATATGTGGAGTTCGGGATCAGTGACCGATGATGCGGAACGGTTCAGTCCACTGCAGTTCCTTCATGGGGACCCCCACGATGATTCCGGCAGCAGCCTGGGTGGGATCGATGACAAAGCCACCTCCCAGGTAAGACGCCATCTGCCTCTGGATCAGGCTGAGGTTGGTCAGGTTCGAAGGATCGATCAGGGAGTTGTGGCCGATACCCGGCTGATCGAACTGGAAGTAGCCTTGGGTGGGGCCAGGGCCCGCGGGGGCTGCGGCAGCGGTAGTGAATTTTTGGGCTAATGCGCCAGTTGTGATGGTGTACATGAACTGGGCAGGAACAACGGCGGCATGAGATGGTGTGCCGCCACCGACATAGGCCAACTGCTTGAACAAGGGGGCAATCGCGTTGACGACCGCGGCAGCCGGTGCCGTCGTCCCCAGCACTTCCCGTCCTCCAAGAGCGTTGCCAAAGTAACGGGCGAAGGTATTTGGGATGGACCCATCACCCACGGATTCCTGCATGGCGACCCGGTTTGAGAGCCGACTGGGGAGCAAAGCCGCAAGCGGTGTGGTTACGGACGCTGGATCTGTAGGATCGATGACGGTCTGGGTCAGCAGGAAGAACTGATTGTAGGTGGGTGAACCTTTGGCGATATGGGCGGCCGCGAGGCCAAGGGTGACCGTGGGCTCGAACGAGGAGGTCGCATCCTGGCCGATGTAGGCCCAACGACCTGCGGGCACGGAGAGGTAACCCTTCATGTCGCCATTCAAGGTCGGCTGGGTGTAAGGGTAGCCAGTGAGGGACAAGCTGGTGTTCCCGGCCAAGTAGTAGGCGCCGATGATGGAGCCGAGGCTCTGGCCCACGAACTTGATGTCGGCGGCGAGGCCCATGACCGGGGCGGCAGCCCCCAGGCCAGCGAAGCCGCCTAAGCGGACGGTGAGTTCCAGGCGGTCCAGATTGAAGGCGCCCTGCTGGATGTTGGAACGGAAGGCCAAGGGGGCACCAAAGGCGGTGAAGTCCATGAACCAGGACGTTCCAGTGGTGTGGCCCGGAACGGCGAGCTGGCCGTGGAGGGGCTCATCAATGGCTATGACGGCGCGACCCATGCTGGTCAGGGTCTGAGCCACGGCGAGAGCATGTTCCTTCTGGCCCCCGATGCCATGTGCGTAGATCACCAATGGCCAGCCGCCCGCGGGTGCAGCTCCCACCACAGCTGGGTTGGGCGCGATGTAGAGGAAGGGAACAGGGCGATCAGTGGAATAGAAGCCCATCGCGTGAGCTCCATCCGGGCGGAAGGCCTGAACGACACCTGCTGCTGGGTTGTAGGCACCTGTGGTGCCAGTCATGTCTGATAGGGTTGGGTTTGCCGCGTGGAAGGCGGACACCACCACAGGATCCATGGAGAGGTCGGCACTGTTGATGGTGCCAAGCACGATGGTGCCCACGCTGGTGGGAGCGTTGCTGCCGGTGGCAGCGTGCCAGTAAATGTCAGGGCTTGCGGCCGTACCGGCAATGAAGGTGGAAAGGGAGGTGGCGGTATTGGCTGGTACCGTGATGGTGTTGGACCAGGTCTTGCTCGTTAGGAGGCCACTCGGCAGTCCATTGCCGGGGCGGGCCGCGCCGAGGGCGAAGGCCCGCAGGGCGGATTCAACGGGGATGTACAATGCCCCCGTATCGGACGGATACTTGGTGTTAAGGGAAATGGCGCTCGCGCCAGTGATGAAGCGGCCGAGCAACCGGATGTCATTTCTGCTGGTGATTGTTGTCGAGGATGTGGCCGTAATGAGGTCATCCATCACTTTGGCGTAGCCCGAGAAGAGGATGGGGTTGGTGGTGTTGTTTTGGGGAAGGTCGGGATTGTAGAGGACATTCCTTCGAATCTGCTCGAGATCACTATTCCAGGTGATCGGAGTGGTGGATTTCAGGGCTGCGAAAATGGGCGCATCAATGAGTGAAGCGCCTGTGGCCGCATCTTTCACGCGATTGGTCACCACATACATGTAGCGACTGGCCGGCTGCAGGGGGAAGTTCGGGAAGAGGAAGAGGTCAGTGCCACCAGTAGTGTATTGATAGCTGAACATCCCGGAGACATCACTGAAGGTTAACGGGTTATTTTCTGTGCCCGCTGAATCCGGTGTGATCTGGAACACCTTGACGTTTGCGGGGCCAGCCAAGCCGGTGACGGTCGCGGGGTCCACCGGGGCAAAGAAACGAAGATAGATGGGCGCGTTCAAACCAGACACAGCATTGGTGCCGCCCATTTCACGGAGGTTGATGTAAGCCAGAGCTTCGGGGGGCGTCATGGGCGTATTCGAAGCGCGTCCAATCGTCGGATCCGGTGAGACGGCGGTCGCGAGGACGTTTGGCAGCGGTATGAAGAAGCTCGCCTGGGTGGTGTCCGGGACGAACAGCGCGCTGTTGGCCGGTGTTGCAGCGACGGGAGCGGTGGAATCACCGCCGCCGCTGCAGGCGAGGACGAGCATCAGGGGAAGGCCCGCGAGGGCGAGACTCAGGGATCGACGCATGAATTGACCTCCAGGGTGGGAGTGGAAGGAAGACGGAATGGATGGGTTCCAAGACGATAGGACCGTCCGGGTGGGAATTCCAGGGAAAAGGAAGGGGCCCCAAAAAGGGGCCCCATTGACGACGCGTGGCGTATCTATTCCGTTACGGCGAAGACGACCTTGTCGTTCTTGAATCGGCTGACGGTGATGAGCTCCACCGTGGCGGTCAGCTTGTCCTCGCTGATGGTCAGCTTGTAGTGCTCGTCCTTGAGGTAGGAGCCGGGGACGACGTTCACCTTGCCGATCTTCGGGAGGCCCAGGTCGGCGGCCTTGATGACTATGGTCTTGCCGGAGCGGAGGTCAAGGCTCTGGGTGAAGACCTCGTCCCGCCAGTTCTTGCCGGCGCGGTCCTTGGCGAAGACGGGGATCTCGATGACGCCATCGGCCTTCAGGGTGTCCCGCTTGCCGACGACATAGTGCAGCGAGTTCAGCTTGGCCAGCTGGCCGGCGTTGTCGGCCTGGAGCTTGGTCCGCTCCTCGATGAGGTTGGACCGCTCAGTCTGCAGGCCGGCGATCTCTTCCGTGATCTTCTTCTTCTGGCTTTCGAGGTCCAGCACTTCCTCCTGCAGCTTCTCGTTCTGGGCCACGGCCTCGTCGCGCTCACCCTCGACCTTCTCTCGCTCCTGGCGCATCAGGTCGTTGGGGCTGATCTTGGCCTTGCCCTGGGATACCCAGGTGCCATAGGTGCCTTTGGCGTAGAAGTGGTAGACCTCGAAGCCCGGCGCCAGCTTCTCCAGGATGGCCACGCGGCTGACCAGCTTCTTGGCGTCGGCCTCGGACACGCCCTTCTTCTTGAGGAAGCGCAGGGCCATGCCGTAGTGGCTGTCGTTGGGCTTGGCCAGGTCGGGCCTGGGCAGGTCGGCTTTGAGCTTGGCGAGCTTGGTGTTCAGCTCCTTGATCTCCTTGTCCTTGTCGAGGACCTCCTGGAGGAGGGCCTGGTAGGAGCTGTTCTTCTCGTTCTTGATCCGCGCTTCCAGGGCCTTCTTCTGCTCGTCCGTGAGCTGGAGGGTCTCGGTGTTGGGCTTGATGTCGGTCACGCCGGCCTGGGCCAGCTTCTTCTGCTCCTCGCTGGCGGCCTGGTTCACTTGCTGGCTGGCCTTGTCGGCCTCGGCGGCCTTCTGGGTCAGTTCCCGGATCTGCGGGTCCTCCCGCTTGCAGGCGGTGGAGACCGTCAGGAGGGAAGCGGCCAGCAGGGCCAGGGCCAGGGTCGAACGGCGGAATGGATTCATGGGTTCCTCCAGGGGGGACGGTGGGTGGCGCTGGGAAGTCGGGAACTCCCCACCATAGTCCTCCAGACTAGGGCATGACAAGGTTTCCCGCGTCATCCGAAAGGTGTATGAGCCGGCAGCTCTGCGATATAGTCGTTAATTCCCCTGAATCGACATTGGGGGGTGTTGCGAGGAGTCCGGCATGGCCACCCAGGGGCGCCACCTGTTCACATCCGAGAGTGTCACCGAAGGGCACCCCGACAAGATGGCGGACCAGATCTCCGATACCGTGCTGGACGCGGCGCTGAAGGACGATCCCCGCAGCCGCGTGGCCTGCGAGACCCTGCTGACCACGGGCCTCGTGCTGGTGGCGGGCGAGATCACCACCGAGACCTACATCCCGGTGGCCGCGCTGGTCCGGGACGTGGTCAAGGACATCGGCTACGACCACCACATCAAGGGCTTCGACTACGCCACCTGCGCGGTGATGGTGACCATCGACCAGCAGAGCCCCGACATCGCCATGGGCGTGGACACGGGCGGCGCCGGCGACCAGGGCCTGATGTTCGGCTACGCCTGCAGCGATACCCCCGAGTTGATGCCCGCCCCCATCCACTTCGCCCACCTTCTGACCCGGAAACTGGCCGAAGTCCGCAAGAACGGCCAGCTGCCCTGGCTGCGCCCCGACGGGAAGTCCCAGGTCACGGTCGAATTTGATGGCGACCAGGTCCAGCGCATCCACACGGTGGTCATCTCCACCCAGCACGATGAGCACATCCTGCACAACACCATCTACGACAGCGTCCTCCAGGACGTGATCAAGGCTTCGCTGCCCGCGGAACTGCTGGACGCCCAGACGGTCTACCACGTGAACCCCACCGGGCGCTTCGTGGTGGGCGGCCCCATGGGGGATACGGGCCTGACGGGCCGCAAGATCATCGTGGACACCTACGGCGGCACCGGCCACCACGGCGGCGGCGCCTTCTCCGGCAAGGATCCCAGCAAGGTGGACCGCAGCGCGGCCTACATGGGCCGCTACATCGCCAAGAACATCGTGGCCGCCGGCCTGGCCAACCGCTGCGAGATCCAGCTGGCCTACGCCATCGGCGTGGCGGAGCCGGTCTCCATCGCCGTGGATACCTTCGGCACCGGGCAGGTATCGGATGAGGCCATCGTCCGGGCCGTGCGCGAGGTCTTCAGCTGCACGCCCAAGGCCATGATCGAGGCCCTGGACCTGCGCAGGCCCATCTACCGCGCCACCTCGGCCTACGGTCACTTTGGCCGTCCCGAGTTCAGCTGGGAGAAGACAGACAAGGTGGATGTGCTAAAACGGGCGGCAAGGTAGCCTCTCGCTCCAGAATCAGAACGCGGCCCCGAGGGGCCGCGTTCTGATTCTGGAGTGGATCGCAGAGCGATCAGGCCACCTCCACCCGGTTCCGGCCCCCCTGCTTGGCGCGGTAGAGGGCTTCGTCAGCGTGTTTCAGGAGATCCTCCACATTGGGGATCTCGCCCTGGCCGTCGCGCGAAGCGATTCCCATGCTGACAGTCTTCGTGATGGTGACGCCATCCAGGTGGTGCTCCAGTTCGGCGAACTTCTGGCGCAGTCCCTCGGCTACTTGCAGCGCCGCGGCGCTATCGGTATGGGACAGCACCAGGGCGAATTCCTCACCCCCGTAGCGCGCGGCGAGATCCGTGGTCCGCACGCTGGCCTTGAGCATCGCGCCGATGTTCCGCAGCACCTCGTCGCCCATGGCGTGACCGTGCGTATCGTTCACCTGCTTGAAGTGATCGATGTCGAGCATCACGACGGATAGGGGTGTCTTGTAGCGCCGGGCCCGGGCGACCTCCTCCTCCAACCGCGCCATGAGTCGCCGGCGGTTGGCCAGGCCAGTGAGCGGGTCGGTGATGGACAGGGCCTCAAGCTGGGTGTTCTTCTCCAGTAACTCATCCTGGAGGAGCTTCAGCTTGGTGTGGATGCGCACCCTGGCCAGCAGCTCTTTTTCGTGGAAGGGCTTGGTGACGTAGTCAGAGGCCCCTCGCTCGAGGATCTCGGCCTTGCGGTCCAGGTCATCTTCGGCCGTGAGGATGATGACCGGGATCTGCTCCAGTTCCTTCCGGCTGGCCTTGAGGCCCAGGAACTTGAGCCCATCGAAGCCGGGCATGACCAGGTCGCACAGCACCAGATCCGGTGGATGCTCCATGATGGTCTTGAAAGCCGTGAGGCCGTCCGTGGCTTCCATGAAGTGCGTGAAGGTGCCGTCCTTCATGAGGACTGCCTTGATCTCGCTGCGGATCATCGCATTGTCGTCGACGATGAGGATGCGGCCGGCCATCAGCTCCTCCCCGCGGTGAACTGGAGCCGCGTCAGCCAGTCCTGCCAGGCCTGGGGGTCGAAGGGTGGCGCCGGTGGAAGGTGGCGGCGCATGGCTCGGCTGCTTTCGAGGGCCTGGGTGCAGAGGGAGGCCGGGACTCGCTCCACGGCTTCGGCACAGGCTTGCCAGCCGGCGGGTGTCTGGCAGACCAGCAGCCACTGGTGGCCGGCCTCCAGGGCAAGCCGCACCCGGTCATCCCAACTCCACTCCGCACAGCCGCCCATTTCCAGATCATCGGGAAGGAAGCGCCCCCGGAGCCCCCACGGATTGTCCTGCACGGAGCCCCGGTGCAGGCTCGCCGGCAAGGCCCCGCTGGCGGGTGTGCGCAGATGAGCCACCATGACCAGGCGGTCGGCGTTGGCCAGAGGGATGAACGCCTCGGCATTGCGCTCCACCTGCCCGACGTCCGCCAGGGCTGGCAGGCCCTGGTGGCTGTCCAGAGTGGTGCCACCCAAACCGGGGAAGTGCTTCAGGCAACCGCGCACCCCGGTGGCTTCCAGACTATTCAGGAAGGCCCCGGCGGCAGCGGCGGCCTCCCGAGGAACTCCGCTCGCGGCGCGGTCGCCGATGCCAGCGCCGGGATGCCCGTCCCAGAGGTCCAGCACGGGGGCGAAATCCACGTTGAAACCGAGCATCCGGAGCCCCTCGCCCCAAAGAGTTCCCCAGGCCGAGCAGGCCCTGCTGCCGCCCTGGATCCAGAGTTGCCGAAGGGCAGGTGTGGGTCCCGTCCAGGGACGCAGGCGGCTCACCGGGCCCCCCTCCTGATCCAGCGCCACGGCCAGGGGCAGGTCCACTCCGAACCGGGCCTGGAGGCCATCGATGAGGGTCCGGCAGCCCCTGGGTCCGGCGGCTGGATCCGGATCGAGGTTGCGGGCGAAGAGGATGATCCCGCCCGGTTTGAAAGGCAGCTCGACTTCGGTCGGGTTGAGACCGTGGAAGCCGGTCCAGAGGAGCTGGTGGGCGTTAGTGGTGCCCGTTTCAAATTGTTGGATCATTCCATCCACTCATGGGCACCACGTGGCAGGGGTCTGGGGGGAGGCTCCAGGTCTGCGAGCCTTTGCGAGCAGGAGCACGCCTTGCGTACGATTCTTGGAGGGCAGTGCCTCCAGCGGGGTGACAGCCCTGGTGCGCCTGCGCACCAGGGCGCCAGAGGGGCCATGCCCCGATGACCATAGACCTCGGGCAACGCAGGCGTTGCCTGGGGGAAGTGCTCCTCGCCAGAACCACATTGATCCAGGTATTTCAGGCGAGGTGCGCTGGTCATGGCTTCACCGAATCCGGAGAACCAACTCGAGATGCCGCGAGAGGAGGAGGAACGACGGGTCGGTTTCCAGGAAAGCCGAGCGCCCTTCAAAGCCCAGGTAGAGCCAGCCGGCATCGCCCAGGGGCAGGAAGTGTTCTTCGGGATAGCCGAACCCCGGAGCCTTGAGGAGGCCGGGGAGGGGACGAGGCAGGTGCTGGGGGATCGTCCGGCGGCCGCGCAGGGCCATGCGGGCCAGGGTTCCATCCCGCTCCCGCCGATAGCAGCCCAGACCATCCGGTGCCCACCGCAGGGCAAGGTGGTCCAGCAGGGGGGCCAGAGCCTCGGAGAGGGAGGGTGTTTCCAGGGCCTGGAGGCTTAGCTCGCACAAGCTGAGGGCGTCCCGCTGGGCCAGTTGCAGATCCCGGGTCCGGGCCAGGATGCGGGTTTCCAACTCCTCCTGGTAGGCCTGGACCTTCTGGAGCAGGTTGGCGTGTTCCAAAGCCCGGTTCAGCACCACCTCAATTTCCGCGAGGCGGAAGGGCTTCTGGATCAGGTCGTAGGCGCCCCGCTTCAACGCCTCGATGCTGGTTTCGATCGTCGCGTAAGCGGTGACGAGGATGCAGAGCGTCCGGGGAAACCGGTGCCGGATGTCCCCGATGAGGTCCAGTCCCGTCTGACCGCCGGGCATGCTGAGATCCGTGAGGACCACCGGGAAGGACCGTTCAGCCATGCGCGCCAGGGCCGCCTCGCCGCTGGCGACGGCCTCGGCCGAGTAGCCCCGATCTTTCAGAGCCTCAAGGAGGGTGGCGCGGATTTCCGGTTCGTCATCGACGATGAGGATGGGGTCCTGGATCACGGCTTCACCGTTCCCCAGCCGATGGTTCGCTGGTAGATCCCGGCTTCGATGAAGATCCTCAGCACCTCCGTGTCCAGGAGGTTGACCTTGGCTTCCTGCTCGAGGATCTCCAGGCTGCGTTCCACGCTCACGGCGGCCTTGTAGGGCCGGTCGGCGGCGGTCAGGGCGTCATAGACGTCGGAGACGGCCATGAGCTTGCTCTGGACCGGAATGTCCAGGTCCGTGAGTTGGCGGGGATACCCCTTTCCGTTCAGGCGCTCATGGTGGGCCCAGGCGATGGCAGGTACGTCGGCCAGTTCGCTGGTCCAGGGGATCTGCTTGAGGAAGCGGTAGGTGTGGGTCACGTGATTCTGGATTTCTTCGCGCTCACTCTCGGAAAGGCTGCCTTTGGTGATCTTCAGCAAGTCCAGTTCACTGGCCTCGATGAGGGTTCGACGGCTGCCGGTCCAGTGCTGGTAGGTGAGGTCCTGCAGGTGGTTGAGTTCGAGGGCCACTTCCTGAGGCAGCACCGTGGGTTCGTTGCTGCGCCGGACCAGATCCATCAGGTGGCGGGTCTGCTCCAGCTGCTGGGCCAGGAGGGCCCCGACGGTCTCGTGGTCGAAGCTGTTCCCCTTGCTCCAGGCCTCCAGAAGGCTATCGCGCATGGCCTCGAGGGAGCGCTGGTGAAGGTGCTGGTAGATGCTCTCCAGCCGCTCCCCTTCGATCTTCTTGGCCTTCACCAGCACCTGCTCCCGGACGCCAACTTTGCCGAAATCGTGGAGGAGGCTGGCGTAGCGGATCTCGCGGAGCTGGATCGGGTTGAACAGGAGGCTGCCATAGGGCCCGTTGGGCGTGCTGTTCACGGCCTCCGCCAGGCCCACGGTGAGGTCCGCCACCCGGCTGGAATGACCCGAGGTGCTGGGGTCCCGGGACTCGATGGCGGTCACGGAGGCGTTGACGAAGCCCTCGAAGAGCCGCTCGATGTCGTTCTTGAGCCCCGTGATCTCCTTGGTGCGGTCCTCCACCATCCGCTCCAGGTTCTCCTGGTACTCCTCGTTCTCCCGCCGCAGCCGGTAGTGCTCCAGGGCCCGCTCCAGGCTGGCCTCGATCTCCGCTAGCTTGAAAGGCTTCTGGATGAAGTCGTAGGCCCCGCGCTTCAGGGCCTGGATGGCGGATTCCGTGGTGGCATAGCCGGTCATCAGGATGCCCATGGTCTGGGGATCCGCTTCGCGGATGGCCCGCAGCAGTTCGAGGCCCGACAGCCCTCCCGGCATGTTCAGATCCGTGAAGACGACCGGGAAGTGTTTCTGCTGCACCAGGGCCAGGGCCTGGGCGCCCCCCTCGGCACCTTCGGCGGCATAGCCCTGATCCTGCAGGGCCTCTACCAGCAACTCACGCAGATCTGCCTCGTCATCCACGATGAGGATGGGGATGGGTGAGATGAGAGGCACGCCGACTCCAGATACGCGAACTCTATCGGACCTGGAAGGGCGGGGGGCAAGTTTCGGAGGCAGTCTGGCCTCCGGCCTCCAGACGGCCCTTACTGAACGGCCTCGGCCTCAACCGAGAGTTGCCCCTCACGAAGCATCAGCCGGGCCAAGCCGCCGGGTTGGAGCTGGCCCTGGAGGACCAGGCGGCTCAATGGATTCACCACGGCATGCTGGATGAGGCGTTTGAGGGGACGAGCTCCATAGTGGGGATCGAAGCCCTCGGCGGCCAGCCAGTCCAGGGCAGCTTCCGGGACTTCCAGTTCCAGCCGCTGCTCCTGCAACTGGATCTCTAGACGCTTAAGTTGGATCCGGGCCACGGCTTTCATGTCCTCGCGGGTCAGCGACCGGAAGATCACCACTTCGTCGAGGCGATTCAGGAACTCGGGACGGAAGTGGGCATGGAGGGCGTCCTGGATGGCCGCCTCGGCCTTGGAGGTGTCCCCTCCGGCATCGAAGATGGCCTGGCTGCCCAGGTTGGTGGTCATGAGCACCACGGTGTTGCGGAAATTCACCGTTCGTCCATGGCCATCCGTGAGGCGCCCGTCCTCGAGCACCTGGAGGAAGATGTCGAAGGTGCGGGGATGGGCCTTCTCCATCTCGTCGAGGAGGATGACGGCGTAGGGACGGCGCCGGATGGCCTCGGTGAGGCGGCCGCCCTCCTCGTAGCCCACGTAGCCGGGCGCCGCCCCGATGAGGCGGGTGGCGTCGGCCTCGTGGGTGAACTCGCTCATGTCGATGCGGACCAGGGCGTTCTCGTCGTCGAAGAGGAATTCCGCCAGGGCGCGGGCCACCTCGGTCTTGCCCACGCCGGTGGGGCCCAGGAAGAGGAAGCTGCCGATGGGGCGCTTGGGATCGCCCAGCCCGGCGCGGTTGCGGCGCAGGGCGTCACTGATGGCCGTCAGGGCCGGATCCTGGCCCACCACGCGCTCCCGCAGGCGAACTTCCATCTTGAGCAGTTTCTCCACTTCGCCTTCTATGATCCGGCTCACGGGGATGCCGGTCCAGCGGCTCACGATGGCCGCGATATCGGGCTCACCCACCTCCAGGCGCAGCATGGCGCTCTCCTTGGGCGAGGTGCAGGTCAGCTGCTTTTCAAGGGCGGGAATCTCTCCGTATTCCAGGCGGGAGGCGCGCTCGTATTCGCCCTTTGTTTTCGCCTGCTCAAGCTCGATGCGCAGGTCGTCCAGCTTCTTCTGGATGGTGCGGGCCCCCTCGATCACCTTCTTTTCGTTCTCCCACTGCGCCCGCAGCCGCCCCAGTTCCTCATTCAGCTCAGCCATTTCTTTCTCAATATCGGCCAGCTGCGCGCGGCTGGCCGCATCCTTCTCCTTGGTCAGGGAATGCCGTTCAAGCTGTAATTGCATCTCCCGCCGTTCCCGCACGTCGATCTCCATGGGCCGGCTGTCGAGCTGCATGCGCACGGCGCTGGCGGCCTCGTCCATGAGATCTACGGCCTTGTCCGGCAAGAACCGGTCGGCGATGTAGCGGTGGCTCAACTGGGCGGCGGCCACCAGGGCCGCGTCCTGGATGCGCACGCCCTGGTGCAGCTCATCGCGTTCATTCAAACCCCGCAGGATGGAGAGGGCGTCCTCCACGCCGGGCTCGTCCACGAAGACCGGCTGGAAGCGCCGCTCCAGGGCCGCATCCTTCTCGATGTGCTGGCGGTATTCGTCCAGGGTGGTGGCGCCGATGCAGCGCAGCTCGCCCCGGGCCAGGGCAGGCTTGAGCAGGTTGGCCGCGTCCATGCCGCCGGACACGGCCCCGGCCCCCACCAGCAAGTGCAGCTCGTCGATGAAGAGCACGATCTGGCCCTCGGCCTTTTCCACCTCCTGGATGACGCTCTTCAGCCGCTCCTCGAACTGGCCCCGGTACTGGGTCCCGGCCACCAGGGCCCCCATGTCCAGGCCCATGACCCGCAGGCCCTTGAGGCTTTCCGGCACGTCGCGCTTGTAGATGCGCTGGGCCAGCCCTTCCACGATGGCGGTCTTGCCCACGCCGGGTTCGCCGATGAGCACGGGGTTGTTCTTGGTGCGCCTGGAGAGCACCTGCAGCACCCGGCGGATCTCCTCGTCCCGGCCGATGACCGGGTCCAGCTTCCCCGTGGCGGCCAGGGCCGTGTAGTCCTTGGCGTACTTCTCCAGGCTGGCGAATTTCTCCTCGGCCTTCTCGTCTTCCACCTTCGAGCCCTTGCGGGTCTCGCGGATGGCCGCCTCCAGGGTCTTCCGATCCAGGCCGAAGCGCTCCAGCACCTTTTTGGCGTCCGTATGGGCATTGGTGAGCGCCAGCAGGAGGGCGTCCGTGGCCAGGTAGCGATCACCCAGGCCGCGCCCCGTGTCACTGGCCACCTCCAGGAAGTGGCGGAAGGCGGCGCCGATCTGGGGCTCCGAGCCGCCCACGGCCCGGGGCAGCTTGGCGATCAGGGATTCAGCAGCATCGGCCAGTCCCTGGATGGACTCCGGGGTCAGACGGGCCCGTTCCAGCAGGGGCCACAGCCCGCCATCCGTCGCCAGCAGGGCGCCGAAGAGGTGCTGGGGCACCAACTCGGCATGCTGGTCCTGGGCGGCTCGCTCACGAGCGGCCACCAGGGCGTCGTTGGCTTTCTGGGTGAAGGGAAGGAGGGACATGGAACACCTCAACTACAGGATGTTCCAAACTTGATTATGATGCACTAAAATTTTCTTCGAAAATTTTAGATAGAGTAAAATGCAAAATCCAAGTTTTGGCCTCCTTGCGGAGCCAGGGTCAAGGTGTGGCCGGCTTCACCCACGAGAGCCAGGACTTCAGCCGGCTCGCGAACTCGGGCTTGCCGGCGGCCAGGTAGGCTGCGGCGCTGAGCGAGAGTGCCTGGTGATTCCGGGGCATCAAGGCAGCGAGTCTTGCGGCTGCTTCCTGGAGCTGAGCCTCCTTGCCGGCGGGCTGGTCCAGGGCTGTAAGGATGTCCAGCGCGAGGAGGAGCGGCTCGTTGGGCGAGGTCTTCCGGGCGGCCTTCCTGAGTTTGGCGTCAAAGGCCTTGGGCCATTCGCCCGCCAGGATGAAGCCCTGCAGTTTCTGGGTCTCCTCGGAGAGTGCCGATTCAGTCGTCCAATCTGGTGATGTGGGGGTTGGTCCTGCGACATAGAACCGCAATGGCCACTTGTTACCCTTAGGGTCCGCGAAATACAGGGTTCCACCGTCATACCGCTCGACCAGTCCCATCCTTAGCAACTGGTGACCGGGCACCAGCTTGTTGAACGTCAAGGAGGCCCCCCAAGGGGAAACCAGCCCTTCACCGAGTGTCTTGGCCTGCATTCTCGAGTAGACCTCAAGGGATTTCCCCGCAAAGAGGTCCTTCGGCTCAAGGAGTTGTCCCTTCGGCTGGGGGCTGGCTGTTGGAGCGGCCTCCGTTCCGCCCGTGCCGGGGCTGGCCTCTTCACCGGACGGAGCCCGGGTGGGCACCGGTTTGGCCAGGATCTCCATGGGGGGCCCACCATTGAAGACCAGCGGCGAATTGGCCAGTGCGGTCTTCAAGGGTTCCGGCACCTTGGCCCAGATCGAAGCCCAGCTGCTTGCGGGTTGGTTGCTGTTGGCGGGCGCCGGCGCCTGAGCCAGCAGGGCCAGGGACGCGAAGACCAGAACCACGGATCTCATGCATTCTCCTTGGGGGATGGAGCCTTACCGCTCATCCTAGGGGTGGGCCCGGGGGAATGGAATGCCCCTACTGCGTCAGCGGTCAATCCGGGCATCCAGTACTGACCCAGGTCAGCGGACAGGCCTATAGGAGATTCGATCGTGGACATGTGCGGGCAGGCCGTCGCGCAAAGGGTGCGCCGCGACCATGTGGTCGGCACGCTCTACATCCTGGCTTCCGCCCTGTGTTATGGGAGCATGGCGATCTTTGCCCGCCTGGCCTATGCCGCCGGCGTGGACATCCCGACCCTGTTGCTGCTGCGCTTTGCCATCGCCTCGATCCTGATGTGGGGGATTCTCGTCGTGAAGCGGATGCCGCTACCCAGAGGCAGGGGCATGGTCATGCTGGTCGCCATGGGAGCCGTGGGTTATGCCGGGCAGGCCTTTGCTTACTTCACGGCCCTGACCTACGCCTCAGCTGGGCTTGTGGCCCTGCTCCTTTATACCTATCCCGCCCTCGTGGCGCTGCTCTCTCGGCTGGTCTTCAAGCATCCCTTCACCTGGAGGCAGATCTTTGCCCTGGCGGCGGCCCTGGCCGGGACCGCCTTCCTCATCGGCAAGGCCGGTGACGGCCAGCCCGCCGGGGTCTTCTTCGGACTGCTGGCCGCCCTGATCTATTCCATCTACATCCTGGCGGGCAGCCGGTTCCCGAAGGATGTGAACCCGGCGGCCTCCACTGCCGTGATCGCCAGTTCCGCCGCTCTCACCTACGCGGTAGTGGTGGCATCCAATGGCTTCCACCCGCCCGTTACGGGGGGCGGCTGGCTGGCCGTCCTGGCCCTTGCCGTCATCTGCACCCTGCTCGCCATGCTCTTCTTTTTTGAAGGGCTGAAACGGGTCGGTCCGGTGCGCGCCTCGGTTTCTTCTACCATCGAGCCCGTGTTCACGGTGCTGCTGGCGGCGGTCGTGCTGGGCGAAAGAGTCTCCCTGGCCCGGGCGGTCGGTGGAGCCCTCATCGTAGCCGCCGTACTGCTTCTGGCTCGCGAAAGCGCCCCGGATTCGGGCATCAATCACAACAGGACCGGGGCCTAATCTATTATCCCTACTTGGCGATCCGGATGATGCGTATAATCCCCCTACTTCTCCACTGAGGACGCCAACTTAGGAGGCACGCACCATGTCGAACCGTATTCTCCACAAAGGCCTTCAGGCCAAGGTGATGTCCGCCGAGGCGGCCGCCGCGCTCATCCCCAACGGCGCAGTCGTCGGCATGTCGGGCTTTACCGGCGCCGGCTACCCCAAGGCCGTCCCCATCGCCCTGGCCAAGCGTGCCCTCGACGAGCGACTCAAGGGCAAAGCCCTCAAGCTCGACGTCCTCACCGGCGCCTCGACCGGCCCGGAACAGGACACCATGATGAGCCTGGTGGAGGCCTCACGCTTCCGCTTCCCCTACCAGGGCGACGCCGTCACCCGCGAAAAGATCAACGCCGGCATCATCGAGTACCAGGACATGCACCTGAGCCATGTGGGCTCGATGGTCCGCTACGGCTACTACGGCAAGGGCAAGAACAACCTCGACTTCGCGGTCATCGAAGTGACCAAGATCCTCGAGGATGGCACGGCCATCCCCTCGTCCTCCTGCGGCGCCAACAACGTCTATTTCGAACATGCCGACAAGATCATCCTCGAAGTGAACAGCTGGCAGGACGAGCGTCTGGAGGGGATGCACGACATCCTGTCGGTGAACGCCGCCCACGGCACGCGTGGCCCCATTCCCATCCTGGCGGCCGATGACCGCGTCGGCTCCAAGTACTGGAAGTTCGATCTCAGCAAGGTGGTGGCGGTCGTCGAGAGCGCCCACCCCGACCGGAATGCCCCTTTCAAGCCCCCAGAAGAGATCCACCGCCGGATCGCCCAGCACATCCTTGATTTCTTCGACGGCGAGGTGAAGGCCGGGCGGCTCTCCAAACACCTCACACCGCTCCAGTCGGGCGTGGGCAACATCGCCAACGCCGTGCTGGTGGGCCTCAACGAGGGCCCCTTCGAGCGCATGATCTCCTACACCGAGGTGGTCCAGGACGGCATGCTCGACATGCTCGATTCGGGCAAGCTCCTGGCGGCCTCGGCCACTGCCTTCTCGGTCTCCCCCGAGGGTCAGGTCCGCTTCAACAAGGACATCGACCGCTACCGCAAGCAGATCATCCTGCGCCCGCAGGAGATCTCCAACAGTCCCGAGGTCATCCGCCGCCTGGGTTGCATCGCCATGAACGGGTTCGTCGAGGCCGACATCTACGGCCACGTCAACTCCACGCACATCGTCGGCAAGGGCATCGAGAACGGCATCGGCGGGTCGGGCGACTTCGCCCGCAACTCCGCCTACACCATCTTCATGTC
>CAIQPH010000288.1 GCA_903873655.1 uncultured Holophagaceae bacterium | reverse complement strand
CGTGAACCCGCCGCCGTGATCTATTTCCCAGCTGGTGGTGTGCTTCCCGAAACCCACGCCCCAGGCCACCCGCGGATGGCGGGTCACCGCCACGCCGATGTAGCCTGCCGACTTGACCTGGCGCAGGGTACCCCGGTCATTGAAATTCAAGTTGAAGCTGAAGTCGTTGTTCTGCGCGTGAGGCGTTCCGCCCCCGCCCAGATAGAACCCTATTCCCGGCTTGAAGGTGTAGTGGACGTCCACGAGCAGAGGCACTTCGGAAAACCCGCTGCCCACCGCCATGCCCCACCCATGATCAGGGATCCTGAACAAGGGGTCACCCTGGGCCAGGACCGGCATTGCGCAAAGGAGCATCCACAATCGTTTGGACATGGACTATCTCTAAGTCAAAGGTGGCCGCCGTGCTGGTCTCGTCAAGGGTCTGGTTCAAAAGGAGCCGGGGGAAACCCCGAACCGGGCCTCCGATCTTCACCCAAGCCACCCTTGCCGGGCGAAGGCTGCCAGCTTCTCCTCACTGCCGCGCAGCGCCAGGGCCCGGGCGACGAAGCGACCGATGGGATCGGCTTCTAGGTTCACAGGGTCCCCGGGACGCATGTCTTGCAGGGCTGTTCGTGTGACGGTCTCCGGGATGAGGGCCACGGTGAACCAGTCGGCGCCGCAGTCCACCACCGTGAGCGAAATGCCATCCACTGCCACGGAGCCCTTGGGCGCGGTCATGGGCGCGAGCACCGGTGGCATCGAGAAGCGCCAGAGACCTTCCCCCGGAGACCGTGACACCAGCTGGCCAATGCCGTCCACATGGCCCGCCACCAGGTGGCCGTCCAGGGGATCGCCCACCCGCAAGGCGGGTTCCAGATGCACTATCGCGCCCAGAGGCAGCTGGCCCAGGGTGGTCTTCGCGAGGGTCTCCTCGCTGAGGTCCGCCTCCCAGGTCCGGCCATCCGCGGCCACGCTGGTGAGGCAGGCGCCGTTCACGGCGATGCTGGCGCCCAACTCGGCGCGAGCCAACAGGTCGGCCTGAGCCGCGATGCGCAACCGCGCCCCGCCGGATCGGGAGGACCGGGATTCCAGGGTGCCTAGATGTCTGATGAGTCCGGTGAACATGGTGGAAACTCCACGCTCATGATGACGCAATCGGCGTCCCCAGGCGGCTCTTCCGGGACCCGTAGAAGAAGTAGACCACCAGGCCGATGCCCAGCCAGACGAAGAAGCGGTACCAGGTGAGGGCAGGCAAGCCCCTGGCGATCCAGAAGCAGCCCAGGATGCCGGCCGGGGCCACGAACCAGGCGAAGGGCATGAGGAACTTCCGGGGAGCCTCGGGGCGCCGCTTGCGCAGGATCAGCACGGCGATGCAGACGATGACGAAGGCGAACAGTGTGCCGATGTTGGCCAGCTCCACCACCTCGTCGATGTTGAGCAGAGCCGCGGGGATGGCCACCAGGAAACCTGTGAGGATGGTCGCGTGCGAAGGCGTCTTGAACTTGTCGTGGACCTTGCCGAACCAGGGCGCCAGCAGACCGTCGCGGCTCATGCTCATGAAGATGCGGGGCTGGCCAACCTGGTACACGAGCAGGGCGGCGGTGGTGGCGATGACGGCTCCGAAGCTGATGACGGCGGCGATGCCGCCCATCTTGTGCTCGGTGAAGATGTAGGCCAGCGGGTCGGCGATGCCGCCGAGCCTGGTGTAGTGCAGCATGCCCGTCACCACCAGGGCCACGGCCGCGTAGATGAACGTGCAGATGAACAGTGAGCCGAGGATGCCCCGGGGCAGATCCTTGCCAGGGTCGCGGCATTCCTCCGCCGTGGTGCTCACGGCATCAAAGCCGATGAAGGCGAAGAAGATGATGGCCGCCCCGGCCTGGATGCCCTTCCAGCCATGGGGCACGAAGGGATGCCAGTTGCCGGGGTTGATGAACCGGATGCCGAGGCCTATCACGGCCAGCAGGATCATCACCTTGATGACCACCATGACACTGTTGACCCGGGCGCTCTCCTTGATGCCGATGTAGCAGAGCCAAGTGATGAGGGCAGTGATGACCACCGCCAGGAAGTTGATGGTGATGGGCATGCCCGCCACCGTGGGCGCGGACTTGATCACCTCCCAGTTGAGGAAGGTGGCAGCGCCGTTGGCCAGCCCGGCCTTGGCCTGGGCCAGGGCGTGGAGCTTGGCGGAGAGCTCCATGGCGGGGACGCCCTCAACCAGCTTCAGGGCCGAGCGTGGATCCATGCCCAGCCAGCCCGGGATGTTCACGTGGAAGACCGTGGAAAAGAAGCTGCGGGCGTAGTCGCCCCAGGAGATGGCCACGGCCACGTTGGAGATGGCGTATTCCAGCAGCAGATCCCAGCCGATGATCCAGGCCATCAGCTCACCCAGGGTGGCGTAGGCGTAGGTGTAGGCGCTGCCGGACACGGGGATCATGGACGCCAGATCAGCGTAGGCCAGGGCCGTGAAGCCGCAGATGATCGCCACGATGAGGATGCTGAGGACCAGGCCCGGGCCTGCGGGCAGACGGCCATCGGCCATGTTTCCGGCGGCGGCGGTGCCAATACTGGAGAAGATGCCCGCGCCGATGATGGCGCCGATACCAAACATGGTCAGGTCGAAGGCGCCCAGGTTCTTCTTCAGCTGATGCTCGGGCTCATCGGCACTGGCGCGTAGCTGCTCCAGGGACTTGGTGCGGAAGAGCCGAGTCAGCATGGGGACCTTGGGAGAAGGTTCATGCTATCAGCTGGGGCCCTGAAGCCTGGAGCCTGAAGCCTGAAGCCTGGAGCCTGAAGCCTGTACTCTGTTCCCTATGAGGCTCTGGAACGACCGCCGTCTGCGCCTGTCCCTGACCGGGCTGGGAGCGCAGTACCTGCTGGCCCTGCTGGCGGTGGGCGCCTTCTCGGTCAACACCGGCAACAACCTGTTCTACCTGGTGTTCTCCCTCATGCTGGGCCTCTTCCTGGTCTCCGGCATCCTCAGCCGCCGGGCCCTGCAGGAGCTCCGGGTGCTGAGCCTGGAAGAAGGCAACCTCTTCGCCCGGGTCCGGGGTGGCATCCGCCTGCGCCTGCAGGACCCTGGACGGGGCCGCATCCGGGGCCTTGAACTGCATCTGGTCATGGACGACGGCACGGTCGAGCCCACCTTCCTGGGGGCCGCCAGCCGCTCTGGCGAAACCCAGGTGGTGCTGCAGGCCCAGGCTGGGCGCCGGGGCTGGTGCCGGTTCCGGTCCCTGGAGTTCCGCACCCGCTACCCCTTCGGACTGCTCGAGAAGTCCCGCTTCGTCGAACTGGAGCAGGCGGCCCTGGTGCTGCCCCATCCGCGCACACCGCCAGCCCAGCCCGCAAGCTGGCGAGGCGAAGGCCAGCGCACCCTGGCCCAGGAGGGCTCCAGCAGTCCTGAGGGCACGCGGCCCCTGAGGCTGGGTGATTCACCCGGTCGGGTCCACTGGAAGCGCACCGCACAGCGCAGTCAGCCCTGGGTGCGCACCTTCGACGAGCAGCGCCCCCTGGGTCTGCACCTGCGCCTGGATCTCGCGGCCTGGGACTCCGGACGTCCCTTCGAGCGGGAACTGGAACGCCTGTCTGGCGCGGTGCTGCAGGCGAGGCTCCAGAAGCGCGATATCAGCCTGGAGTTGCACGGAGCCGAAGGGATCCGCGAAGTGCACGGCCACACCGCCTGCTGGCGGGCCCTGGCGCTGGCCCAGGCCACCGGGACAGGGGAAAGCCCCGCGGCTCCGTAGCTCCGGTAAGCTGGAAACCACCCATTACTTGGAGACACTCCTAGTGTTCAACGATCCGCAATCCCCGGCCTGGACCCCCCTGCTGGAAGCGGCCTGGCAGGCTCGAGACCACGCCCACGCGCCCTATTCCAGGTTCCAGGTGGGTGCGGCCCTGCTGACTTCTGATGGGACGGTGTTCGGGGGTTGCAACGTGGAGAACGCCGCCTATCCCGTCTGCCTCTGCGCCGAACGCGGCGCCCTGAGCGCTGCGGTGGCCGCGGGGCTCAGGCCCGGTGGCCTGGTGGCCGCGGTGGTGGTCACCGACGTGGCGGAACTGACACCGCCTTGCGGAGCCTGCCGTCAGGCTCTGATCGAGTTCGCACTGGACCTGCCCGTGCTGCTGGCCAACCATCAGGCTCGCCAACTCCACCGGCTGGAAAATCTGCTCCCCCACAGCTTTACAGGCGGACATTTTCGTTAACCCTATTCAAGGGCGGCCCCCCGGGCCTACACTTTCCGAACTCCCAGGCAGATCTACCGAGGCAGCCGAATGGCCATTGATCGCAGCAAAATCCAGAAGGAAGCCAACAGGCTGCTGACGGCAGGCAAGGTGGACCGGGCCATTGAAGAGTTCCAGAAGCTCATCGACGACAATCCCAAGGACTACAACACCCTGAACCAGATCGGTGATCTCTCCGTCCAGATCGGCCGGGTGAGAGAGGGCGTCGAGATCCACAAGCGGCTCGGCAGCGCTTACGAGCGGGACGGCTTCCATGCCCGTGCCGCCGCCATCTTCCAGAAGGTGGTCCGCAACGCCCCGGAGGACATTGACGCCGCCCAGCGCCTGGCCGACCTCTACCGCCTGATGAACCGACCTGTCGACTCGGTGCGGGTACACCTGCAGGTGGCCGAGCACTTCCAGAAGAAGGGCCTCATCAAGCGGGCGCTGGAAGAGTTCAACAAGGTCGTCGACCTGGACCCCAAGAACCTGAAGATGAAGGTCAAGCTGGCGGACCTCTACAACAAGGAAGGTCTGAAGGACCGCGCCGCGGGCATCTACCTTGAGGTGGCCGAATCCCTGGCCATGGAGCAGATGCACGAGGAGGCCAACCAGATCCTCGAGCGCGCCAAATCGATGATCTCCACCCCCCAGGTCTTTCTGACCCAGAGCCGTCTGGGTGTGATCCAGGGGGATTACGTCACTGCCGCCCAGCATCTGCGTGAGGGCCTCGCCATCAATGCCCGCAACACCGAACTGCTCGAGGCGCTAGCCGAAATCGAGCTGCGCGGTGGCCACCCCGACCGGGCCCTGGAATCCCTGGCGGAGATCCCCCAGTTGCCCGAGAAGTCACTGCCCCTGTGCGAAAAGGCCCTGCGCAATCTCGTCAGCGCGGACCGGGGAGACGAGGGTCTCCGGCTGTTCGCCCCCATCGCCCGGGAACTGGCCCGCCGCGGCTCCGGCGACGTCATCAGTCGCAGCCTCAGGAACGCCCTCCAAGGGGACATCGGCATCGAGGGCTGGCTTCTGCTCGCCGAAATCGCCCATGAGAGCGGCAACCGCGGTGACCAGGTCCAGGCGCTCCAGAGCGCCTATGGCATGGCCTACCAGAACAGCGACCAGGCGCTCATCGGCCAGCTCGAAGGACAGCTGCGGGGTCTGGGCGTCGTGCCCGGTGCAGCCGCCCCGACCGCCTTCTCCTTTTCCGCACCTGATCAGTCAGGTTTCGGAATTCCGACTGTCCAGGAACCCGGCCGCCGCGGCGAAACCGAGATGGATCCGGTCCGACGCCTGCGCATCGACCAGTTCTCCCGCGAAGCCGAAGCATTCATGCGCGGCGGCAGCCCCGAGCGGGCCATCGAGACCTACAAGAAGGCCCTGGAACTGGATCCGGCCGACCTGTCCATCATCGAATCCATCGTCTCGGTCCACCGCACCACGGGCCGCCTGACCCAGGTGCAGATGCAGTACGTGCAGAGCGCGCAGGTCCTCGCCCAGCTCGGAAAGAAGCGCGAAGCCGGGCACCTCCTGGATATGGCGGAGCAGCTCTTCCCGGGCTCCACCCGGATCCACCGCCGCGCCTTCGGCCTGCCCGAGCCCACCCCCCCTTCAGCCGCCGCCTCCAAGCCGCCCCTTGGATTTCCGGCTCCCACACCAGCCGCAATCGCTGCCTTCCCCACCGAAGTCATGCCAGGCGAGGAAGTCCTGCCGATCGGGCTCGACCTGCCGGACTTCGAGCCGCTTCCATCCACCCAGAGCCCGACCCTTCCAGCCCTCGAACCCATTGCCCTGGGGGATGGTTTGCCCCTGCTGTCCGATCTGGTCTCTGAGCCTCCGGATCCCTTCGCACCGCCAGCGCTGCCCGCCGAACCCATCGCGGAGTACGAACAGGCCGTCGCCCTGGAGCCTTCCGATCTGAACTGGATGGATGTCACGCTCACGGACATCGCGCCCGCGGAACCGCCCTTCTCCGAGTCGGCCCCCACGACGCCACTGGCGCCCATGCCCACCCTCCAGCTGGAACCGGAGGTCATCGAGGCCCTGTCTGCACTGCCCGAGATGGCGTCCACACCCGCCGCCACGGGTCCAGCGCCTGTGCAGCTCAGCGGGCCTGCGTCCGAGGAGCTCGAGAATCTGCTCGGCGACATCGATTTCCAACTCGACTACGGCAGCCCCGAGGAGGCCAAGATCGAGATCGAGGCCGCCCTCAAGCAGTTCCCCGGAAATCCGGAACTGGAACTCCGGCAGGAACGGGCAGCCACCGCCCTCAAGAAGCTGGGGCTCTCCGCCAAGGCAGGCAGCCTCGAGGAGACCGACTTCGCCAACTCCTTCTTCGACCTCACGGACGTCTTGGGCACGGCCCTCATGGACTCGGGTGAAGGGGAGGAGATGCACGACGCCACCCACATGGTGGAGAAGATCCAAAGCGTGGACGAGCTGTTCAGCGCCTTCCGGGAAGGCGTCGAGAAGCAGGTCAAGGGCGATGATTACGACACGCACTACAACCTGGGCATCGCCTACAAGGAGATGATGCTCATCGAACCCGCCATCGAGGAGTTCAAGATCGCCATGCGTGACCCCGAGCGCACCCTGGAGTGTTGCTCCATGCTCAGCATCTGCGAGCAGGCGCGGGGCGATCTCGCCGCTGCCGTGGAGTGGCTGCGCCAAGGCGTATTGGCCCCGGGCTTCCCACCCGAGGACAGCATCGGGCTGCGCTACGACCTGGCCGACATCTACCTCCAGCAGGGCCATGCCGAGATGGCCACCACGGAGTTCAAGTCCGTCCACGACATGGACCCCGACTACCGCGATGTGGCGGCGCGGTTGGCATAGCCGATCTAAGGGCTGGGACAGGATTGACAGGATGAGAAGCCGGATTTACAGGATTCAGAAGCAGTGCGGTGACCCGGACCTTCGACCCACCTGATGAGCCGCCCAGATCGCAAGAAGGCCAAGAAAAGTCCAGACCTCAAGCGGGCTGAAGCCTTGTTTTCAAAGGGCAGCCAGCTTCTCGAGCGCAACGACTTGCCGGGAGCGGAAGCCTGCTTCCGCGAGGCCAGCCAGATCTCGCCAGAGCTGGCAGAAGCCCAGGTCAACCTGGGCGTCACACTCGAACGAAGGGGCGCGCTGCCCGAAGCCGAGGCCTGCTATGCGCGTGCCCTGTGGCTGCTGCCCGGATGCCTGCAGGCCTACTTGAACCTCGGGGCGCTGCTGGTCAACCAGAAGCGGCTCGGAGAGGCCGGGAAGGTCTACCACACCGCCATCGAGCTGTTTCCCTCATCTGCCGCGCTCTGGTCCAACCTGGGCGTCCTTCAGGCCTGCCTGAAGGACGAGGCGGAGGCTGAGCGCAGCTGCCGAATGGCCCTGGCCCTCGACGCGACCTACGTGAAGGCCCGCTTCAACCTCAGCTACCTCCTGCTGCGCCAGGGCCGCCTCGAAGAGGGCTGGCGGGCCCTCGAGGCCCGGGCCTGGAACCTGGACCTGTCGGCCAGGATTCCCGCCCCCCGATGGCAGGGTGAAAGCCTGGTCGGCAAAGCCCTGCTCATCGGGTGCGAAGGCGGCTATGGCGACATGATCCAGTTCGGGCGCTACGCTTCCGTACTCAAGGGCGCCGGTGCGGCCCGGATCGGAATCGTCTGCCACCCCCCTCTGAAGAAGCTGTTCACGACCCTGGCCGGGGTCGATGTGGTGGTGGCCCTGGGCGAGACGGTCCCCGGTCCCGATTGGGACTTCTGGACCCTGCCCCAGAGCATCCCCCTCCACTGTGGAACGCGGCTTGACTCGATTCCCGCGCCGATCCCTTACCTGAGGATCCCCCCGGAAGAAATCCTGGCGTGGCGCTCGCGATTCCCATCGGCGGGGGCCCTCGTGGGCCTTGCCTGGCAGGGCAACCCCCGCTTCGAAAACGATCCTGACCGCTCCCTGCCCGGACGCCACGTCCTGGCGCCTTTGGCCGTGGTGGAAGGCGTTCGTTTCATCAGTCTTCAGAAAACGGCCGAAGCCATGCCACCGTCTGCTGGCATCGACCTGCTCGATCCAGGTCCCTGGGTCGAGGATTTCGCCGATACTGCCGCGCTTGTGTCCAGTCTCGATCTGGTGATCTCCGTGGACACGGCGGCAGCTCATCTGGCGGGAGCACTCGGAATACCCTGCTGGGTGCTGCTGCCCCATTACAAGACCGACTGGCGCTGGTTCAAGGAGCGCGAGGATTCGCCCTGGTACCCGGGCTCCAGGCGGCTCTTCCGCCAGCCGGACACCGAGGACTGGGCCCCGGTCATCGCCGCGGTCGCCGCGGCCCTCCGGCAGTTCG
>CAIQPH010000287.1 GCA_903873655.1 uncultured Holophagaceae bacterium | reverse complement strand
TGCGTCCACGCCTGCGTGAAAGAGAACAACCAGTCACACAGCCCTGAGGTCCAGTGGATCCGCGTCCTCCAGATGGACAAGGAGGAGGGCGTCAACATCCAGCACGCCGAGCAGTACTACAACCCGGCGGAAGTACCTCAGGAAAGCCACTTCTACATGCCCGTGCAGTGCCAGCAGTGCAAGCGGCCGCCCTGCGTGAAGGTCTGCCCGGTGGGCGCGACCTGGAAGGAGAAGGACGGCATCGTGGTGGTGGACTACAACTGGTGCATCGGCTGCCGCTACTGCATGGCCGCCTGCCCCTACGGCGCCCGCCACTTCAACTGGGGCGAGCCGCACATCGAGAGCGCCGACGTGAATCCCAAGACCCACTACCTGGGCAACCGGCCACGCCCCAAGGGTGTCGTCGAGAAGTGCACCTTCTGCGTCCAGCGAACCCGGAATGGCCTCTACCCGGCCTGCGTGGAGATCTGCCCCACGGGCTCCCGCAAGTTCGGCAACCTCCTGGATGCCAAGAGCGAGATCCGCCAGATTCTGGAAACCAAGCGCGTCTTCAAGTTCAAGGAAGACCTGAACACCCAACCCACCTTCTTCTACTTCTACGGGGTGTGAGGCATGGTCAATCTGCGGAATTTCAGACAGTTCATCATCGACACCGTGGGTCTGATGATCACGGGGAGCAGGCTCTACTACATCTGGGTAGGATTCCTCCTCCTGATGGTTCTCATGGGTGGCGTCGCCTATGCCGGGCAGATGCACAACGGCCTGATCATCACAAACATGCGGGATCAGGTCTCCTGGGGCTTCTACATCGGCAACTTCACCTTCCTGGTGGGTGTGGCCGCAGCCTCGGTCATGCTGGTGATCCCGGCCTACATCTATGATTGGGGCCCCATCAAGGAGGTCACCATTCTCGGCGAGATGCTGGCGGTCACCGCCCTCATCATGTGCCTCGGCTTCGTGATGGTCGACATCGGCCGCCCCGACCGCTTCTGGCACATCATGCCCCTGGTAGGCCGCCTGAACTGGCCCAGCTCGCTGCTGGCCTGGGACGTCATCGTCCTGAATATCTACCTGCTGCTCAACTGGTTTGTGGTGACCTACCTGCTCTTCAGCTCCTACCTGGAGAAGCACTACAAGAAGGCCCTGGTGCTTCCCCTGGTGCTGCTGTCCATCCCCATGGCCGTCAGCATCCACACTGTTACCGCCTACCTCTACAATGGCCTGGCTGCCCGCCCCTACTGGAACTCGGCCATCCTGGCCCCGCGCTTCCTGGCCTCGGCCTTCTGCTCGGGACCCGCGGTCCTGCTCATCCTCCTCCAGGTGCTGCGCCGAACCACCCGGCTGAAGATCACCGATGAGGCCATCTTCAAGATCGCCGAACTGATGGCCTACACCATGGGCTTCAACCTGTTCCTGACGGCAGCCGAGTCCTTCAAGGAGATCTACTCAGGCACCGAGCACATGGTCTATTTCCAGTACCTGCTGTTCGGGCTCGAGAAGAACGGCGTCCACTACAACACTCTGGTGCCCTTTGCCTGGGCCTCGATCATCACCGGCTTCATCGCCTTCATGCTCTTCCTCATTCCCAAGACGAGGATGAACTGGACGACCCTGAACATCGGCTGCGTCCTCATTTATTCCAGCGTCTACATCGAGAAGGGCATGGGCCTCATCATCCCCGGCCTGACGCCCGACGCCCTTGGCGAGATCTTCGTCTACCGCCCCTCCCTCACGGAAGTCACCGTGGCCGCGGGCATCTTCTCCCTGGGTGCCCTGGTGTTCACCATCATGCTGAAGGCAGCCGTGCCCATGATGCTCGGTGAGTTCACCATCTCCAAGGGACGCATGACCCCCAAGCCCGAGACCGACCCCACCTAGCACTCAAGATCAGCCGGACGCGCTCGCAGAGAATTCCTTTCTCTGCGAGCGATTTTTTATGCCGTCATCCAGCGTCACGGCAGAGATTGATCAGATCCCCGGACCCTCGCCGTGCTGCTCGTCCGGGTTCTCGGCAAGGATCGTCCGAAAGTGCTCCAGATTGGCCAGGAAGAGGTCTGCCAGCATCGGATCGAAATGCTGGCCGCTGCCCTTGCGGATCAACTCGATGACCTTCTCCTCGGGCCAGGATTCCTTGTAGTGGCGGCGGTTGCTGACGGCGTCATAGACGTCCACCAGTGAAGTGATGCGGGCCTCCTGCGTAATCTCCTCGCCTTTCAGGCCAAGGGGATAGCCGGACCCGTCCCACTTCTCGTGGTGACCGATGGCGATGCGGGCGCCCATCTGGATGAAGGGCACGGAGGACCCTTTGAGAATGGTCGCTCCCATGGTCGTGTGCTGCTTCATGACCACCCATTCGCTCTCGGTGAGGGTACCGGGTTTCTGGAGGATCGCATCCGGTACGCCGATCTTGCCGATGTCGTGCATGGGTGCCGCAGACTGGATGGTCTCAATGCCAACCTGATCCCAACCCAGGAGGGCGGCCATCCAGGCAGCGTAGATGCCGATGCGGCGCACGTGCATCCCGGTCTCGTTGTCCCGGTGCTCACTGGCGCTGATGAGACGGAAGGCGATCTCTTCTCGTGAATTCCGGATTTCAACTGTCTGCTCGCGCACCTTCTGTGCCAGTTGGGCTTCGCGATCCCGGTAGGCGATCTCCAGCATGCGGCGCCGCAGGGCACCATTCACCTGGATCAGGATCTCCCGGGGCTGGTAGGGCTTCAGCACGTACCCGAAAGCCCCATTCTGGAGGCATTCGATGGCCGTTTCCGCGTCCTCCAGGGAACTCACCATGACCACGGAAGTGTCCGGGATCCGATGCCGGAGCGCCTTCACCAGATCCAGCCCAGAGGCTCCCGGCATCTGGATATCGCAGAGCACCAGGTCGATGGTTTCCCGATCCAGCACTGCCAGGGCGCTCGCGACATCCTCTGCCTCTAAGCATCGGTAGCCCCTCTTGCTCAGGATGTGCCGGAGCGACAATCGCACGATCGCCAAATCGTCCACGATGAGAACGCTGGCCTGACCTGTCATTGCCTGAAGCGTTTCGGCCACGACCTCCCCCGATGCTAACTTAACGGGTCCTCTCCTGATCGCCTGTACTTTTAGATGATTGCTGCACAGCAATGCTGCTGCTATGATTACCCATTGATCAAGAATCAGCGAGCCCAGTCCAGCGAATCCCGCTTGGCCGCGTAGTGTGCGCCGAGGCCGAGTTCGATGGCCTGCTCGCACAGTTCCAGTGCCCCATGGAAGTCGCCCAATTCGCTGCGGGCCTGGATGCCGCGCTCAAAGCAGTTGAGCCCCTCCAGCATTCGCCGGTATTCATGCGGGAAGGCCGCTTCCAAGTCCGGAAGGTAGCCCAACGCCAGCTTCACGGACTCGGCACAGCCTTCCCACTGTCCACCCTGGGCTTGGGCCTCGGCGCTCAGGTCATAGGCCAGAGCCTTCACGGCGTTGGGCAGGCTGGCCTGGCCGTCGAAAGTGCGGCGCAGGTACTTCAGTGCGGATTCGGGTCCACTGAAGGCCGCCTCGCGGTGCCCCGCCCGCAGATCCTCCAGGATTTCCTTCACCGACTTGCGGACGGGTTCGTTGCGCTTTGCCATTATTCGTATTCAATCGTCGCAGGAGGTTTCGAGGTGATGTCGAACACGACGCGGTTGATGCCCCGGACTTCTCGCACGATGCGCTGGGCGATGCGGTCCAGCAGCTCGTGGGGGAGCCTGGCCCAGTCGGCGGTCATGAAGTCCTCGCTGGTCACGGCCCGCAGGGCGCACATCCACTCGAAGGTGCGCTCATCGCCCATGATGCCCACGGTCTGCACCGGGAGCAGCACGGCGAAGGCCTGGCTGGTGCGTGCGTACCAGCCGCTCTCCCGTAGCTCCTGAAGGAAGATGGCATCGGCGTTCTGGAGGATGGTGGCCCGCTCCCGCGTGATGGCCCCGGGCAAGCGCACGGCGAGTCCGGGGCCTGGGAAGGGATGCCGCTGATTCATTTCTTCGGGCAGTCCCAGCACCAGGCCGGTGGCCCGCACCTCGTCCTTGAAGAGCTCCCGGAGCGGTTCCACCAACTGCAGCTTCATTCGCTCCGGCAGGCCGCCCACGTTGTGGTGGGACTTCACCAGGATGGCCCCACCGATGCCGCTGGATTCGATGACATCGGGATAGGTGGTGCCCTGGCCCAGGAAGTCGGCCTTCACCTTGCCCGCCTCCCGCTCGAAGACCTCGATGAACTTGCCGCCGATGATTTTGCGCTTCTGCTCAGGATCAGTCACGCCCGCCAAGGCGCCCAGGAACTCGTCAGAGGCATCCACCCAGATCACGTTCAGCTCAAAGGGTGCGAAGTAGGCCTGTACCTGCTTCATCTCGTCCTTGCGCATGAGGCCGTGGTCCACGAAGACGCAGGTCAGCTGCTGGCCGATGGCCTTGTGCAGCAACAGGGCCGCCACGCTGGAGTCCACGCCACCGCTGAGGCCAAGCACCACCGTGCCGCTACCTACCTGGGCGCGCATGGCCTTCACCTGCTCGTCGATGAAGTTGCCCGCGTTCCAATCGAGCAGCATGCCGCAGCGCTTGAGGTAGTTCAGCAGCAGGGGCGTACCCTGGGAGCTGTGGGTGACCTCCGGGTGGAACTGCAGGGCGTAGATGCCACGGGCTGCGTCTTCCATGGCCGCCACCGGAACGGTTGGCGTCTTGGCCGTGACGATAAACCCGGGAGGCGCTTCCTCTACGTGATCCCCGTGGCTCATCCAGACCGTCTGTAGATGCGGCAACCCTTCAAACAGGACCGAAATCCCGCCGGAGGTTTCGATCTTCGCCTTGCCGTACTCGCGACTGGTGGAACGGTGCAGGCGGCCGCCCAGGTTGCGGGCCAGCAGCTGCTGGCCGTAGCAGATGCCGAGGATGGGGACACCCAGGGACAGAATGGCCGGATCCAGGTCCGGCGCGCCCGGCTCCAGCACGGAGTTCGGCCCACCGGAAAGGATCACGCCCCTCAGGTCAGCACCGACGATCTCCGCCGCAGTGATGCCGCCGTGATACACCAAACCGAAGGCCCCCAGCTCCCGCAGCCGCCGCGTGATGAGTCGGGTGTACTGGCTGCCGTAGTCGATGATCGCGATGCGTTCGTGGTGCATGGGGCCTCTGCGGAACGTCCGAACTGTCTGGGACCATTACGGAACCCCTCCAGTGTGCCCCATTCCCCAGCCCGAGGCTCCCTTCCCCAATTCACTAATACCCAGCTTTTCGGGCTTTCAGGTGTGCCAGCAGGGACTTGAGAGATTGTTGCTCGTACTGCCCCTTGGCTGTTGGGATGGCGTTTTTCACCATCTTGATCGCATCATCCAGCCGCCCCTGCATCACCGCTGTACGCACCTCAGTGCCCAATGCCGACAACCTGTCGGGCAGCCAGAACTTCAGAGGCTTGATGCCCGGCTGGTTGCCCGGATCGGTGGGCGAGGTTGGAGAAACCAGTGCAGGCGCGCCAGAGTCCGGAACAGCAGCCTTCGCCTGGGCATCACAGGAGTCCACGAACTGCTCCAGTTGGGCCTGATAGGAAGCTGCAACCCCCTTTTCATACTTGGACACCGCCAGGCGGGTCAACTGCTCGCCGATCTGACGAGCCTCATCCAGCCTGCCCAGGCTAAGGAAGATCATGCCGAGGTTGGCGCGAACCGCAAGGTCGTTCGGGTCGAACTTCACTGCCAGGACGCCCTCCTTGATGGCCCTCTCCGGATCCAGGGCATTCCTGGCGTACTCCCGGCTCAGGGCCATGTGGATGCCCGGGAAGTCGGGCATCAGCGTGCGGGCGGCCTCCAGCCAGCCCAGGACGCGCGCTGAGCCCGGAGGGGTCTTGAACCAGTGTTCCTGGGCCAGCAGGGCCAGGTGGTAGGGGACCCGGAAATCTCGGCAGTCCATGTCGAACGCAGCCCGGAGGGCCATTTGCGCGGTGTCGTAGTCGCCCTTGCGAAGGTTGGCGAGCCCCCAGGTTGCCAGGACAACGGGCGCCTCGGGCGCAGTGGCCCGCGCCTGGTCCAACAGGGCGAAACCCTCCTTCTCAAGGCCGGATTGCAGAAGGAACTCAGCGCGGACCACCAAAGCCTCAGCTTCCCCGATCGGTCGTGCCGTAAAATCGTGATTCGTGAGGCTCACCCTCAGGGGCAGGTTCCAGTACGTATAGGTTGGTCGCGAACAATAATTGGCCAGCTCTCCTTCAAGCTGACCGAGGTCTCCGAAGCCCTCCCTCGCGGCGGAGAGGGGATCGGAAGCATGGGCCAAAGCTTTCAGATACGCGCCGAACAACCCCGCCTTCCGAGCGCGCTCATCCATGAAGAGGTAGTGGACGAGTGCCCAACTCTGCGCGTAGAACGTGCCCGCTTTAAGACCTTCCTGGTAGTGCGGCGAATCGTGGGTGACGGCAAGGAGTTCCGCCAAGGGCATGCGGCCCCGCCGCAGGGTTTGGAGGTGCCCCAGCGGGATCCTCCCCAGAAAGACCTGCTTGGTCCTAATTTCGGTGGACCCGTAGTAATCGGCGATACCCTCGTCCAGCCAAGTGGGTAGGTTGGGGAAGTTCTGGTGCACCACGTTATGGGTGTACTCGTGGAACACCACGAAGTACGGCTGGTCATCCTGGTGGTCGATGTCGAGGCGGACTATCGCGTAGTTACGCTCGTGTCCCTGAAGGAAGAGGCCGCCCGCCCGCGTGGGGTCTTTGCCTTCAAATGCCTTCGGCACGAACCGGCGCATGGAGTCCTGGTTCTCCGTCACAAGGATGATCATGGGCTTGTGGAGGTCCACCTGGAGGCCCGGAATAACCGCCGTAAACACGCTCTGGATGGCCTCAAACCCTTCCAGCGTCTTCCGGGCCTCGGATTCCCCCGCATCGCTGTAGGCAATGAAGTGGGGGGACCGGACCTCCACCCAGGACTCTTTCCGGGCCGCATGAAGGGCAACACCAAAGGTCGTGGCACCCACCAGAAAAGCGATCCGCATCAGCCTCGACATGGACAGGTCTCTGTCCTTTTCCCTCTGGATTCCGATGAAGGCGCCTTCTACTGCCATAGGCTGAAGTCGGCCACGCGCAGGAAGGCCTGGCGGAGGCGGTGGAGCAGGTTGAGGCGAGCGGCGCGCAGAGCCGAGTCCTCGCACTTCACCATGACGGCCGTGAAGAAGGCCTCCAGGGGCTCCGCGAGGTCCGCCAGGGCTGCAAGGAGCGAAGCCTGATCAGGCGTGAACTCCAGCTTCAGTAGCCGCTCCGCTAGTACCTGTTCTTCGGCCTGCGCCAGCAGGCCCCTATCGAAATCGCCATTGGCGATTTCGTCTTTCAGGATGTTCCCGATGCGCTTAGCGCTCTGTGCAAGGGAGGCGAACCGGGGGTCCTCGGCGAAGGCCGAGAGGGCCTCGCAGCGGGCTTTCAGATCCGCCAGATCCTCCCAGCCGGCGGCCAGGGCCGACCGGCGGACGGAGCCGGCGTAGCCAGCCAATTCCAGCTGATAGGCCACTCGGTCCTTGAAGAAGGCCAGCAGGGCCTCGGTGGTTTCTCCGGCGGGCTTCGTGGCCTTGGCGCCCACAATCCCCAGGGCGATGCTGATGAGGTCGGCGGGCGGCAGGGGCCAGCCCTGCTCCCACAGAATGCGCACAATGCCCTGGCCGGCGCGGCGGAGGGCAAGGGGATCCTTGGAGCCGCTGGGGACGAGGCCCACGGCGAAACAACCGGCGACCGTATCCAGCTTGTCGCACAGGGATACCAGGCAGCCCAGGGGCGTGCCCGGGAGCGCGTCGTCGGCGCCCGCGGGCCGGTAGTGCTCCTTCACGGCCATCCACACGTCTTGGTGGGCGCCCTCGCGCTTGAGGTACTCGCCGCCCATGACGCCCTGCAGTTCCGGGAACTCGCCGACCATGAGGGTGCGCAGATCGCACTTGGCCATGCGCGCCGCTTCCAGGGCGTGGTTGATGTGCTCGTCGTCCGTGGACAGTCGCGTGGCCAGGGCCTTGGTGATGGCGACCATCCGGCCGGTCTTGTCGTAGTAGCTGCCCAACTCCCGCTGAAAGGTTAGGGCCTGAAGCTTTTCCAATCGCTCCGACAGCGGGTGCTTCCGGTCCTCGGCGAAGAAGAAGCGGGCATCGTAGAGCCGCGCCTTCAGCACCCACTCGTTGCCGGATTTCACGAAGCCCGCGGGATCGTCCGGGCGGTTGGCGGCGGTGAGAAAGCAGGGCAGCAGCTCCCCCTTCGGATTCTCGATGCAGAAGCTCTTCTGGTGCTCGCGAAGGCTGGTGACCAGCACCTCCTTGGGCAGTTCCAGGAAGGCGGGAGGGAAGTCGCCCCGCACGATCCTGGGGAACTCCACGATCTCCGCGAGGGTGTCCAGCAGCTCCCCATCCGCCACCACGTGCCCGCCCGCTTCGGCCGCCAGTGTTGCCAGCTGCTCGGCGATGCGGCTGCGGCGGACATCCACGCTGACGACGACCCCCGCATTCTCGAGGGCGGATTCGTAGCTCTCAGGCGTGGCAATGATGACCGGCTCTGGGTGCTGCCGATGGAAGAGCCGATGCCCCCAGGTGCTGTTGGTGGCCGTGACGCCATCCACGGTGATGGGCACCACCTGATCCCCGAAGAGGCAGAGGATGTTGCGGATGGGGCGCACGAACTCGAAATCCGACTTGCCCCACCGCATGGCCTTGGGCACGTGGAGGCTGGCGATGAGCCCAGGCAGCGCCTCTGCCAGCAGTTCGATGGTGGGACGGCCGCGCTTTGTCAGGACGACCACCGCGCAGGGTTCCTTTTTACCGGCGGGCTGATCGAAGCGCACCGCGCTGAAATCCAGGCCCCACTTCTCGGCGAATTTCTGGCCCTGGATAGTGGGCTGGCCTTCCTCATCCACGCACATGCGCTGCGGCGGCCCCACCTGGGTTTCGGTCTGGTCGGGCTGCGAGGTTGCCAGAGCTCCGCGCCAGGCAAGCTTGCGCGGAGAGAAAAAGATTTCCAACTCAGGGGCGGCCAACCCCTGAGCCTTCGCCCAGGCAGCAAAGGCTGTGCTGAATTCACTAGTCAGCGGCGTGAGGAAACGGGCCGGGATCTCCTCGCAGTGCAGTTCCAGCAGGAAAGTCTCGGTGCTCACTTCGCACCCCCTTCCGCCTTGGTTTTTTTATCTGCACGATCTGCGACATCTGCGGTTTCAAATTCCAGAAAGGCCTTGGCGCAACCGCAGGCTAGATCCCGCACGCGCTTGATGACGCCGGGCCGCTCCGTGGTGCTCACGGCGCCCCGGGCGTCCAGCACGTTGAAGGTGTGGCTCATCTTGAGGGCCTGCTCGTAGGCGCTGAGGAAGTGGTTGTGGTCCTTCAGCAACCGCCAGCCCTCCTTCTCGAAAGCGTCGAAGAGCACCCGGTGCAGGTCGATGTCGGCATGCTCGAAGCTGTAGGCGCTGAGCTCGAACTCCTCCCGCTGCCGCATCTGGCCATAGGTGACGGGGAAGACGCCGTCGTCCGTCGTCACCTCGCCATGCACCAGGTCGAAGATGTTGTCGTAGCCGCCTAGGAACATGCAGATGCGCTCGATGCCATAGGTCAGTTCAGCGCTCACGGGCTTCAGGTCCAGACCACCCGCCTGCTGGAAGTAGGTGAACTGGCTGATCTCCATGCCGTCCAGCACCACCTGCCAGCCCACGCCCCAGGCCCCCAGCGTCGGGGATTCCCAGTTGTCCTCCTCAAAGCGCAGGTCGTGCTTGGAGAAATCGATGCCCAGGGCTTCCAGGCTCTCGATGTAGAGATCCTGCACCGCCGCGGGGCTGGGCTTGAGGATCACCTGGAACTGGAGGTGCTTGTAGACACGGAAGGGGTTCTCGCCGTAGCGGCCGTCGGCTGGCCGGCGGGAGGGCTCCACGTAGGCCACGTTCCAGGGCTTCTCGCCGAGCACACCGAAAAAGGTGAGGGGGTTCATGGTGCCGGCGCCCTTCTCCAGGTCGTAGGGCTGCCCGATGAGACAGCCCCGGTCGGCCCAGAATCGCTGCAGCCGGAGGATCAGTTCCTGGATGTGCATGAATGCCCGCCAAAACGAGCATTGTAGCGGGTTTTCGCCTCTCCGTTAAGCTGTGGGGATGGTTATCAGGGTAGCCCTTCCCGGCGACGCCCAGGAGCTTGCGCTCCTGGGTGAGCGCCTCTGGCGCAAGACCTACGGTGGACTGATTCCTGCGCGCGACCTGGAGTCGTACCTGGCAGAGGCCTTCGGTCTGGAGCGGCAGGCGGCGGAGCTGGTTGATCCGGCCTGCCGGACTCTGGTGATCGAGGCGGATGGCCATCTTCTGGGTTATGCCTGGCTGCGGGCCTGCGCTCCGGAGTTGGGCAAGAAGGCACTGACCTGCTCCAAGCCACTTGAAGTGGCACGGTTCTATGTGGATTCATCCCTGCACGGCACTGGAGCCGCTCAATCCCTGATGGGGGCCGTTCTGGCCCACGCGGCTTCGGTGGGTCACGACCTACTGTGGCTGCAGGTCTGGGAACAGAATCCCAGGGCCCTGCGCTTCTACGCCAAGGCCGGGTTCATGGATGCCGGGGAAACGGTCTTCCTCGTGGGGTCCAGGAGCTACCGGGATCGCCTGCTGGTCTGCGAGGTGCAGACACCAGCGGGCTGACTCGGAGCAAGCCTCATTTGGCGATGCCCTTGGGGTAGCACAAGCCACCCGTGATTTCGATGGTAGTGGCGTTCAGGGCCTCGTTTTCGACGCAGTGGCCGATGATGGAGGCGATTTCCTCGGGTGCCACCAGGCGACCGAGATGCACGTCCTCCAGGATCGCCTTCAAAGCGTCCTGGTTCATGCCGGTCAGCATGGGGGTGGCGGTGTAGCCGGGCGCGATGGCCACGCAGCGGATGTTGCGGATACCCCGCATCAGGAATTCCCCGACGATGGTCTTGGGCATCAGGGCATCGGCGACCTTGGCCGAGGAATAGTTGATCTGACCCACCTGGCCGACCTTGTTGACGGAGGAGATCGGCACCAGCAGACCCTCCCATCCGCCGTTGACCATGGCTTCCGCCGCGTCCCGCATGGTGAGGAACGTGCCGGTGAGGTTGGTGTCGATCACCGCCTGCCACTTGTCGAGGCCGAGTTTCTTGGAGACCTTGCCGGTTTCCTTGTCGAGACTCAGCATCGTGCCGTCGCGGATGATGCCGGCACAGGCCACCGCGATGTTGAGCTTGCCGAAGGCTTCCACCGTCCCCTTGATCATCCGGGCGATGTCGGCTTCGCTGGTGACGTTGGCCTGGATCCCGATGGCTTCGCCGCCCAGGTCCTTGATGTCCTTGACCACCCGATCGATGTTCTTCTGCACCATGTCGACAACGGCAACCCTCGCGCCATGCCGGGCGAAGTGCTTCACCACCGCTTCGCCGATGCCGTTGCCACCGCCCGTCACCAGGGCCACGCTACCTTTGATTTCCATGATGAGTTCCTCTCGATTGAATGTTGACTGGATAGCCTTCGGGAGACCTGACTCGACAGATCAGAGCACCTTGGGACACGAGACGCTGTCCTTGTTCCAATAGATGAAGTTGGGATGGGTGACGTCCGGGCCGACGATCTTCAGGTCGCCGATCGTATTGGGATGCGTGACGTCTGGACCTACTGACCTGATTCCGACCGGGAAGATGGTCTTGATCAGCGCCAGGGCCCTTGCTGCGGCTTCGCTTTCCTGGAGACCGGCAAAGAGTCCGGCGCCTGCGAGTGCGCTGGAGCCGTTCGGCAGTTGGTAGCTGATATCCCAGCGGTCGTCGCGCTTCTCGACCGAGAACTGCATGTCGTTATAGGAAAAGCTGTGCATAAGTGTCCTTTCATCCACGGGGCCTTGATTACAGTTTCTTCAGGACCGTGACGCAGTTGGTGACCGCGGAGCCGCCGACGTTGTAGGACACGCCGATATCGGCCTTTTTGGCCTTCACGCCGATGGGTTCCCCGATCAGTTGTTTGTAGAGCAGGGCATGCATGGACACGCCGGTCGCACCGACGGGGTGGCCCTTGGACTTCAGGCCGCCGGAGAGGTTGACGGCGACCTTGTCATCCCGCGTGAACCGGCCATCCAGATAGTCGTAGCCGCCCCGGCCATCCGCGGAGAGCCCGAGCGCTTCGGACGACATGATCTGGTTGATGGTGAAGCAGTCGTGCACTTCGGCCAGGTCGATGTCGGCGGCGGTGATGTCGGCTTCCTTGTAGGCCTTGGCGACCGCATCCTTGCCGGCCATCAGCTCGTGCATGTTGGGCCGCACGTTCTCCGGCAGGCGCTCGACCGAGTGGCCGATGCCGGCGATTTCCACCGCGCGCTTCCGGTTGCCGACGTTCGCAGTCAGGGTGACGACCACCGCCGCGGCGCCGTCCGTGACCAGCGAGCAGTCATGCAGGCGCAGGGGGGCGGCGATCATCATGTTCTTGCACTTGCCCCTGGCATCCAGTTCGTTGAGCTTCATGATCTCCTCAACCGACGTGGGGCCGTTCTTGACGTGGGCCAACGGGTTTTCCGCGCCGTTCTTGTAGCACAGGGCACCGGCCGTCCACAGCATCTTCTCAAGTTCCTCGGTGGGGATCTTGTAGTGGGCCTGGTAGCCCTTGGCATATTCGGCGAACAGCATCGGGAACGATTTGCCGCGCGAGCCTTCGGTGGGCCAGTGGGAGGAACAGGCCAGCACGTGCGTCATCTGCGGGGTCGGCAGCAGGTTCATCTTCTCCACGCCGATCACCAGGGCGTGTTTGGCGCGGCCAGCTTCGACGGCATACAAGGCACTGTAGAGGGCCACCGAACCTGAGGCGCAGGCGCACTCGCACCGGGTCATCGGCTTGAAGCGCAGGGCGGGATCGATCTCGGCGGCCAGTGGGGCGACATGCTCCTGGTTGATGAAGGACCCCGGCGAGCAGGAGCCTACGAAAATGGCATCGATGTCTTTCGCCTCCAGGCCGGCATCGGCGATGGCGCCGCGCCCCGCCTCCACCAGCAGATCGTAGTAGGTCCTGGTATCGGTGATCAGGCCGGTGGCCTTGTCCTTCTTCACGAAGGCGCCGAATTCCGTGTTGTAGGCACCAATGATGCTGGCTTTGCTCATTGTGGGTTTCCTTTCAGATGTGAAGCCTCTGGCGCAACTTCCAAGTGATGGAAGGCCTGGTATTAAATTGCTTCATCGACCAAGGGCCCAATGAAAAACGAACGCTTGGTATGTTTTTAATTTCTCCCTTCCCTGCACATGCTGTCAAGGCCAAAAACGGGCCCGGAGGGTGGAGCTGAAACCGTCAGCCCTTGGACAGCAGATTCAAGAGGCCCATGGGTTCTTCCCGGAAAAGGCACTCCCGCATTTGATGAAGATCAGGGGCGATGGCCGGTACGAAGTCCATCTGGGCAAGGATATCCTGATCCAGGTCGATGCCCGGGGCGATCTCGATGAGTTCCAGTCCAGTCTCGATCAATCGGAAGACGCAGCGCTCCGTGATGTAGATCACCCTCTGCCCCTGTTTGAAGGCCACCTCGCCACTGAAGGTGCGGTGCTCGACCTCCTGGATGAACTTCCGGGTGCCACCTTCCTTGAGGATCTTCAGGGCACCATCCTTGACAGCCACTTCCAACCCACCGGCAGTGAAGGTGCCGACGAACACCACGGCCTTCGCGGATTGGGAGATGTTGATGAAGCCGCCCGCCCCGGCGAGCCGGGTCCCGAACTTGCTGACGTTCAGGTTTCCCTGCCGGTCCGCCTGGGCCAGTCCGAGGAAGGCCAGATCGAGGCCCCCGCCATCGTAGAAATCGAACTGGGAAGGCTGGTCGATGAGCGCGGCGATATTGGATCCCGCGCCAAAGCTCAGGCCGCCGGCGGGAATGCCGCCGATGACACCGGGCTCCGTCGATAGCGTCATGAGCTCCGAGGCCCCTTCCTCGACCGCCACCGAGGCAATGCCTTCCGGCATGCCGATGCCCAGGTTCACCATGCTGTTCGGCTTCAATTCGAAAGCTGCCCGCCGGGCGATGATCTTCCGGTCAGTCAGTTCCATGACGTCCATGGAGGAAGTGGGGATGCGGATCTCGCCGCTGTAGGCGGGGTTGTACTGCTCCCAGAAAGTCTGCATGTGGTATTCGGGACATTCCGCCACCACCACGTGGTCCACCAGCACCCCGGGAACCTTGACCTGCCGGGGATTCAGGGTGCCCAGTTCAGCGATGCGCTCCACCTGGACAATCACCTTGCCGCCGCTGTTCCGCACGGCCATGGCGATGGCCTGGGCCTCCAGGGTGAGGGCTTCCCGCTCCATGGTGACGTTGCCGTCCGGGTCGGCCGTGGTGCCCCGGATGATGCCGATGTGGATGGGGAAGGCCCGGTAGAACAGGTAGTCCTTCCCATGGATGGCCAGGTGCTCCACCAGGTCTTCGGTGGTTCGGCTGTTGATCTTGCCGCCACCGAAGACGGGATCCACGAAGGTCCCCAGGCCGATCCTGGAGATGGTGCCGGGTTTGCCGGCGGCGATGTCCCGGAAGAGGTGGGTGATGATGCCCTGGGGTAGGTTGTAGGCCTCGATCTTCTCGGCGAACGCCAGCGCCTGCAGTTTGGGAGCAAGCCCCCAGTGGCCGCCGATGACGCGTCGTACGAGGCCTTCATGGCCAAGGTGATTGAGACCCCGATCCTTGCCATCCCCCTGGCCTGCCGCATAGACCAGGGTCAGCCCCCTGGGACCAGCTGCCTGGAGGAACCGATTCTCCAGGGCGATGGCGATGTTCTCGGCGAACCCGATCCCCACAAAGCCCCCGGTGGCAACGGTGTCGCCGTCCCGGATGCAGGCCACGGACTCTGCGGAAGTGGTGACCTTGCTCCTGCGCAAAGGGGCAGGAACATAGGGCGTCAAAGCAGTCGACATGACTTCTCCACTGGCTGAGCGAAATGCTTTAAGCCTTGATCACATGCGTATCGGCGAACAGATCGTGTAGGCAGCGGCGGTTGGCTTGGAAGATCAGCAGGGCATCCACCAGATAAACCAGATTCCCGACGCCCCGCACCTTGAGTACCAACTCCAGGACGACGGCCACCACTGCGAAGGGAAGCCAGCGCAGGAAGAAGATCCGCCAGATGCTTGGCGTATCTCCATCGCTTGTGATCATGCGGATACCCAGGACCTTCTTGCCGATGGTCTGGCCATTCTGCACCAGCAGGACGATCTGCGTGATGAGTAGCGCCAGGGTGATGACACCAGCCAGGATGACGAAGATCACCAGGGAACCAAGACTCCCGACCCGGATGGCCGAAGGAACAAAGATCGCCACCGCGCCCAGTGGGGCGAATCCCACCACCGCGTCCACCACCTTGGCACCGAGGCGGCTGAGGCGGGTGGCCGCCTCCACTTCATTGGTATCCTGCGTCGGATAGGGATCCATGGGCTCTCGATCGTTCCTGACAGGGTGCAAAAGGAATCGGCCCTTGGCAAGCCTTCTGTGGCCTCAAGCGGCTTCCAGCCGCCTCAAACCTTTGCTCACCTCCCCCGGGCCCTGTAGAATCCTCGTTTCCCGGGAAATGGAATGACCCGAAAAATCGCTCTCCTCGCCATCGGTGGCAACGCACTGCTGAAAGAGAAAGGGAGGGGGCTCCAGGAAGAGCAGCTGGAGAACGCCCGGGAGACGGCTGAGATGCTGGCACGGGTGGTCGCAGAGGGTTTCGCACTCTGCGTCGTGCATGGGAATGGGCCCCAGGTGGGCAACCTGATCATCCAGCAGGAGGCCGGATCCAGCCAGATCCCGCCCTACAGCCTCGACATCTGCGGTGCCATGACCCAGGGTTCCATGGGCTACATGCTGGAGCGCATGCTCATCAACCGCTTGCGGTTCCTCAAGCTCGACGCTCCCGTGACGTCAGTCCTTACTGAAGTCGTGGTAGACAGGGAGGACGAGGGCTTCCGGAATCCCACCAAGCCCGTGGGACCCTTCTACCCCGAATTCCGGGCCATGGAACTCATGCGATCCAAGCGCTGGAAGCTGAAGGAAGACTCGGGACGCGGCTGGCGCAAGGTGGTCCCCTCACCCCGCCCCCTGGAGATCGTCCAGCTCGACGCCATCAAGCTCCTGCTGCAGTCAGGCCATACCGTGATCGCCGGCGGCGGCGGCGGCATCCCGGTGGTCCGCGACGCCAGCGGCTTCCTGGTGGGAGTCGAGGCCGTCATCGACAAGGACCGCCTCAGCGCCCTGCTGGCGGCCCAGCTCGGCGCCGAGCTCTTCATCATCCTCACGGGTGTGGCCAAAGTGGCCCTCGACTTCGGCCAGCCCGGCCAGCGCTGGATGGACCGTCTGAGCGCCACCGAGGCCCGAAGACATCTCGCCGGGGGCCAGTTCCCGGCTGGCAGCATGGGGCCCAAGATCGAAAGTGCCCTGGCCTACCTGGACAGCGGCGGCCAGGAAGTGCTCATCACCAGTGCCGAAGCCCTGGCTACAGGGGATCCCGCCACCGTCGGCACCCGGATCGTGCGCCATTGAAAGAACCCGACGGAATCCATGGGATGGGCCGGGCCACTGGGGTTCCGGCCGGAATTCCCCTGGATCGCCTCTGGGTGCGGCTATACTCCCGCGAGCGTCTCAAGAGTGGATGACGGGCCGCCCATCACGTAGAGGAGCACCCATGCAGGGCCACAGTTACCAATATTTCGAGCTGGTGGGCACGTCCAAGACCTCGGTCGAGGATGCGGTCCAGAACGTGCTGGCCAAGGCCGCCAGTTCACTGCCCAACATGCGGTGGTTTCAGCTGGTGGAGACACGGGGCGCTATCAAGGACAACAAGGTCTCCGAGTGGCAGGTGACCGTGAAGGTGGGTTGCCGGATCGAAGAGTAACTGAGGTCGGAATTGGGACCAGAAGGCTCAAAGAGCCTCCCAGTGCATTCGACACTCTGTTCATCCCGGCGCATCCATGTTCATCTGGGGCGGAACCGGGAGGCCCCATGTACGCCATCGTCATCTGCCGCTACCGTAGCCCGCTGTCTGAGATCGAGACGGTCACGGAGGCCCACCGGGCCTATCTCCGCACCCTGAAGGAACAGGGCATCCTGGTAGCTTCGGGGCCGCTGGACCCACGGTTCGGTGGCCTGTGGCTGGTCCGGGTCCAGGACGAGAACCCCTTGGCCGATCTGGATGCCATCCGGGATGGCGACCCATTTTGCCAGCATGGCCTAGCCAACTACGAACTGCTGCCCTGGAAGGTCATGCAGGGCAGAGAAGGTCTCGATCAGATTTAGCGACTACTTCCGGTCTTTTTCCCGCTTGAACTCGGCGTAGCCCATGTCCACTTCATTGATGTGATGCTTCAGCCAGTTCGACAGGAAGGTGGTGACCTCCATGGTAACCGGCTTGCCTTCGGCGAGCTTGGTCTGCAGGTCCTTGGCCTTCTCGACCAGCTGGGTATGTTCGACGACGTGGGCGGTGAGCTTGGGATACCCCATGTCCCTCATGACTTTCTCTTCAGTGGTGAAGTGATCGACGGTGTACTTCACCAGGAAATCCAGGCACGCCTTCACCTCAGTCTTCGAGGTGCCCGCCTTGAAGGAATCGGCGAGCTTGTTCACCGCCTCGAAGAGCGCCTTGTGCTGGGTGTCGATGATTCCGATCCCCGTCTCAAACCGACTGTTCCAAACCATAAGTGCCATGTCATCTCCTTTGGAAGCTGCGTGATTCAAATCGGCTCAGCCGTTGGGGAACTTCATTATCATGCACTTTTCCATGGAATCGGAAAGCCATCAAGGCGCTGGCGGCGCCTGCTTCGCGGCCTCGACGTTCTTCTTCGCCTTCTCGCGCTCGGCATCGCTGGGGGTGCCCCAGACCACGCGGCTGGGTCTCTGTTTGAGGATCTCCAGGAGTTCCTCCACGGAGGCCAGGGAACGGCGCAGACTCGTGAGGCTCTGCGCCAGTTCCGGATGGTCCTGGGCGGTGAAGCGGTTCATGAAGGCCTCGGCCTGCTTCAGGGTTGCGGCCAGGCTCACCAGGATCTGATCCAGTTCAGGGCCACGCTTGTCCAGAAGGGTCCGCACCGTGGAGAGGCTCTGATCGAGGGAGGCCAAGGCCTTGTCCGCCTCGCCCATGCTCCGGTCCACGTGGCCCACCAGACCGCGGCTCTCCTTGGCCAGGGACTGAAACTCAAGCAGGGTCTTGTCCAGTGACTGCAGTGCCTGATGCACCGAAGGATGGTCCAGCACGTCACCCAGGCCCTTCTGCTCGATGCGGGTGCGCAACCCATCCACACCTGCCTGGAGGCTGGCCATGAGGTGATCCGCCCGCTCCAGGACTCCAGCGATGGAGACGCCGGAGTCCCCCGGAATCTCCTCCCCTGGGACAAGGGCCACAGTACGCTCCGTCACGTCAGGCAACCGCAGGTCCAGCATCACGCTGCCCACGCCCTTGGGGGCCAGGTTCGCCCGGGTGCCCCGCCAGAGCTTGATGTCCTCCCGCACGGCGATGCGGGCCAGGAAGTGGTAGTCCTTGCCTTCCTGCCGCATGTCCACGCGTTCGACTGAACCCACTCGATAGCCCTTGAGCTGCACGTCCGCGCCCGGGGCCAGGCCCTCCATCTGATCGAGGTGCACCACGAGCGGATAGGTCCGCTCGGTCACCACCCCCGCGTTCTTGTAGGCCACCAGCCCCACGAAAACAGCCAGGGCCGCCAGGACCAGGAGGCCAAGCCGGGCATCCTGTTTCTCGAAATTCATGGGGACTCCACAGATATCAGCGAAGGGGAAAGCTGGAGGCTTGCCGCCTCCAGGTCACTGAGAGCATCGGCCTCTTCGGCCGCGACCACCAGGGTGCAGGAGCGCTCAGCACCCCAACCGCGGACAAGTTCCTGGGCGATGGCCCGGTCCGCGGCATCCAGTCCCTCGAGGGGATCATCCAGCAGAATTAATTCAGGCTCCAGGGCAAGCACCCGGGCGAGGTTCGCCAGCTTACGGGCAGAGGCGCTCACGGCGTGGGGCCGGAGCCCCCCCACGGCCTGCAGATTCACTCGTTCCAGGGCCTGCTCCGTGCGGCGGGCCAACTCGACCGCGGTCGTGCCCTGAAAGGTCAAGGGGAGGGCAATGTTCTCCCGCAGGCTGAGGTTGGAAAGCAGCCCACCGGACGCGAAGGCGAAACCCAAGGAGACATGACCGGTCAGGGCTAGGACACCGCCCTCAGGCCAGACTTCCCGGCCGTCGATCTGGATTCGACCGCGCCACGGTCTTTCCATCCCGGCCATCACTTTCAGCAGCCGGCTCTTGCCGCTGCCACTTGATCCCGTCACCACGAGATTCCCGCCCCGGGGCACGGTCAGATCCAGGCCATCCAGAGCCAGTCGGCCATCCGAAGCTCCCAGGGCGAGGTCGCGGATCTCGATCATCGGCCGACCCCCGTTCAGAAGTAGAAGAGGGCGGCGATGAGACCGTCCAGGGCGAAGATGGCCACCAGGGCAGAGACGACCGTCTTGGTCACAGCCTGGGGGATCTCGGTCTGGCTGCGCCGGATGCGCAGGCCGAAGTGACAGGCGTGAAAAGTGATGGCCCCGGAAAAGAGCCAGACCTTGAGCAGGGTGGCGAGGAAGTCGCGATTGGACAGGGCCTGCCGCACGGATTCCATGAAGAACCCGAAGGTCACGCCGTACTTGAGCTTGGCCACCAGGAAGCCACCAGCCAGCGCCGCCGTATCGAAGAAGACCACCAGCACGAACACAGAGATCAGCACTCCCAGCCAGCGGGGCAGCAACAGGTACTGGTAGGGATTGACGCCATGAACCGCCAGGGCATCCACCTCGCTGTTCAGCTGCATGGCGCCCAGCTCTGCGGCGATGGCCGTGGAACTGCGGCCGATCACCAGCACGGCGGTGAGCAGAGGCCCCAGTTCCCGCAGGATGATGAGCACCATGAGGACACCGATGTAGTTCTCGGCGCCCAGTCCCGAGAGCTGGCTGAAGGCCTGGATGAGCGTCACAGCCCCCAGCAGGAGGGCCGTGCCGCCCACCAGCCAGAGCGCATCCAGGCCCGTGAAGCGGATCTGGAGCTTGGTCTGGCGGGCGACCACGGAGATCTGACCCATGCGCAACAGAAGGGTGTGCCGTGTCGTGCGCAGCACCAGATGCGCCTGGTCGCCGAGGAACTCCAGGAAGCCGCGAACCGGCGCGCCGAGCCGGGCTAGGTATGCCATCGCATGTCACCCATAAAGCATTTGGCCCAGGCTAGCAGGAATTTGCAGACACCCTCTAATGCCCCAGCACGAAGCCATCCGCATAGTCGATGACGGTCACCACCCGGTAGTCCCGGTGGGGCGCAGACCCTGCCCCGGCCTGATGCAACTCCGGGTTGAACAGGTTGTGCCTGTGCCCCCGTTCAGGAACGCCATCATCCACCAGCAGCTGGATGACCAGCTGGCGGGGATCCACCTCCAGGGTGCCTATGTTCTCGGCGATGAGCCCGTGCCAGGTGCCGAGCCGGTTCAGGCGCGCGGACAACCGGCTGCCGTCGGAGCCCACATGCTCGAGCCCCCCGCGAGGCCCCAGATCCTGAGCGTGGAGGCGGGCCGCCCGAGCCAAGCCCTCATTGAACCGGAGGGGCCCGACCTGCGTGACCGTCTCCAGAAAGGCGATGGCCTCGTCGTAGGCCGCCAGCCCTTCCTCTGTACGCAGCGGCGTGCGGCCGGGGCGCTTCCAAAGCATGCCTTCAAAGCAGTCGCGCAGCTCGCGGAGATGCATGGCATAGGCCTTGGGCCGCACCCGGGCGTCACTCATCTCCTGCACCACCGCCCGCTCGAAGGCCGTGGCCTTCTCCAAGGCAGGCGCAGGCGCCGGAACCGGGGCCGGCACCTGGGCTGGCAACACCATGACAACCAGCAGCAGCGCGGCAAACCTCACAGGCCCCCCGGGGAACCCCCCCAGTATCGGCCGCGCGCCCCTCCAGGAAAAGCCATGGAGGGTTCGGCCAAGGGTTGGGTCACCAGGGCTACTCGATCGGGTCAGCGTGGGTCCACCTTCGACCGCCGCAGCTTCACGAGGACCGAGACCTGCTCCTTGTCCCGCTGCACGGTGAAGGCCACGGTGTCCCCCCAGTGCTTGCGGGACATGACGATGTTGTAGTGCTCGAGGTCCTTCAGCGGCTGCCCCTCCATGGCGGTCAGGACATCGCCGACCTTCAGGCCAGCGGCAGCTGCGGGGCTGTCCTTGGGCACGTCGAGAATGGCCATGGGCTGCCCATTCCGCCCGCCCCGGCTGGACATCCCGACGGATGGGAACAGGGGTTCCTCCTCCCGGGGCAGGCCCCAGAGGTAGTCGGAGAAGGAGGCCTGCACCTTGTCGTAGGTCTTGCCCTTGAGGTCCTCCAGGTGGACAGGGATCACGGCGGCCATCTTGCCATCGAACCAGTGGGCGGCCTGACGCTGGATTCCTAGGCCGTAGGCCACGTGCCCCTGGCCGATGAGGACGACCATGATGTCCTTGGGTCCGCCGCGCCGGAGGGCCCGGACCGCATTGAACCCCATGGTGGCGTCCCAGGTGCACTGAGCGGCATACATGCCCTCGAAGGCCTGGTCGCTCATGGCGTGCAGCCCGCTCTCGTCGTCCGAGAACAGGGCCTTCACGACCCGGCGGTGGTCCTGGCTGTCGGTATCGATCTGCATTGGAATGGCCGCAGCTTCTTCCGGTGTGAGGTCCTTGAAGCCCTTCTTCCGGACGGCCGCCACCACCTCGCGGGGTGTGTTGACGCCGTTCACTCTGATCCCGTGCTCCCGGGCGAAGAGGAAGATCTCCCGGTAGTAGGCCCAGTTGTAGCCCCAGTTCAGATACCAGTGGCTGGCGTCCAGGAACTGCTGCTCGGTCTGGCCGCCTTGGTTCCACTGATCCAGGGCGAGTTGAAGGGTGTAGGGGAACATCTCCAGGCCGACGTGCACGGTGCGGCCCCGCCGCTGCAACTCGCGGATCACCTGCAGCTGCACATGGTGGAAGGCCAGGTCCGTGTGGCTCTCCCCCACGAACACCAGACGGACATCGTCCAGCCTGGCGGCCAGCTCGGCCGGGGTCAGCAACGCTCCGGTGGCGGATTCGGTGATGGTGTCCATCTGCACGGCGGCCTCGCGGTTCTTGCGGGCCGGATCCCCGACCGGCAGGCGGGTCACGTCCTCGGCCTGGAGCAGAAGCCCCCCCAAGCACATCAATACACCGGTGCGAACCACTTGGATCATGAAAGCCCCCACCCACCAGCATGCATACCCCGACTCCAGATTGCCTCGTTTTTAGAGGCAATCTGGAGCCCACGCTAAGCTGGAAGCATGACCGTACGCAAATGGACCTTCACCATGGACCCCGAGGACGCGGAACTGCGCCTGGACCAGCTCATCGCCAAGCGGACGGAATTGTCCCGCCGGTCCGCTCGCGAAGCCTTGAAGCTGGGCGGCGTCCAGGTCGACCGCAAGCGCGTGAAGGTGGCGGGCAAGCTGGTGAAGCCGGGCACCGAAATTCGCGTGGCCTTCGATCCGGATCTGCCCATGGTGCCGACGGTGCTCATTCCCATCGTCTTCGAGGACGCCTGGCTCCTGGCCGTGGACAAGCCCGCGGGCATCGCGACTCAGGGCACCTGGGCCACGGACCGCCACGACCTGCTCGCCCTGCTGAAGACCCAGCGCCCAGACCTCCACCTGGCCCTGCACCACCGACTGGACCAGGGCACCTCGGGCCTGCTGGTGCTGGCCAAGGATCCGAAGGCCAACAAGGGCCTGGCGACCGCCTTCGCGGGGCGCGACCTCGAGAAGCTCTACCTGGCGCGGATCACTGCCCCCCTGGAGGCCTGCACGGTGGAAGCGCCCATTGGCCGCATCCGGGGCGCCGACCCTGGCCGCTTCGGGTGCACCGGTGATCTCATCGATCCCAAGTCCGCCCGCACGGACTTCCGCCCCGCCACGGCGGAGGAGACCGCCGGCCTGGTGCCCGGCTACTGGGTGGTGGCGCGCATCCACACGGGCCGCACCCACCAGATCCGCGTCCACATCAACCACCTGGGGCGTCCCATCCTCGGGGATGCCCTCTACGGCGGCACCCCCTCGGACCGCCTCTGGCTGCACGCCTGGCGCCTGGGTCTGAAGCACCCCGTCACCGGCGAAGACCTGCACCTCGTAGCGCCACCCGCGAGGTTCCAGTGCGCAACCAGTGTGGTCTGATCAACCGGTGAACACCTCTGCTCCGCTCGCCGGAAGATAGCCTGGAGGATGAGGCCAACCACGCCCCCAACGAGGGTTCCACGCCTCCGGTTTAGCCTCAATCTTGGGAGGCCAAATGGCATCAAACGATGAGTGAGTACGTCCCGGCACTAGGAGTTTGACGGCATTGATTAGTGAAATTAATATTTTGGAACCACTTGCGCCCTGGTCAGGCGGAGCGACTCTGAAGCATTCAGGTTCTGAATCAACTTCGAGTGAATAGGGTATTCCCTGTGAACTCATGGGCTGCGAAGAGGGGCGCTCCATGCTCGACTCGGCCATCCGCACGTTGGACCTTCGGATTCCAGAGATCGGTACGGACTACCGCCCCCTCGTGGAGTCGTACTTCTCCCTAATGAAAACCCCCGACCCCACCAGCGAGGACGTCATTCAGGCTGTCCTGGAAATGATCGGTTACACCTCCGATTATGCATTCCGGGAAGAGGCGCTGATGCAGCAGGTCGGCTATCCCGACTTCAAGAAACACAAGATGGATCATGCAATCATGCAGCGCGTCCTGGGCGAGGCGATGACGCCGCTGCTCTTCGGGGAACGGCCAGGCGAGGAGGTCGTGGCCTTCATGGAGTATTTCTTCATCGAGCACATGGCCACTCAAGATGCCGCCTTCGTCGCCTACCTAAAGACCCCTGACAGGGCCGCCAGCTGAGCAGGGGCGTCCAGCTGACAGAAGGCCGCCTGTGACTGCTGTCCGTTCTGGATCATCGGATGCCGGACCAGGGCTCGCGCCCGGGCCAGGAACCTTGGCGCGCATGCGGAAAAGATGAGGCATGATCTTAGCTACTCATCCAGAGGCACAGCATGCAGACGAATAGTTTCGACGACAGCACCTGGCTGCTGGTGTTGAACCCCGTGTCGGGGCGGGGCGCGGGACTGCGGGATCGCGCGAAGATCGAATCCGCCCTGAGTTCCCAGGGGCTCTCGTTCATCAGCGTCGTGAGCGAGCACTACGGCCACACCGCTGATCTGGTGGCCGAGGGCATTGCCCGGGGCTGCCGGCACATCCTGGTCGCCGGCGGGGACGGCAGCCTGAGCGAAGCCGTCAACGGGATCTTCGCCCGGCCCGAGATCCCGCCCACGGAAATTCGCCTGGCCCTGATCCCGGTGGGCACGGGCAACGACTGGGCCCGTGCCCAGGCCCTTCCCCACGACTACCTTGAGGCCGCCCGCACCGTGGCTGCGGGTGCCACCCGGTCCTGCGACGTCGGTGTCATCGACTTTGCGGCAGGCGGAAGGCGCTGGTTCATCAACGTGGCTGGAATGGGGTTCGACGCCGGGGTCATCGAGCGCATGCCGAGCCGCAAGCTCGGGCGTCTAGCCTACCTCATCGGACTGATCCGCCAGCTCGTCGCCTACAAGCCACTGTCCCTCCACTGGAACAGCAGTGGCGACAGCCAGTCCGCCGATGCCTTCGTGATGTTCGCCTGCAACGGGCGCTACTGCGGCGGCGGCATGCTGGTCGCCCCGGAGGCGAGCCCGGTGGACGGCCTGCTGGATCTGGTCCTCATCCGCCACATGAGCCGGATGAGCGTGCTCCGCGCCCTGCCCAGCCTTTTCAATGGGAGCCTTCACCAGCACCCGAAGGTGAGCGAGTGGCGGACCGAGCGCGTCGAGTTCACGGGTGCCCCGGGCATCGCCATCGAGGCCGATGGCGAGTTGGTCGGCCACACCCCGGCGACCGTGTTCATGCTGAAGGAAGCAGTCCGGATCGTCGTGCCCGCAACATCCACTTAACCGCTATCCTCGCCTGATGAAGCTGCCGATCCTGTTCAATCCGGCCTCGGGCACCAACTCCAAGGATCCGGATTCCCTCCTGCGCCTGCTGCCTGCGGATCTGCGGGCACGGTTGGAGCCCATCCCCTTCGGCCCGCCCTGGGACTTCGAGCGCCCCATCTCGCTGGCGGCCCAGGCCGACGGTCCACTGTTTGTGTGGGGCGGGGACGGCACCGTCCATCATGCTGCGAAGGCATTATTGGACAGAGGCTGTCCAGTTCCCTTGGCGGCGATCCCCGGCGGCAGCGGCAACGGGCTGGCGCGGGGCCTGCGCACGCCACTGGAACCGGCGGGAGCGCTGCAGCGTCTGCTGGAAGGCCGGGAACTGCGCATGGACCTGCCGCGCCTCGATGGCGAGCCCTTCCTGAACCTCTGCGGCACGGGCTTCGAGGCCGCCGTCGCGCACCAGTTCGACCAGTTGCCCACCCGCGGCTTTGGAACCTACGCCAGGGCCTGCTGGCAGCTGTGGCACACCTGGCAGCCCACGACCCTGCAGTGGGAGGCGGAACCCATCCCCTCGATTGTTCCGCCGGGCCGCCTCAAGCGCATCAAGAACGCCTTTCATCACTCGCCGGCAAGACTGCCGGCGAGTTTCTGGAGCCTCTGTTTCGCCAACCTGCCCCAGTACGGTTCCGGCCTGTGGATCGCTCCCGGGGCCGATCCCACGGACGGAGCGCTGCAGTGGGCGACCCTGGCGCGACCCTCCTGGCTCGATCTACTGGTGGAGGCTCCCCAACTCTTCCGCGAAGGGGGGCACTCACCCCTTCGCCAGGAAGGTCGTCTTCGCCGCGCCACCCTGCGCTTGGAACGCCCCCTGCCCTGGCACCTTGACGGAGAACCCGCCGCTGAGCGGGACCGGGCCGAGCTCACGGTGGAGCCGCGGGCATTCCGGATGATGGTGACGGGGGCGTGTCCCTGGATTTAGGCGAAGCCCTGCTCAGAAACGGCCTGCGGCCGTTTCTGAGTCAACTGAAGACTGAAGACTGACTATCAGCGGGGGGACACCGCCGGGCCGGTCAGGCTGGGGCCACGGTACTGGGCGCTGACGCTGGGGGTGGCACCCCAGAGGCCGGCGACCATCTTGACCTGGCTGAGGTCGGTCCTGGCAGGATCCCAGTCGCGGCGGATCATCAGGGTGTAGGGATCCTTAGCATCGGACCACCAGGCGGGATCGTCCACGATGACATAGACAGCCGTGGCGCCCATGCCGGGGTTCTTGTAGGTCACGAGCACAGGCTGGTGGGCGATGGCGGCTTGCAGCATCCCCGGGCCAGGTTGGCCCCATTTGTCCACGAGCATGAGCCGGAACCAGCCCAGTTTCGGGTGTTGGACCTCCACCTGCACCGTGCCGCCGGCCGGGACCGAGATCCCGTAGGCACGCCAGCCGGCGGGCACCTGGGTGAAATCAGAAAGGACCTCTACGCGGTCGCCGATGGGGCTCACGGGAATGAACCCTTTCCGGGACAGCCACTGGATCTCGGCCATGAGGTCCCGCTGGCGCCAGTAGCTCAGGTTCGGCAGAACTGTGCACCGGACCCAGCCCGGCGGAACCACGGTCCGCGTTCCGGGATAGAGGTGAAGGCGATTCACCCGAGCCGGGATGGGGGCCGTGCCACGTGGGGAGGGCATGACCCTGCCGGGACGGGGTGCCTGGAGATCTGAGGAGGGCGGGGATTGGGATTGGGATTGAGGCTGGGGCTGCGCACGCGGAACCTTGCCCTCCTCCGGGGAAGCAGCACCGAGGGATAAAACCAGACCGTAAATCGCAAGAAGTGTCACTAAAGGATGTTGCGGGAACCAGGTTCGCATCACACACCTCCTCGACGCATTAGACCCAACGACCCCTCCCAAGGTAGCAGGCCGGGTCGCCGCAGCGCCGCATTGCCTCCCGGGGCGTTATCCTGACCGTCTCAAAGATGGGGGCCTCCAGGTGTTCGGCAAGATCCAGCACATCCATTTCGTGGGCATCGGCGGCATCGGGATGTCGGGCATCGCCGAGGTGCTCGCCAACCTGGGCTACCAGGTGTCCGGCTCAGACCTGAAGGAGAGCACCGTCACCCAGCGCCTGCGCAGCCTAGGCATCACCGTGCACCTGGGCCACCAGGGCCAGGCCATCGAAGGCGCCCAGGTGGTGGTCATCAGTTCGGCCGTGAAGGGCGACAATCCCGAGGTGATCGCCGCCCACACCGCCAAGATCCCGGTGATCCCCCGCGGCGAGATGCTGGCGGAATTGATGCGCCTGAAGTACGGCATCGCCGTGGCGGGCTCCCATGGGAAGACCACCACCACCAGCATGGTGGCCCAGGTGCTTAGCCAGGGCGGCATCGATCCGACCATCATCATCGGTGGCAAGCTGGGCACCATTGGCAGCAACGCCAAGCTGGGCAAGGGTCCCTTCCTGGTGGCCGAGG
>CAIQPH010000286.1 GCA_903873655.1 uncultured Holophagaceae bacterium | reverse complement strand
GTGCAGGCCTTCCTAAACATAGCGTCCTAATTTATGCCGCATAGCCTGCGAAGGGTAATGTTGGGCTTGTGCCAACTTGCGAAGCACGCCTCAACGGTTTCGATGAGCATGGCCAAGGTTGGGAAGTGGCAGTTGTGGGTGGCCAGCCTGCGTGCCAGTTTCCAGACCCGCTCGATCGGGGCGAGTTGGGGGCTGTATGGCGGCAGGAACACTAGAGCCAGCACCCTCCTGTACCTTTCGAGGAATGGAGCCAGCAGCTTCGCGTGGTGGTAACGGGCGTTGTCCAAAATGATCACCATCCGTTTCCCATGGGTTCTGTGATGGATCAGCTTGGTAAGGAAGGCTTGGAAGGTCTGGGCATCGAAAACCTCGTTCATGGCATGGATGAATTTCCCGGTGCGGAGGCTTACTGCTCCGAAGCAGGCCATCGACTTCCGAGTGGGCGCGTGTTCCAAAACCGGGTCCTTGACCTCAGGGGGAACCCACATCCGGGTGCGGGTTCCGTGCTGCTGGAAGTGGCACTCGTCCAGGCTCCAGAGTTCGATGCCCTCAATCCGTTTCAGTCGGCGGAGTTTTTTTAAAGGCCGCCACGCGGCCAGGATCGCTCTGGGCCACCTGGGGCCGAGGCTTGCGGAGCCGGAAGCCCATCTGGTTGAACATCCGCTGGCATTGGCGGACGCCGATGGATACCCGGTAATGCTGATTCAAATGCTCAGAAAGCAACTTCCCGTCCCACAAGTTCTGGTTGTGGCCGAAGTCCCGGGGGTTCCGGCGCAGATCCCGTTCAAGCCGCACCCACTGGCGTTCATCCAGGGATCTGGGGCGGCCAGGCCGCTCACCATCTCGCAGCCCATCGAACCCACCGTCCTCGAACCGCTTTACCCAGCGCTGAACCGTTCGCGGGTCCTCGCCAAAGAGCAGCGCTACCTCGCGGCAGCTCTGCCCATTGGCTACCAACAGAACCCCGTGGAGCCGATGGTCATACCTTGATTCGTCAGACCTCTCGATCTCCTGTCGGATCGCGATGCTCATCACTTCCGGGTTCTCGATCTCCAACTTCCGCATGACCACCCCCACGGATCCTGTCCGTGAGTGTAGCTTATTTATGCGGCATTACTAAAGACGCAATGTTTAGAATCAGCGCGCGCTGGCCCGGTAACCTTTCAATGCCCGATCCCCGCGTTCATACGCCTCCAACTCGGCTTTCATCTCATCCCGAAACCCTGCAAATCTCACTGCAAGGGAGTCCAGTTGCTGACCCACGGCATGAGCCTTAGCCATCAAATCCGCCCAGTCATGGCCCTTCTCTGCTTGGCTCAAGGCTGCCTGGAAATCCGTGTGCCACCGGGCAAGAGCATCAGCTTCGGGCACCCAGGAGGGATCGGCCACCCATGCCTCCATCTGTTCGATGGAAGCGCGAAGCCCCTCATTGCTCATACAACCCGAGCCCCCAGCTCGAACGCAATGTTGGAAGTCGCCTTGATGTTCTTATTGTGCAGCTGTTCCCAAGCTTCCCGGATTTGCCCCATGTGCTGGGAGAGCACCCTGAGTCGAGCTGGATCCTTCGTGCTACCGGCTTCAAAGAGCTCTGAGTTCCACCAGGCGTAGATCTTCAAAAGATTCTGGACCAGCTCTCCGCCATCTTCCATGTTCAGGCGATTGGTTGCCTCGTTGATGATTTTTGCCACGTGCCCGAGGTGCCGGCCCAGCAGGGCATAATCCCGCTGTTCCATGTCCCGGACGGCCTTCCCCAGAAAAAGCTGCCCCGCCTCCATGAGCAGCGCGGCCTGCTGCTCGGGACTCGCATTCAGCACACGCTGGGCAAGGTACTGGTCAGCAGATTGTGCATAGGGGTTCATGGCTTGCTCCATTCAGAAATTGCTGAAAAACGGCCTGTTTCTAAGAATTGTCAGGCGCCAAGGAGGCTCCCGGCATTAGCCCTCAGTTGAGCCACAGTCACTTCCATCTGGGAAAACTGGTTCTGAAGTGCTGTCTTGCGGCGGGCAAGCATGGCCTGGCCTGCTGCGATCTGAGTGTCCAGGTACTTGTTCTGGGTGGTGAGGTTCGTCATGGCCAGGGCCAGGGAGCCACTGCCATAGGCCACATCCTGGGTGATCAGGTCGATGACCGATTGACCGGCGCCCCGGGCGAGGGTCAAGGTGCCAGAACCTGTCCCGGTGACGCTCAGACTGAGCCCGCCCAAGTCTCCTGTTCCGGATAGGGTCCCATTGGAACCGGTCAAGGTGATGGGGCCATTGGCGGTTCCAGTAAAAGTGCCGGAGACGGCTCCACCGGGGATGAAGCTGTTGATGGTAAAGCCCACGGCACCCGTGGCCGTTTGGGCACCGCCAGTTGTGACCGTCACTGCCCCATTGGTGGAGCGACCTGAAAAAGTGAAGAGGCGAAGGGCAGCTACCGGGTCCTTGTCGATGGCGTTCTTGAAGGTCACGGTACTGAGGCTGAGGGTGCCATCGGAATTCGTTGTAACGCCGAGGCTGGACAGGTTCGTGTAGGTCGACGTGCCCGCCAGCCCGGCCGTAGCGCCCGTGAGCGCCTGCTGGATCTGGTTAATGATGGCCCTGGCCGTTCGGTTCCCGCCCAGAGGGGCTTGGTTGATGCTACCGTCGGCGTTCTTGGTGTTAGTAGAGGCCGTCTTGTAGGTCGTCATCAGCGTGTTGTATTGAGTGATCACATTCTGCATGCCGCTGGTGGCAGCAGTGTCATTCTGGGCCACCGTCAAGGTGGTCGTCCCCGTCTGCCCCCCTTGCTGCAAGTTGAAGGTGACGCCGTCCACCGCATCCGAGACCGCGTTGGATTTCCGGGTGAGTTGGATGCCATTGAGGGTGAAGACCGCATCCACGGCCGAAGCCCCGGACGCGGCCGACGTGAGTCCGCCTGTGAGAGCGGTGGGCGAAGTAAAAGTGCCGGTAAGGGTCCCCCCGGTGATCCCCAGGGCTGCATTTACGACGGTGGAGGAT
>CAIQPH010000285.1 GCA_903873655.1 uncultured Holophagaceae bacterium | reverse complement strand
TCAGGCCCCTTGAACAACGAACCACGTTGTCCTGCGGACCCTTCCTTGCGATGCATCCCGCCTGGCTTCATCGCGGCATCGTCGGGTGTTGTTAGGAGCTCTCGGCCTCCCTACTCCATGGAATCCCAAGGGCCTCTGGCTCTCACCAGGAATTCTCCAAGCTTGAGGTTCCGTGGAAAAGACGATAGACTCCAAGGTCAATTCGGCCATGGCCGCCCGACTCGGGTGCCAAGACTGGGTGGGTTCGGCCCACCTTTTTTGTTGTTCTGTCGGAGTCTCAGTGGACTTGAAGAAAGTGCAGCCTCCCCTCGAGCGCCAGCTGGCCCTGCTGGGCTTTGAGTTGGTGCACCTGGAGACGGCCCGCGAGGGCAAGGATGAGGTGCTGCGCCTCTACATCGATCACCTTGATGCCGAGACCAGCCAGCGCCAGATCACCCTGGACGACTGCACGACCGCCCATGAGGGCCTGCTGCTCTGGCTGGACGTGGAATTCCCCGATCTCCGGGAAAAGCTGGGCGTGGAAGTCAGCAGCCCCGGCCTGGAACGCCCCCTGATCAAGGGCGACCACTTCCGCCGCTTTGCGGGAAGGCTCTGCCGGATTCAGACCGCCGCACCCATCAATGGTCAGAAGCGCTTCAAGGGCTGGATCGGCCCTGTGGCGGAGGGCGGCGTCACCCTCGAGGAGGACGGCGTGCTCAAGGCCGTGCCGCTCGAAGCGATCCAGAAGGCGCGACTGGCGCCCTTCGACGAGGAAAAGACCCCCCGGCCCAAGCACCTGACCGCCCGATTCACCCCAGTACCTGAAATCGAGGGCGTAGAGACAAGCGCCTTCGAAGAAGAGGAGGCCTGACATGGCAAACGTGGCAACGACCTTTTTCGACAGCGTGAAGATGATCGCGGTTGAAAAGGGGATCAATGAGGAAGACGTCTTCGCGGCGGTGGAAGAGGCCCTGGCCAAGGCCGCGGACAAGTACTTCAACGCCCAGGATTTCTATGGCAACTTCCAAGCGCAGATGGACCGGGAAACCGGCGAATTCCATGTCTATGCCCTGAAGCAGGTGGTGGCCGAGGTCGAGGAGGAAGATCTTGAAATCAGCCTGACCGAAGCCCAGCAGCTGAACCCGGATGCGGCCGAGGGGGATACCCTCTGGCTGCCCCAGGACACCAGCCAGCTCGGCCGCATCGCCGCCCAGGCTGCCAAGCAGGTGCTGGTCCAGAAAGTCCGGGAAGCCGAGCGGGAACGCATCTTCGTCGAGTTCGCCGACCGCATCGGCGAGGTGGTTGTGGCCGAGGTCAAGCGCTTCGAGAAGAGCGCCATTATCCTCGAGATCGACCGCGTCGAGTCCATGCTGCGCCGAAATGAGGCCCTGCGTGGCGACCGTTTCGACAAGGGCCAGCGCATCAAGGTCGTGATCGTGAGCGTGGACCGCAGTGCCAAGGACCCCCAGGTGCAGGTCAGCCGCACCGACCCGCGGCTGCTCATCAAGCTCTTTGAAAACGAAGTGCCCGAAATCCACGATGGCACCGTGGTCATCCGCAACTGCGTGCGCGAAGCCGGCGACCGGGCCAAAGTGGCCGTCCACAGCCTCGATCCGGACGTGGATCCCGTAGGCGCTTGCGTAGGCCTCAAGGGCAGCCGCGTGCAGGCCATCATTCGCGAGCTGAAGAATGAGAAGATCGACATCGTCCGCTACTCCGACGACCCGGCCCAGTTCATCGCCAACGCCCTGAACCCCGCCAAGGCCATCCGGGTGAACCTGGGCGATCCCGAGAGTCGACGCGTCGAGGTCGTTGTGGACGACGAGCAACTCAGCGTTGCCATCGGCAAGCGCGGCCAGAACGTTCGCCTCGCCGCCAAGCTCACCGGCTGGAACATCGATGTCCGCAGCGAGGCCGACAAGCGGCGCGAAGCCGAAGCCGCCATGGGGCTCGCCCTGCCCGCTACGACTCCCGAAGTCGCCCCAGCCGAAGAGGCCGCCAAGCCTGCCTCCACCCTCCTGGATACGCTCCAGGTGGAGGGACTGGATGCCGCCCTCGCCGAACGGCTTGCCCAGGCAGGGTATCCAGACGTCAAATCTCTTTATACTGTCACTGCCGAGCAGCTCCTACAGGTCGAAGGCATGGACCAGGATCTGGCCTTCCGTCTCATCGATGCCGTCCAGGCTCACTTCGGGGAGTAGGCTGTAGTCCTGCAGCCCTTCCCGTTCCCCACCCCCAGGCCGAGGTAGTCCGCTTACATGCTGCGCATCAACCAACTCGCCAAAGAGCTCGGAGTCGCCAATCAGGAGGTCATCGAGGCCTGCGAGAAGCGTCTGAGCCTCCAGGGGAAGAGCCATAGCTCCAACCTCACCGATGATCAGGCGGACCAGCTGCGCCGCAGCTTCCAGGGCAAGACCAAGGGGGAGAATGAAGCCCCTCCCCTCGCCCTGCACAAACCCTCCACGGCGGTGCGCGTGGTCAAGGGGACCCCTTCGTCCACCGTGCCCGGGGAACCCAGAGTCGAAGCCAAGGCCGAACCCCAGCCCGAAGCGCCCCGGCCCACGCCTGCCGTGCTGGTGAAGAAAGTCGAGCCGAAGCCTGAACCCCAGGCCCCGGTCGAGTCGGCCACCGAGAAGAAGGCCGCCCCCTCTGACGCTCCACAGACGCCCTCCGCGTCTGTGGAAGTCGAGGCCACCGTGGCTGAGCATCAGGCCAGCCTCACGCCTGGGAAGGCCATGCCCCCGGCGCCTCCCGAGGCCCCTCAGGAGCGTTTCTCCAGGCTCAAGGTCTCCGCCACTTCGCCTGCGCCCGCCCCTCGCGAGGACAAACCCGCCCGCTACATCCAACTGCCTCAGGCCCGCCCCGCAACTCCCGCGCCCCAACCGCCGGCCCAGACTTCCGGCCCCGGCGCAACCCCGAGTTCACCTTCGGGACCCCGCCCCGAGGCCGGTGCCCGGCCCATCGTCCAGCGGCCCGGCCAGTCTCCTGGCCATGTCCAACGCTCCGGCATGCCGCAGAAGGAAAAGGCTGTCCTCCAGATGGCTACGAACACCGGCCGCGGCGAAGTGCGGCATGAACCCACCGGACCCGCTGCAGCCAATCGGCGACCCTACATTCCACCCGCCATCACCGAGATGCGGACCGACCAGGGCTTCAGCCGCATCAAGACTTCGGACACCCCCGCCCCGGCTCCTCGGACCCATGAGCCCGCCCGCTACATTCAGTTGCCCCAGGCCCGACCGGTGGGCGGCGCACGCCCCAGCAGTCCCGGCGGGCGTCCCGGCGGACCCGGTGGTCGCCCCGGTGGCCCCGGCGGACGCCCCGGCGGTCCCGGGGCACGTCCTGGTGGCCCCAGTCGCCCCGGCATGGGTTCCCGCCCAGGCGGTCCTGGCCGAGGTCCCTCCATTCCCGCTACGGGTCCCATCGATCCCAACAGCCAGAAGGGCCCCGGTCGCGGCATTCACGTCGGTGGCAAGAAGAAGAAGGGCGGCTACGTCCGGAGCAAGGAGGAAGAGCTCGACCTGAAGCTCCGCCAGCCCCGTTCCCGTGCCCAGCAGGTGGCCACCGAATACATCGAGGACGAGATCGGCATCGTCATGCTCTCCGAGGGCGTCACGGTCAAGGAACTCGCCGAGAAGTGCTCCCGCCCGGCCAAGGACGTGGTGGCCAAGCTGCTCCACCGCGGCATCTTCGCCACCATCAACCAGCCCCTGGACACCGAGATGGCCAAGGAGATCGCCCGGGAATTCGGATTCCTGGCCGACATCGTCACCTTCGAGGAGGACGTCCAGATCATGGCGGACGAGTCCGGCGAGGTGCAGGGCGAGAAGCTGCCCCGCCCCCCGGTCGTCACCATCATGGGTCACGTGGACCACGGCAAGACCTCGCTGCTCGACGCCATCCGCAAGACCAAGGTGGCGGCCGGGGAAGCGGGCGGTATCACTCAGAACGTGGGCGCCTACCACGTGGACGTGAAGGATCCCAATACCGGT
>CAIQPH010000284.1 GCA_903873655.1 uncultured Holophagaceae bacterium | reverse complement strand
CTTGATCTCCAATGCCTGTTCCATCCGGAGACCTCCCCCAAGCGAGGGGAATATGATCCTCAAGCCGAGTTGCTGTTTGCGCAGGGCTTCTTGCACGAAGAAAAGTACCTCGTAAGCCAACAAAAAATGGGCCGCCAGATCACCGACTTGAGTGGTATCCGAGGTGGGCTTGAGGAGGCTGTAGCTGCAACCAAGGCGGCAATGCATAGGGGCGATGAAGTCATCTACCAGGCTGCGCTCAAGAATGATCCATTTTCGGGGTATGCCGACTTTCTGATCCGTGTCCCAGGCGTCTCAACTTTGGGTGACTGGCATTACGAGATTGCGGACACGAAACTGGCACGCTCTCCCAAGTCGAAATTTTTGATTCAGCTCTGTTTTTATGCGGACCTGGTGGCAAAGATCCAGGGAACCCCGCCAAGTCAGGTTCATCTGTACTTTGGGGATGGAAGAGAGCAAAGCTACCGAACTGCCGACTACAACGCCTATTTCTCAAAGGTCCGTGAGCGATATCTCGAGTTCATCCAGGCGCTCCAAGAGCAGGACGCGGTAGTTCCATACCCAGAACCCGTATCCCTTTGTGGACTGTGTGCCTGGCGTGACGCCTGTAGCCAGCGCTGGAAGGATGATGACCACCTTTCCCATGTCGCCAACATTACGAAGGTTCAAATCCAAAGGCTTTGTGGGGGAGGCGTTACAACACTTGAGGCCCTGGCGAACCTTCCTGCTGATGCGCGAGTAGCCGGGATTAGCCCGGAGGTTCTTGCACGGCTCGGGCACCAGGCCAGCCTTCAGTTGGGCAAGCGCTGTACCGGGGAGAACTGCGTTGAATTGCTTGTTCAGGAACCTGGAAGGGGATTTGCACGATTACCCGTTCCAGATGATGGGGACTTATTCTTTGACATGGAGGGTGATCCACTCGAAGAAGGCGGACTGGAGTACCTTTTTGGCGTGGGTGTGGCAGAACATGGTGTGTTCCGTTTTCATGATTTCTGGGCCCACAATCGCGTTGAGGAGCGCAAGGCGTTCGAGTCCTTTATTGATTTCGTGACGGAACATCTCAAGGCTCATCCAGCTGCCCACATCTACCACTACGCGGCCTATGAAGCCACTGCGATCAAACGATTGATGTCCTTCCATGGCACGCGCGAGGCAGAGGTAGACTCTCTGCTGCGGCAGGGAAAGCTGATTGATCTCTACAAGGTGGTGCGCGAAGGCATCCGAGTGTCCGAGCCCCGATACTCGATTAAAAATCTGGAAACATTTTATGCCGAAAGGCGCTCAGGAGAGGTGAAGGACGCAGGTTCTTCGATTGTCTGGTATGAGCGTTGGAAGGAGACAGGCGACCCCCAGATCCTAGCAGCCATTCGGTCCTACAAAGAGGATGACTGACGTTCCACCTGGCAGTTGCGAGAATGGCTCCGGGGATTACGCCCAAAGGATATTCCATGGGCCAGTCCAGCGAATCCAGAGGCCACTGGTCTTGAAGGTGAGCGCAAGCCATGGGAACTCGAACTCGAGGCCTACCAGGCAGCCTTGCTTGGTGCGCTTCCAGAAGACCCAGCCTCCTGGGACGAGGTGGCCCGCATGCGTGAACTGGCCTATCAACTCCTAGATTTCCATCGTCGCGAAGCCAAGCCGCAATGGTGGGCCATGTTCGCTCGGATGGAAATGACGGAAGAGGAGCTGCTGGATGACATTGAATGCATCGCGGGTCTGACTTTGGACCCTAATCATCCAACCCGGCCCGACAAAAGGTCATTGGTCTATACCTATCAATACCCTGAGCAAGAAACCAAATTGAGAACAGGCAATTCCGTCACCGAAGTCTCCTCCGGTATGGGCTTGGGTGAATTCACCGTATTTGAACATGAGCGCCGCGTAGAACTCCGATTGGGGGCTAAGCGGGCCTTACCTGACCGCCTCTCCCTTGGACCAGGACAGCCCATCAGTTCCGCCGTGATGCAAGCCGCCCTGATGCGATTTGCAGATAGCGTTATCGCGGGTGATCATCGGTTCCAAGGGCTCGAATCAATCCTGAGAAGAAGTCTGCCCAGACTTCATGGGCACGCACAGGGGGATCCAGTCATCCCCGGTAACGCCCCACTCCTCGCCGAAGTCGTGGAAGCCACTGTCGCGCTTGAGAGCAGTCACCTGTTCATTCAGGGCCCTCCTGGTGCCGGGAAGACTTGGACAGGCTCTCGAATCATCGTTGAGATGCTGCGTCGAGGGAAGCGTATTGCCGTGGCTTCCAACAGTCACAAGGCCATCCACAACATCCTCACGGCTGTAGAGCAGGTAGCCTCAGAGGCCGGCTTCGTTTTCAAAGGTTCAAAAAAATCGAATGCTGGTGACCCGGACTCCCAATTCCAGGGCCAGTTCATTCGCAATGTGAACAGTGCGGGCGAGGTGAGCCTTGAGGATCAACTGGTTGCCGGGACCGCCTGGTTGTTCTCAAGGCCTGAATTCGAACTCACCTTTGACTATTTATTCGTAGATGAAGCCGGGCAGGTAGCCCTAGCCAATCTTATTGCCATGGGTACATGCGCCCACAACCATGTCCTGCTTGGGGATCCGATGCAACTCGGACAGCCCACGCAGGGCACGCACCCTGGCCATTCGGGGGAGTCCGGCTTGGAATACCTTCTCAACGGTGGAGCGACCGTCTCACCTGAAAGAGGCGTATTCCTACCCACAACCTGGCGAATGGCGCCCGCACTATGCCAATTCATCTCCGATGCGGTGTACGACGGCCGTCTAGAACCAGAGGGCAGCAACTACAACCAGAAGCTGGTGCTGGGAGCAACGGCTGACCCAATGCTTAAGTCAGCTGGAATTCGCTTCCTTCCCATCAAGCACCATGGAAACAGTCAACGGAGCGCGGAGGAGGCTGATCGGATTTCTTCGCTGATCGAAAGCCTTCTTGACCAGGAATTCTGCGACCGGAGTGGAAACCAACGGGCAGTGGCACTGGATGACATCCTAGTGGTTGCGCCATACAACCTGCAGGTCAACCTCCTAAAGCAGCGACTTCCAGCAGGAACGAGGGTGGGTACGGTCGACAAGTTTCAGGGGCAGGAAGCACCGGTTGTCATCGTTTCCATGGCTACCTCGAGTGAGGACGACCTTCCCAGGGACATCGGCTTCCTGTTCTCCAAGAACCGGTTGAATGTTGCGATATCCCGAGCTCAATGCATTGCGGTGGTGGTCGCCAGTCCTCGATTGCTTACGGTCAACTGTTCAACTGTGGAACAAATGGCACTTGTGAATCTGATGTGCTGGATAGCCCAGGTGGGTGGCTAGAACCAATCTCTAGCACCACTGGAGGGAAGGGGGAGTGGCACTCCCCTGAGCTCAAATCAACAGATGAGTTGCCTTTCGCATAGCTTCGCCAGCGAGTGCTACGACCCGTTCCTCATCGATTGTCAGCAGCTCCTGGTCCCACATCACAGGCTTCCCATCGGCGATGACCGACAGCACATCGCCGGCGGTGGCAGAGAAGACCAGATTCGAGAGCAGGCGTCGTT